>NZ_JAFGYZ010000016.1:0-150986 GCF_017491585.1 Pseudomonas sp. 58(2021)
ACCGGAAATTCCCGACCCCCTCATCCCCCTTGTTGAACTTGCCACCCAGATAGGCGCTCAAGTCAGGGTAGGTCGCGCTGCTCTTGACGCTGTTGTCCAGCTCCAGAAAACCCGGTGGCGGTGTATCGACAGGGAACGCCACAATCGATCCCACCGGCAACGCAGAAGCCTTGGCAATCAGCGCCTCGACTTCAGCCTTGGTGTACGAATCTTTGATGCCAAACCCGGACAACGTGTCGGGATTCGAGCCGGCCGTCGCGCGGCCGTATTCGTCGACGCTCAGACTCTTGTAAGTCCCGGCGGCAATCCCGGTGCGCCCTGCCAGCATCTTGAATGTCAGCGCGGTTGTGCCAAGAGTGATCGGCGCGTTGGTGGTCAGGTGCCACAGCGAATCGCCGTTGAGCGTACCCTCCTCCACCATCACCGTCAGGCCCGGTGTGACCTTGGCGCTGACGTTGGCATCGTTGGCCCGAATCCAGTCACCGTTGGCGACGATCCACAGGCCGTTGTCCTTGGCCAGGGTCTGGTTCGGCAGCAGCACGCGGTCGCCGGCAATCACCGCCACGCCGTCGATCTGCTGCGCACCGTTCAACACCACGTTGGCGGTGGCGGCGACACGTACCGATTGCTTGCCGTCGAGTTTGCCGAGTTCTTCGGCGAGGTAGCTCATGACCCACGCACGAGTGGCCTTGACCACGGTGTCGTCGATCAGCAGCGTCACCAGCGAGGCATTGCTGGTCTCGAAAATCGAGCGGATGTAGAACTCTTTGCCCGAGCCCGACGTGGCCAGCACCGGTTTGAACGACTCCGGGTATTTGACGATGGCGTAGAGAATCCCGGTGTCGGTCCACAGACCGGCTTCACGCACGTACCAGCCGCCGACGTCCGGCGGGATGGTGACTTCGGCGAGCAGCCAGCTCGGATTCTTCTCGTCCTGGAACAGCGCATTGAGCGGTCCGCGCCAGACTTCGCGTTTCAGCGCGGTAGCCGTCGCGGCCGGGTTGTAGACCGCGCCGCTGCCATCGCCGACGGAAATCTGCGTCAGCTTGATCGGTACGCCCGCCGCCTTGCAGGCGGTTTCGTAGGCAATCCCTGCGTTGGTGAGCAGGGTGTAATAGTCAGCCATTCAGGCCCCCTGAGGATAAATAGTGGATGTTTCGACGGTGTACAGCGCAGCCGCCATGAAGGCCTCTCCCGAGGTTTCGAGCCCTTCGAGGAACACCGGATAAACCGTGGTCAGCTCACCGCAAAAGGTCGCGGCGCCGATCACATGAGAGCCGAAGGCGCTGAGGCCGACCGACACCGACAGCACGTCCCGTTCGCTCTTGGCATCGGCCAGGCGTCGGTCGAGACGGGCATCGATTTCTTCGCTGTAGGGTTGTTCGCTGAAGGCCCGCACGGAAAAGCTGTAGGGTTCGCCGGGCGGTGTCTGTTCATACCAGGCGCGGACTTCAGGCCTGAGTTGCAAGCCCTTGGCAGCGTTTTCCAGTGCCTTGCGGGTGCCGGCCTGACGCGCGGTTGGCCAGGCCAGTTCGACGGTCAGGCGCTTCTCGGCTTCCGGTGCGTCGGTGCTCCATTCGGCCACGCCGCGATCCGCTGCGAGATACGGCAGGAATGCGAGGGGTGTCGAGCTCGGGTTCATCAGTTCGGGGAACGGCGGTGCGATGCGGTCAAGCAAAGCGCCGAAGCCGATGTCGAGTGCCCGTTCCAGCGCCGAGCTGTTGGCCGGCAGCAGGGTCGGACGCGGTGTCTGGTCCGTCATAGTGTCTGCACCTCGACCTCGACCGCCGTGCAGTACGGCGCTTGAAACGCGCTGCAGACGATGGGCGTCAGCGGTTCAAGAATCTGCAATTGCACGGCGCCGGCGCTGTGCAGCGTGTAGTCGATCCAGCTCGGGTCGACCCGACCTTCCAGGCGATGGCAGCTGTCGGCGTAGGCTTGCAGATGTTGCTCGGCGGCGACTTTGGTCAGGCCCGAATCGGGGCCGGAATTGATCTTTGCCACGACGCGGATTTTGTAGCGCTGAATCTCGGCGCCTTTGACCGTGACCTTGTCGGTTTCCGGACAGACATCGGGCCGGGCGAAGTGCTGGCGCACGCCGTCGAGCAGTGCGGTGGACGGTGTGCCGTCGGCGTCGCGGGACAGCACCGTCACCTGCACTTCACCGGGGGCCGTACGGCGGCCATTGCCATCCTTGACCTGTGCGGCGAGGCCGTCCGGGGCAAAGGTGTAGGTGACGTTGACGACGCCGGCATCGGTGGATTCGACTTTCACCGCCGGCCGTTCGCCGAGGGTGAACACCTCGCGGCGATACTGCATCCGCGACCCCGCTGCCGGCGCATGGGGCGCCAGGTAATAACGCAACCGGGCATCATCGTCGCTCTCGTAAATCGCCGGCACTGGCGGAAACGCTGCCGGGTCGCCCGGGTCGAGCAACTGCCGCTCCAGCCCCATGTCCGCGAGCCGCGCATCAAGGTTGCTGCCGGTGGCCCACCACGCCAGCATTTGCTTGATGCGAGCGTTGTATTTGCGTTCGTGGCTTTGCAGGCGAACGCAAAACGCTTCGAGCGCCATCGTCAGCAATTCGCTTTCGTTGTCCAGGCTGGTCTTGAGTTTCGCAGCGCTCTGCGGCGAGCGGGTACCGACGTATTCCAGGACGAAGGTCTTGAACTCGGCCAGCAGATCCTCGAAGGCCTCGACCTTGATCAATGAGGGTTCGGCCAGTTGGTTCTGGCCCGGGATCAACATGCTCATGTCACGACCTCGAAAGTCTGTTGGCGGTTTTTCCAGGTGCCGGCGAAGCGCAGCAGCAGACCGGCGCCCTGACGCGTGGCGACGATCACGCCTGGCTGGAAATCGCCGATGCCGTTCTGCGCGTTGTAGAAAGCCTGCGCAGCGTGACTCTGGGCCAGAAGCAGAACGTCATCACCCAGGTTTTGCCCCAACAGCGTGGGGATCAACGAACCATAAAGGGGCCTTTTTTGCCGGGTGCCCAGCGGCGTGGTCAGGGCCCGGGTCGCGCGCTGCACGAATTGCAGCCAGTCGTCGACCGTGGCCCCGGTGTCTCTATCGATTCCGATCATGGGAAGCTCTTGATTCAGGGGCTGATGACGCGACCCTGGTGATCCACCAACGGGCCGCTGAAGTGCACGCCCGAGGCGTCGATGGTCAGGCCGACCGCGCCCAGCTGCAGGTTGATCGCTTGCGCTGTCATCGCCAGCCGCGCCGGGCCGATGCTCAGTTCAAGCGATTCTCGGGAGCCGTTGAAGGCGGCCGGACCGTTTTGCCAATGCAGCGTGTGAGTGGCGTCGTCGTAGCCGCTTTCGCTGCCGTCCTGATGGACGCGACGGGTCAACGTCGGCACCGTCGAGGTCGGTGGAAAACGGTCGCTGTTCAGGCCGAACAACGCCACGCTTTGTGCGCCGCTTTCGCCGCTGCCGTAGTTGAACAGCAGGCATTGTTCGCCCACCGTCGGGATCCGCGACTCGCTCTGCGCGCCGGCGCTGGGGTTGAAGAATTTGATGGCCGGGGTGAGCAATCCACCGTGGCTGACCTTGCAGGTGTTGCTCGCGGCATCGACCTCCTGACAGATGCCGATGCGGCAATAACTCTCGGCGCGTCGGTGCAGGTCTTCGATCTCCGCTTCCATCTCGGCCAAGCGTTCGATGATCGGGCCCAGTTGCATACGCAGTAACGCGTCGAACATCGGTCAGGCCTCCAGCGTGGTGTATTGGTCGGGATCATCGATGTCGCTGACTTCCCAGGTGCGGGCGAATTTCGGTGTGCCGAGCGGGTCGTCCAGCAGGGTCGGGCCCAGGTACAGGGTCTGATTGAAGGTCAGTGTCCAGGCCTTGTTGGGCTGATCGGCGCGAATCGCCAGTGACGGCAAACCATCGATATTCATCGGCAGATCGCATTGATCGCCGGGCAGGCCCCAACGATTGTCGGTGATCAGGTTTTTCAGGGCGGCGATCAGGTCACAGGCAGCGAACGCCGTGGCGGAAAGCGCCGGGATGACTTGCAGTGACAGCGTCAGCACATGGGCGATACGCCCGTTGGCAGCGCGTTCTCCTGGTGCATTGCGTTCGATGTCGATCAGCACCCAGGCCTTGTCGCCGGGGGCCGTGAAGTCATCCTGACTGCCGACCTGCACGTTCAGGTCGGCGTTGTTGCGCAAGGCTGTCGCCATTGCCGTGAACAGTTGCGACGGCTGCCGGATCGGTGTGGGCATGCATGACCTCCTTTTCGAATGTCCACGCGCAGTCCCACCGCACAGCGTGCAGCGAGACAGGAAAGTGAAAGGGTTACTGCGGATCGCGCGGGGGAACTTCGCAGACGCCAATGCGCTTGGCGGCCCAGCGTTCGTACAGACCGATGGCCACGTCGGCGCCGGCCATGGCTGTCAGGCAGCCAAACGCGCCAGCAGCCCAGATCGACATGCCGGCGGCGTACAGCAGCATGATCGCCGAGACGCCGCAGATCATGCAGGCGCCGGAGCGCAGGGCGAGCCGCCGAAGCAGTGGCCAGCCACGGGCGCCCTCCTTGTCGGCGCGCCACATTTCGCCGGACACCCCGCCCACGACGGCAAGGAGGATGACCAGCCAGATCGGCATGTCAGCCAACGCTTGTTGCTCGTTTGTCATGTCACGCCTCCTTGAAAGTTTGATGTGTGATGTATTTTGGTTTCAAACGATGTCTCTGAAAGCGGGCACTCAAGGAGTGCCCGCAGGCTATCTCTTAAAGAGGTACTACGCTGACCTTGTCAATGAACGCGAAATGAGCATTGGGATTCTGCTCGTTCCAGAAGCTCAGGGTCGTTTGCGAAGTAGTGGCGGTGAAGTCCAGAGTTCTGGTTTCCCATACGGTTGCATCACCTGTCGCCACAGGCGTGTCGAAGCTTGTGGTTTGTCCGGCTATCTTGACGTTGATGACACCATTGCCGGTGCGATTCACATACTTCGAGTTACCGGCGCTAAAAGTCAGGCGATACTTTGCGCCCACGACGGTGTTGATGTTTTGCTGAATTCCGCCGCCGTTTTCGTAAACATAGTTGGCAAGATCAACGGCCATTGCGCCATCGGCAGCAACCGAACTGCCGATGGCGGCGCGGACGTTCATGTACTCGACACCGGACAGGAACGTTGTCCAGCCGTTGATGAAGTCAGCCTGAGCGGGTGTATTCAAGATGCAGTCGTTAGCGCAACCGGGGGTTTCAAAGCTTCCATTGACGACCAGTTCGGCCGCAAAGGCGGAACCGCTGGCAGCCAGCAGCGTCAGGGACAACAGCATCGAACCCAGATGAGTTTTGATCGATTTCATTTTTTACCTATAGAGTCGGATAGTCTTGTGCACTTGATTGTGCTCATGTCGCTCACAGGCGATCGCTCGAGACTCGTGGCCTTCACATGATTCAATGTTCCGCAGCGGGAACATTTGATCTGGAGTTCTGTGTACTCACCCACCCGGGCGAGCAGTCGTTTGCAATAGCCGCAACGGCAGTCTTTCAACATCTGCAAATCCTTTTGATTCTCCGCCTGACTGCGTTTATGCCGTGAAGCTTCGGTGAAGCGGCGTGCGCCAGGTAGGCATTCCAAAAAGCCCGGCAGTCCGCCGGGCTTTTCAGTAATGCGCTCCTTCGCCTTCCTTCAATCCTGTGTACGTGTGAAGGAAGCTGACTTTTCGGCGCTACTGGCGCGGTACGAGTCCATTCAAATTGTTTTTCCGACCGCGGTCCCTGCCCGCCGGATAACTGCTTCTGGTGCTTTACGCTGCACACCCGGGTCAGTTGCCAACCCTCTGAACCGTTGAGGCCGGTTCATCGCTGCCTGTTCTTGTGGAACTAAAGAGCTGTTGTTGCCAGCCGCTTTGTCGAGCGGCTTGGTGGCAAGAATATGCATGTATGCATATACAGTCAATGCGTAAATGCATTTATTTATGCATGAGAAATGCGCGAATGCATGAAAGCCCCGCCATTCAAGGGTTGTCCGGTTTTCCAGGGGCGAAAAAAAACCCGCCGTGGGCGGGTTCTATCTGAGAGAGGGATCGTTATCGGGCGTACATGCCCCACCAGAAGACGTGACCGAGGATGACGATCTGCTCGTCCTGCATATCCTGGAAGCTGTAGTCCTCGTCCGGATGCTCATCGCGATTGAAGCTGCGCAGACGGATACCGGTAGGCAGGCGGTAGAGCTGTTTCACCCGCAATTGACCGTTGTGGTTGATCGCATAAAGGTCGCCATCAATGATGTCGCCGATCCCGCACTTGCCGGCGTTGACACCGACCGTGGCGCCGTCGCGCAGCACCGGCAACATGCTGTTGCCCCGTACGGTCACGCATTTGGCCTGGTCGAACTGCACGCCATTATGGCGCAGGCTGCGCTTGCCAAAGCGCAGGCTGGAGCGCTCGCTCTCTTCGATGACGAATCTTCCTGATCCAGCAGCCAATTCAACCTCGCGAAGGAAGGGCACGGACACCTCGTCGTCATCGACGGGCGTGTCATCGTCCCACAGGCTTATGTCCTTGAGTTCGGAATGCAACTCCTCGCGCCCGCCGCCGGCAACCGGCGCAACATCCGCGCGCCCGCGCAACTGATCGGTGCTCACGGCGAAGTACTCGGCAATCTTGGAAATATGTTTATCCGAAGGATCGACGATCTTCCCGCTGAGAATCCGCGAGAGAGTGGATTGAGGCACGCCGGTGCGACGGTGGAGCTCCGTGGGGGAGATCCCGTGCTGATCGAGCAGTGCTCTTAAGACGGAGGATACGTTGCGTTTTTGCATAACGCGCATAGTGCTTGAAGTTTTTCGGGATGACAAATGCTGATTTGCATAAATCGTGCATAGTCGAGCTTTTTGCGCCATAAACCTGTCACCCGGCCGCGATGCCTGCGTCCAACAGACCGCCCATGGTAACCTTGCGCCCATCGCGGAAAAGCCCGGCGACCGCCCCGCTTTTGCCCCACATCTTCCAACGAGTTACCTGACAATCCGATGAATAAAGCCGTCTCCGACCTGTCCTCCCACACTCCGATGATGCAGCAGTACTGGCGCCTGAAGAATCAGCACCCGGACCAGCTGATGTTCTACCGCATGGGCGACTTCTACGAGATCTTCTACGAAGACGCGAAGAAGGCGGCCAAGTTGCTGGACATCACCCTGACCGCCCGCGGGCAGTCGGCAGGGCAGGCAATTCCGATGTGCGGGATTCCGTATCACGCGGCGGAAGGCTATCTGGCGAAACTGGTCAAGCTGGGCGAGTCGGTAGTGATCTGCGAGCAGGTTGGCGACCCGGCCACCAGCAAGGGCCCGGTCGAGCGTCAGGTAGTGCGGATCATCACCCCGGGCACAGTCAGCGATGAGGCATTGCTGGATGAGCGCCGCGACAACCTGATCGCGGCGGTGCTGGGGGACGAGCGCCTGTTCGGCCTCGCGGTACTGGACATCACCAGCGGCAACTTCACCGTGCTGGAAATCAAGGGTTGGGAAAACCTGTTGGCGGAGCTTGAGCGGGTCAACCCGGTCGAGCTGCTGATCCCGGATGACTGGCCAAAGGATCTGCCGGCGGAAAAACGCCGTGGCGTTCGCCGTCGCGCACCGTGGGATTTCGAGCGCGACTCGGCGCTGAAAAGTCTCTGCCAGCAGTTTTCGACCCAGGATCTGAAAGGCTTCGGCTGCGAAACGTTGACCCTGGCCATCGGCGCTGCCGGTTGCCTGCTGGCGTACGCCAAGGAAACCCAGCGTACCGCCCTGCCCCACCTGCGCAGCCTGCGTCATGAACGGCTGGACGACACCGTGGTGCTGGACGGTGCCAGCCGCCGCAACCTCGAACTCGACACCAACCTGGCCGGTGGCCGCGACAACACCCTGCAATCGGTGGTCGACCGTTGCCAGACCGCCATGGGCAGCCGCTTGCTGACCCGCTGGCTGAACCGCCCACTGCGCGATCTCACCGTGCTGCTGGCGCGCCAGACCTCGATCCGTTGCCTGCTCGACGGTTATCGTTTCGAAAAACTGCAACCACAGTTGAAAGAGATCGGTGACATCGAGCGGATTCTCGCCCGGATCGGTCTGCGCAATGCCCGTCCTCGCGACCTCGCCCGTCTGCGTGACGCACTCGGCGCCCTGCCTGAACTGCAAGTGGCGATGACCGATCTCGAAGCGCCGCACCTGCAACATCTGGCAAGCACCACCAGCACCTACCCGGAACTGGCAGCGCTGCTGGAAAAAGCCATTATCGACAATCCACCGGCGGTGATCCGTGATGGCGGCGTGCTGAAAACCGGCTACGACAGCGAACTCGACGAGCTGCAGTCGCTGAGCGAAAACGCCGGACAATTCCTGATCGATCTGGAAGCCCGGGAAAAGGCCCGTACCGGCCTGGCCAACCTGAAAGTCGGTTACAACCGGATTCACGGCTACTTCATCGAATTGCCCAGCAAGCAGGCTGAATCGGCTCCGGCGGACTATATCCGTCGTCAGACCCTGAAGGGCGCAGAGCGCTTCATTACTCCCGAGCTGAAAGAGTTCGAGGACAAGGCACTGTCGGCCAAGAGCCGCGCCCTGGCTCGCGAGAAGATGCTCTATGAGGCGTTGCTGGAAGATTTGATCAGCCAGTTGCCGCCGCTGCAGGACACCGCTGGTGCGCTGGCAGAACTGGATGTGCTGAGCAATCTCGCCGAACGTGCTCTGAATCTCGACCTGAATTGCCCGACCTTCGTCAGCGAACCGTGCATGCGCATCAACCAGGGTCGCCATCCGGTGGTCGAGCAAGTGCTGACCACACCGTTCGTGGCCAACGATCTGAGCCTGGACGACAACACCCGGATGCTGGTGATCACCGGTCCGAACATGGGCGGTAAATCCACCTATATGCGCCAGACCGCGTTGATCGTGCTGTTGGCGCACATCGGCAGCTTCGTGCCAGCGGCCAGCTGCGAACTGTCGCTGGTGGACCGGATTTTCACCCGCATCGGTTCCAGCGACGACCTGGCCGGCGGCCGCTCGACCTTTATGGTGGAAATGAGCGAAACCGCCAACATCCTGCACAACGCCACCGAACGCAGCCTGGTGCTGATGGACGAAGTGGGTCGCGGCACCAGCACGTTCGACGGCTTGTCGCTGGCATGGGCGGCGGCCGAGCGACTGGCGCATTTGCGCGCCTATACTCTATTTGCCACGCACTATTTCGAACTGACCGTGTTGCCGGAAGCCGAGCCGCTGGTTGCCAACGTGCATCTCAACGCGACCGAACACAACGAACGTATCGTGTTCCTGCACCATGTCCTGCCGGGGCCGGCGAGCCAGAGCTATGGCCTGGCCGTGGCGCAACTGGCCGGTGTACCCAGCGAAGTGATCGCGCGAGCCCGCGAGCACTTGAGCCGACTGGAAGACACTGCGCTGCCTCATGAAGCGCCAAAGCCGGCCGTCAAAGGCAAGCCGGCCGCCCCGCAACAGAGCGACATGTTCGCCAGCCTGCCGCACCCGGTACTGGACGAACTGGCCAAGCTGGATCTCGATGACGTGACACCGCGCCGGGCACTCGAAATGTTATATGCACTTAAGAACCGGATCTAAGCACTGAAGAACCGGATATAACGCAAACGGCTTCAAGCTGTTAGAATCTCGCGCGGTTCGGGATGCTGCTGGCTATTTAGCCTGGCTGGCAGACATCGCTCCCGAACCTGGCGACCCCAACCGTGAAGGGGCAACGCTGCCGCCGCCTGAGGAGAAAATTAGAAATGACCTTCGTCGTCACCGACAACTGCATCAAGTGCAAGTACACCGACTGCGTAGAAGTCTGTCCGGTGGACTGCTTTTACGAAGGCCCGAACTTCCTGGTGATTCACCCGGATGAATGCATCGACTGCGCACTGTGCGAACCGGAATGCCCGGCCGTCGCCATTTTCTCCGAGGACGAAGTTCCGGAAGAAATGCAGGAGTTCATTCAGCTGAACGTTGAATTGGCCGAAATCTGGCCGAACATCACCGAGAAGAAAGAATCGCTGCCAGACGCCGAAGAGTGGGATGGTGTCAAAGGCAAGATCAAAGACCTCGAACGCTGATTACCCCCGCGTTCACGCAAAAGGCCCCATGAGGGCCTTTTTGCTTTTCTGCGTTTTGCTTTTCTACAGGCAAAAAAAGGGGCGGTTTGACCCGCCCACATTTTTTCCCTATTCCCTGTGTTCCTTTTCATCGTCCTGATGAATCGCGTCCTGCGATGTCCATTCCCCTCTTCCGTGAAGGGCGTGTCTATCCGTCGACACAACCCAGATACTAAAGAGTTCCCCGGTTTGGGCAACCGGCCCGTTCCGGTAAAGTCTCGTGTCATAAGCATTTAACATTTGAAAATATTCATATAAATCAAAAACTTGATCACGGCACCACAGCGCAATGGATGTCTTCCGCAGTGTAAAAATAACGAACACTTACGAAAGAGTAAGCCAGGGCTTACACCGCGAGACTACAAACCCGGGAAATGACGACCGATCGTCAGGTTCCAGGCCGCTGGCCAGAGCCGGACAACAAAAAGCCCCGAACGGTCGGGGCTTTTTGTTGGCGGTCATGCAGAACGCTTACTGGAACAGCGACTCACTCGACAGGCCGTTTTTCTCAAGGATTTCCCGCAGGCGCTTGAGGCCTTCCACCTGGATCTGTCTCACCCGTTCCCGGGTCAGGCCGATCTCAAGGCCTACATCTTCCAGCGTGCTGCTCTCGTGACCGCGCAGACCGAAGCGGCGTACCACCACCTCGCGTTGCTTGTCGGTCAGCTCCGAGAGCCATTGATCGATGCTCTGCGACAGATCGTCATCCTGCAGCAGTTCGCATGGATCGGTCGGACGGTCGTCCGTGAGGGTGTCCAGCAGGGTTTTATCCGAATCCGGACCCAGCGAGACGTCGACCGAAGAAACCCGCTCGTTCAGGCCCAGCATGCGCTTGACTTCGCCCACCGGTTTTTCCAGCAGGTTGGCGATTTCTTCGGGTGAAGGTTCGTGATCGAGTTTTTGCGTCAGCTCCCGTGCCGCCCGCAGGTACACGTTGAGTTCCTTGACCACATGAATCGGCAGCCGGATGGTCCGGGTTTGATTCATGATCGCGCGCTCGATGGTCTGACGGATCCACCAGGTCGCGTAGGTCGAGAAGCGGAAGCCGCGCTCGGGATCGAACTTTTCCACCGCCCGGATCAGCCCGAGGTTGCCCTCTTCGATCAGATCCAGCAGCGACAGCCCCCGGTTGACGTAACGCCGGGCGATCTTGACCACCAGCCGCAGGTTACTTTCAATCATGCGCTTGCGCCCGGCGGGGTCGCCACTTTGCGACAGACGCGCAAAATGAACTTCTTCCTCCGGGGAGAGCAATGGGGAAAAGCCGATTTCGTTGAGGTACAGCTGCGTGGCATCGAGTGCCCGGGTGTAGTCGATGTACTTGTGTTGTTTAAGTGAAGCGGAGTGTTTGGATTTGGCACGAACGGAAGGTGGAGCAGCCCCTTCATCATTCGACATCGAATCCGAATCGATGCCGGTCTCCATCAGGAGAACCTCATCGTCGATGTCAAACTCCGGCACTTCTTTACTGAGAGCCATTGTTATAGTCCTTTGGTGAGTTCGACCCCAAGCTCAAGCGGCGCCTTTATCCTTGGCAACGCTGGAGCCTGTCCCCTCTACGTGAAAGAACAGGCTGGTCTGCAAATCAACGTCTTGGCAGGAACTGCAGCGGATCTACAGGTTTACCTTGTCGGCGAATCTCAAAATGCAGTTTCACCCGGTCTGTACCCGTTGACCCCATTTCGGCAATTGTCTGTCCGACTTTGACCTGCTGCCCCTCCCGTACCAACAGCCGACGGTTGTGTCCGTAAGCACTGACGTAGGTTTCGCTGTGTTTGATGATGACTAATTCGCCGTAGCCCCTTAAGCCACTCCCGGCGTAAACCACAGTCCCATCAGACGCAGCTAAAACAGGCTGTCCCAAATCTCCGGCGATATCAATTCCTTTATTCAAACTACCGTTTGAAGAGAATTTACCAATCAGAATGCCATTAGATGGCCATCCCCAGCCGGTCGGGGCTGGGCCCGGTGGAGGCAATGGAGCCGGTGCCGGCTTGTTGGCGACGGACGGTACAACCGTCGTCGAAGCGGCCCCGGAACCGGTGGTTGTGGTGGTCGTCGTGCCATTCGCCTGGCGCCGGATTATCGTGGTTTTGCTCGACGAAGACGGTGCCGAACCACTGCTGCTGGCCACCGCAGTCGACGTTGAACCCGGGCGCCCATCGAAGCGAATCGTCTGACCCGGGTGGATCGTGTACGGCGTAGGAATATTGTTCCGGGCAGCGAGGGCTTTATAGTCCCAGCCGTAGCGAAACGCGATGGAAAACATCGTGTCACCCGGACGGACTACATACTGTCCGGTCGTCACTGTAGGACGCTGGGCGACCGTGTTGTTGCGATCGACGACCCGAACGTTGTTCGATTTGGTGCTGGAGCAACCGACCAGCAAGGTGCTCAAGACAAGGCCAGTCACCAGGCGCTGAAAGCTCGTGTTACCCATACGCTGCGCAATGACTGTGAGACTCACCCGCCGCTCCCTTTGTGGTGGCTGAAAAATGTGGAATGCCGATTTCGGCCTGTAACGTCGCAAGTATAACGGGCGAATCCGGCTTTACCTTTAATGAAGCGTTATCGCTCGGCGCACACGTTTGCTCATGGACGATGAATTCTGTTTAAACAATCGGTGCCGGTGTAAGACAGGTGCACTCGCAAGGAATTCAGCGCCGAAAAACAAATGCTCAGGCCAGAGGCCCGTTGAGCAATGGCACAAAACGCACTGCCCCGAGGACGTGTCGGGAAAAGCCGTTTTCTTCGCGCACGATCAACATCAATTGCTGAACTTCGCCCGAGCCGACCGGGATGACCATCCGCCCGCCCGGTGCCAGTTGATCGAGCAGCGCCTGCGGCACATCGGTCGCCACTGCGGTGACGATGATGCCGTTGTACGGCGCCAGCGCCGGCCAGCCTTCCCAGCCATCACCCCAGCGGAACACCACGTTGCGCAGGTTGAGCTCGACCAGGCGTTCCTTGGCCCGGTCCTGCAGCACCTTGATGCGCTCCACCGAGAACACCCGCTCGACCAGTTGCGACAACACAGCGGTCTGGTAACCGGAACCGGTGCCGATCTCCAGCACCTTGTCCAGCGGCCCCGCCTCGAGCAGCAGCTCGCTCATGCGCGCGACCATATAAGGCTGGGAGATGGTCTGGTTGTGGCCGATCGGCAGCGCGGTGTCTTCATAAGCACGGTGCGCCAGCGCTTCGTCGACGAAGAGATGACGCGGCGTGCGGCGGATCACTTCCAGCACGTTCGCGTTGGACAAGCCTTCTTCATACAGTCGCTGAATCAGGCGTTCACGGGTGCGCTGGGAGGTCATCCCGATACCACTGCGCAACCGGTCGTCGTGTTCACGAGCCATCAGTTGAGCCCCTCCAGCCAGCCGTCGAGACTTCTGAAAGCATCATTGAAGGTGCGATCGAGCTGCAACGGAGTGATGGAAACGTAGCCCTGCATCACCGCGTGGAAATCGGTGCCCGGCCCGCCGTCCTCTGCATCGCCGGCGGCGGCGATCCAGTAACCGGCCTTGCCACGGGGATCGACCACTTTCATCGGCGCTGCCGCACGGGCGCGATGCCCCAGGCGCGTCAACTGAATGCCACGAATGTGATCGATCGGCAGGTTGGGAATGTTCACGTTCAATACCGTACGCGGTGGCAGATCGAGCCCGGCGTGGGCCTCGATCAGTTTGTGCGCAAAGTGGGCGGCCGTGGGCAGATTGTCCACCTGCCGGGAAACCAGCGAGAAGGCAAACGACGGTCGCTCGAGAAAACGGCCCTCGAGGGCTGCCGCCACCGTTCCGGAATACAGCACGTCGTCGCCCAGGTTGGCGCCGAGGTTGATGCCCGAGACCACCATGTCCGGCTGGCGCTCCAGCAGGCCGTTGAGTCCCAGATGTATGCAGTCGGTCGGCGTACCGTTGAGGCTGATGAAGCCATTGGCCAGGTATTGCGGGTGCAGCGGACGATCCAGCGTCAGCGAACTGCTGGCGCCGCTCTTGTCCTGCTCCGGGGCGATAACCACGCATTCGGTGTAATCCGCCAGCGCAGCATAAAGCGCGGCGAGACCGGGTGCGGTTACCCCATCGTCGTTTGAAATCAGAATACGCATGGGCTGTCCGTCTGCCCCACCGGCACCAGATCAACGAGTTCGCGCACCAATACGGTGGCGAAGCATCCGGCCGGGAGGACGAATTCCAGTTGCAGAATGTCAGGCTCGGGATAATGCCACGTCAACCCGCCAATGGGCAGCCGCAGGATACGACGTTCGTGGCTCATACCGGCATTAATCAACCAATCGCGCAGATCCGCCTCGCGTGCGGCAATCGCCTGCTCCAGATCATGGACAGCGCCGGCGGCCGGTGAGTCACCTTCGCCCCACTGCGGGCCGGTCGGATGCAGGTCGAGAATCGCCAGGCGCGGGTCGCTGCATTCGGCAACACCCGCCGGGAAAAAGCTGCGGCTGTCGGTGAACGCCAGCAGATCGCCGACCTGGGCGCGCTGCCAGGTGCCATCGGCAACACGCGCCGCCAGCACCTGGTTGAACAGAAAACTGCGGGCGGTCGACAGAAGGCGCGAACGCACATTGCGCTGCTCCGGCAAAGCCTTGCGCGCTGCCCATGAACGAGCGTCGACCACGTTGCCGCCGTCATGGCCGAAACGCTGGGCGCCGAAGTAGTTCGGGATACCTTGCTTGGCAATCTGTTGCAGGCGCTCGTCGATGGCGGCCTTGTCACCATTGAACTGGGTCAGGCGCAAGGTGAAACCGTTGGCCGAATGCGCGCCGCGTTGCAGCTTGCGTTTGTGGCGGGTGGTTTTGAGGATCTTCAGCGTGTCGTTTTCCGCCGCCGACAGATCCGGGTCGGCCTTGCCCGGCAATTGCACGCTGAACCACTGGCGCGTCAGCGCCTGACGGTCTTTCAGGCCGGCATAGCTGACCGTGCGCAGCGGCACACCGGCAGCCTTGGCAATGCGTCGAGCCGCTTCCTCGGTGTTCAGACCGCGCTTTTCCACCCAGATCCACAGGTGCTCGCCGTCACCGCTGAACGGAATGTCGAGGACTTCATCGACCTGGAAATCTTCGGCGATGGCTTTCAGTACCGCGGTGCCAAGGGCGTCGCCATAGGCCCGCGGGCCCAGCAGTTGCAGTTCGTTCATGCGCGCAACAACAAGGCAACGGAATGCACGGCGATGCCTTCTTCGCGACCGACGAAGCCAAGCTTCTCGGTGGTGGTGGCTTTTACGTTCACTTGATCCAGTTCTACTTGCAGATCCGCGGCAATCAGCGCGCGCATCGATTCGATATGGGGGGCCATTTTCGGGGCCTGGGCAACGATGGTGTTGTCGACGTTGCCGACCTTCCAGCCTTTGGCGTGGATCAGACTGACCACATGACGCAACAGCACACGGCTGTCGGCGCCCTTGAATTGCGGGTCGGTGTCCGGGAAGTGTTTGCCAATGTCACCTAACGCAGCCGCGCCGAGCAAGGCATCGCTCAAGGCGTGCAGCAGGACGTCACCGTCGGAGTGGGCGAGCAGCCCGAAGCCGTGTGCGATTCGCACGCCGCCCAGAGTAATGAAATCGCCTTCAGCGAAACGGTGCACATCATAGCCGTGGCCAATACGCATAAAAAAACGCCCCGATTTTTGTCAGGGCGTGATTCTACCTGCATTAGCCCTTGAGGGCGCGCGCGTGATGCTGCAAGTGGTCGTCAATGAAGCTCGCAATGAAGAAATAGCTGTGGTCATAACCCGGTTGCAGGCGCAACGTCAGCGGATGCCCCGCCTGTTTTGCCGCTTGTTGCAGCGCTTCCGGTTTGAGCTGGGTGGCGAGGAAGTCGTCGCGATCACCCTGATCGACCAGCAGTGGCAGTTTCTCGTCCGCCTCGGCAATCAGTGCACAGGCATCCCACTCGCGCCACTTCGAACGATCTTCGCCCAGATAGCGGGAGAACGCCTTTTGCCCCCACGGGCAATCCATCGGGTTGTTGATCGGCGAAAACGCCGACACCGACTGGTAACGCCCCGGATTGCGCAATGCACAAACCAATGCGCCGTGACCGCCCATGGAATGGCCGCTGATGCTGCGTTTGTCCGAGGCCGGGAAATGCGCTTCAACCAGTGAAGGCAATTCCTGCACGACGTAGTCATGCATCCGATAGTGCCGCGACCACGGCTCCTGCGTGGCATTCAAATAGAACCCGGCGCCCAGACCGAAATCCCACGCGCCATCCGGATCCCCCGGAACATCGGCGCCACGAGGGCTGGTGTCCGGTGCCACAATGATCAACCCCAGCTCGGCCGCCATGCGCATGGCACCGGCCTTCTGCATGAAGTTTTCGTCCGTGCAGGTCAGGCCCGACAGCCAGTACAGCACCGGCAGTTTGCCGCCCTGCTCTGCCTGCGGCGGCAGATACACGGCGAACACCATGTCGCAGCCCAGCACATCGGAGCGATGGCGATAGCGCTTGTGCCAGCCACCGAAACTCTTCTGACAGGAGATGTTTTCCAGACTCATGTAGGACTCCTACGCAGCCACGGCTGCGCATTGCAGCCGTGGCATCGCGATTGATCAGAAATGAATGACGGTGCGGATGCTCTTGCCTTCGTGCATCAGGTCAAACGCCTTGTTGATGTCTTCCAGACCCATGGTGTGGGTGATGAAAGTGTCCAGCGGGATCTCGCCGCTTTGCGCCATGTCGACGTAGCTTGGCAATTCGGTACGGCCACGCACGCCGCCGAATGCCGAACCGCGCCAGACGCGACCGGTCACCAGCTGGAACGGACGGGTGGCGATTTCCTGGCCGGCACCGGCAACGCCGATGATCACCGACTCGCCCCAACCTTTATGGCAGCACTCGAGGGCTGCGCGCATCAGTTGCACGTTGCCGATGCATTCGAAGGAGAAGTCGACGCCGCCGTCGGTCATGTCGACGATCACTTCCTGGATAGGACGATCGAAGTCCTTCGGGTTCACGCAGTCGGTGGCTCCCAGCTGTTTGGCGATTTCGAATTTGGCCGGGTTGATGTCGATGGCGATGATGCGCGAGGCCTTGGCCTTCACTGCACCAATCACGGCCGACAGACCGATGCCGCCCAGACCGAAGATGGCCACGGTGTCACCGGGTTTGACCTTGGCGGTGTTGATCACTGCGCCGATACCGGTGGTCACGCCGCAACCGAGCAGACAGACCTTTTCCAGCGGGGCATCCTTGGAGATCTTGGCCACCGAGATTTCCGGCAGCACGGTGTACTCGGAGAAGGTCGAAGTACCCATGTAGTGGAAAATCGTTTGGCCCTTGTAGGAAAAGCGCGAAGTGCCGTCCGGCATCAGGCCCTTGCCCTGAGTGGCGCGAATCGCCTGACACAGGTTGGTCTTGCCCGACTTGCAGAATTTGCACTGGCCGCATTCCGGGGTGTACAGCGGAATCACGTGGTCGCCGACGGCCACGGAAGTCACGCCTTCGCCGATCGCTTCAACGATTGCGCCGCCTTCATGGCCGAGGATCGACGGGAAAATACCTTCCGGGTCAGCGCCCGACAGGGTGTAGGCGTCAGTGTGGCAAACCCCGGAAGCCACCACGCGCAACAACACTTCACCGGCCTTGGGCATGGCGACATCGACTTCTACGATTTCCAGCGGCTTCTTGGCCTCGAAGGCAACGGCGGCGCGCGACTTGATCATGCTGACTCTCCAGTGAATCCATTGAATAAAAACCAGACAGGGAGTGTAGTCCAGCGCTGCTTGATGAATAATCCGGACAAAAGCAAAACATTATTGCCACACAGGGATAATCCCCATGTCCGAAAACCGCTGGGAAGGCATCGACGAGTTCGTCGCCGTAGCCGAATGCAGCCAGTTCACCGCCGCTGCCGAACGCCTGGGCGTTTCTTCCTCGCACATCAGTCGACAAATCGTACGGCTGGAAGAGCGTTTGCAGACGCGGCTGCTGTATCGCAGCACCCGGCGCGTCACCCTGACCGAAGCTGGCCAGACGTTTTTGCAACATTGCCAGCGCCTGCAGGATGGTCGCGAAGAGGCGCTGCGTGCAGTCGGTGATTTGACCAGCGAACCCAAAGGCATGCTGCGCATGACCTGCGCCGTGGCGTATGGCGAGCGCTTCATCGTGCCGCTGGTGACCCGGTTCATGGGGCATTACCCGCAACTGCGCATTGATATCGAACTGACCAACCGCCAACTCGACCTGGTGCACGAAGGCCTGGACCTGGCGATCCGCCTCGGGCGCCTTCAGGATTCCCGCCTGGTAGCAACTCGACTGGCCCCACGGCGCATGTACCTCTGCGCATCGCCGTCCTACCTCGAACGGTACGGTCGGCCACACAGCTTGTCGGAACTGAGTCGACACAATTGCCTGATCGGCAGCTCGGACATCTGGCAACTTGAACAGAACGGGCGGGAATTTTCCCAGCGGGTGCAGGGAAACTGGCGCTGTAACAGTGGGCAAGCAGTGCTGGATGCGGCGCTACAAGGTGTCGGACTGTGTCAATTGCCGGACTATTACGTGCTGGAACATCTGCACAGCGGCGCGTTGATCTCTTTGCTGGAAGCGCATCAACCGCCGAATACGGCGGTGTGGGCGCTGTATCCGCAGCAGCGGCACTTGTCGCCGAAGGTGCGCAAACTGGTGGATTTTCTCAAGGAAGGTTTGGCCGAGCGGCCGGAGTACCGGATTTAACGACGGTTGGCCCAGCGCTGGCGCAACCATTCCAAGTCTTCCGGACGGGTGACTTTCAGGTTATCCGCACGGCCCTCGATCAGACGCGGCGCCATGCCGGCCCACTCCATCGCCGAGGCTTCATCGGTGATCAGCGCATCGGCCACCAGACTGTCCGCCAGTGCCCGGTGCAAGGCACCCAGGCGAAACATCTGCGGCGTGTAGGCCTGCCAGATCACGCTGCGATCCACGGTTTCCACCACACGACCGTGCTTGTCGACCCGTTTCAGGGTGTCCTTCGCCGGCACAGCCAGCAAACCACCGACCGGATCGTTCGCCAGCTCAGCGAGCAATTTGTCGAGATCGTCACGGCTCAGGTTCGGCCGCGCCGCATCGTGCACCAACACCCAGTCCTCGTCATCAGCACCTTGCGCGTGCAAATGCAGCAAGGCGTTGAGCACGGAGCCGGAACGTTCGGCACCACCGTCGACCCGTTGAATTCGCGGATCGCTGGCGCTGGCCAAGTTCGGCCAATAAGGATCATCAACGGCAAGACTGACCACCAGGCCCTTGAGGCTCGGGTGATCGAGGAAACAGCCGAGGCTGTGTTCAAGAATGGTGCGCCCGCCCAGTTGCAGGTATTGCTTGGGACGGTCCGCGGCCATACGGGCACCGACGCCCGCGGCAGGAATCACGGCCCAGAAGGCCGGCAGAGAATCGATCATTGGGCCAACTGGTAAAGGGTTTCGCCGTCCTTGACCATGCCCAGTTCGTGACGAGCCCGTTCTTCAACGGTCTCCATACCTTTCTTCAACTCGCTGACTTCAGCGTCCATCACCCGATTGCGCTCCAGCAAGGCTTCGTTCTCGGCGTGTTGATCAGCAATCTGCTGATTCAGTTCGGCGACTTGCGCCAGACTGCCATTGCCCACCCACAGGCGGTACTGCAGACCGGCCAGCAGCAAGAGCAAGACGAGAAACAACCAGTAAGGACTGCGCATCGAATATCAGGTATCCAGTGAAAAAAGACAGCCACGCAAAAAACTTTGAAGCATCTGATAGCACGAAGCCTGGAATATCCAGGCTTGTGCATATAAGGCATCAGATTAGTGGCAAATCCATCGCTGTCACGACTTTTCCGACACAATCCGGTGTCTTTTTAACATGTGTGCCTTGCTTCACCAATACGCTTCACTTTTGGCGAGTGACTGTTGCCGTCAAGCAAGGCGCCGCGACGAGTCATAGCGCGCTATGGCGAGGAGCGGCAACGCTGCGTGACGGCAACAGGCGCCGCCAAAATGAAGCAGTATTGGTGAGGCAGGGCACTTAATCAGCCGCGGAACTCGGAGCGACCGTTGTACTTGGCCTTGCCATTCAACTGCTCTTCGATACGCAGCAGTTGGTTGTACTTGGAAACACGGTCGGAACGGCACAGCGAGCCGGTCTTGATCTGGCCAGCCGAAGTACCCACCGCCAGGTCGGCAATGGTCGAATCTTCGGTTTCGCCCGAACGGTGCGAGATCACGGCGGTGTAACCGGCAGCCTTGGCCATCTGGATGGCTTCCAGGGTTTCGGTCAGGGTGCCGATCTGGTTGAACTTGATCAGGATCGAGTTGGCGATCTTTTTATCGATGCCTTCTTTCAGGATCTTGGTGTTGGTCACGAACAGATCGTCGCCGACCAGCTGGGTCTTCTCGCCGATCTTGTCGGTGAGGATCTTCCAGCCAGCCCAGTCGGACTCGTCCAGACCGTCTTCGATCGAGATGATCGGGTAACGCTCGGTCAGACCTTTGAGGTAGTCGGCGAAACCTTCAGCGGTGAACACCTGGCCTTCGCCGGACAGGTTGTACTTGCCGTCTTCGAAGAATTCGCTGGCTGCGCAGTCCAGAGCCAGGGTCACGTCGGTGCCCAGCTTGTAGCCGGCGTTGGCGACAGCTTCGGAGATCACTTTCAGCGCGTCTTCATTGGAAGCCAGGTTCGGCGCGAAACCGCCTTCGTCACCCACAGCAGTGCTCAGGCCACGGGCCTTCAGAACGGCTTTCAGGTGATGGAAAATCTCGGTGCCCATGCGCAGACCTTCCGAGAAAGACTTGGCGCCAACCGGCTGAACCATGAATTCCTGGATGTCGACGTTGTTGTCGGCGTGTTCGCCGCCGTTGATGATGTTCATCATCGGAACCGGCATCGAGTACACACCCGGGGTGCCGTTCAGGTTGGCGATGTGTGCGTACAGCGGCAGGTCCTGATCCTGTGCAGCCGCCTTGGCCGCAGCCAGGGACACGGCGAGGATGGCGTTGGCGCCCAGGGTCGCTTTGTTTTCGGTACCGTCGAGCTTGATCATCGCGTGATCCAGGGCTTTCTGGTCGCTTGGGTCGGTGCCCAGCAGCAGATCGCGGATCGGACCGTTGATGTTGGCTACCGCCTTGAGCACGCCCTTGCCCAGGTAACGGCTCTTGTCGCCATCACGCAGCTCGAGCGCTTCACGCGAGCCAGTGGATGCACCGGACGGCGCGCAAGCGCTGCCGATGATGCCGTTGTCGAGAAGCACGTCCGCTTCCACGGTGGGATTGCCACGGGAGTCGAGAACTTCACGACCTTTGATGTCGACGATTTTTGCCATTGTTGTAAACACTCCAAAGTTGACGAAAACGACGCAGCTAGAGGAAATCTTTTGACCGTCGGCAAGTGGTGTGCAGCGGGCAGCTTGCAGACGACAACGCTCATACCCGAGGGCATGAGCGACAAATCGTGCGGTACTTTACCGGAGAATTGAGGTTTACGCGGTTTCTACCGTCGGAAAACTCTTCACCAGTTCGTCCAGGGCTTTGAGCTGGGCCAGGAATGGCTCCAGTTTGTCCAGACGCAAGGCGCAAGGGCCGTCGCATTTGGCGTTGTCCGGGTCCGGGTGCGCTTCGAGGAACAGACCCGCCAGCGACTGGCTCATGCCAGCCTTGGCCAGGTCGGTGACCTGGGCGCGGCGACCGCCGGCGGAGTCGGAACGACCGCCAGGCATTTGCAGCGAATGGGTCACGTCGAAGAATACCGGGTACTCGAACTGCTTCATGATGCCGAAGCCGAGCATGTCGACCACGAGGTTGTTGTAGCCGAAGCTCGAACCGCGCTCGCAGAGGATCAACTGATCGTTACCCGCTTCCACGCATTTGTTCAGGATGTGTTTCATTTCCTGAGGCGCGAGGAACTGGGCTTTCTTGATGTTGATGACGGCATTGGTCTTGGCCATCGCGACGACCAGATCGGTCTGGCGCGACAGGAAGGCCGGCAACTGGATGATGTCGCAGACCTCGGCGACGACCGCGGCCTGGTCAGGCTCGTGGACGTCGGTGATGATCGGCACGCCGAAGGCTTGTTTGATGTCCTGGAAGATGCGCATGCCCTCTTCCAGGCCAGGACCGCGATAGGAGGTCACAGAAGAACGGTTGGCCTTGTCGAAGCTGGCCTTGAACACGTAAGGGATACCGAGTTTTTCGGTGACCTTCACATACTCTTCGCAAACCTGCATGGCCATGTCACGGCTTTCCAGCACGTTCATGCCGCCGAACAGCACCATGGGTTTGTCGTTGGCAATCTCGATGTCGCCGACGCGGATGATCTTCTGTGCCATCGGGTTACGCCTTCTTCTGGTGTTGAGCCAACGCTGCTTTCACGAAACCGCTGAACAGCGGGTGACCGTCACGCGGAGTCGAGGTGAATTCCGGGTGGAACTGGCAAGCGACGAACCATGGATGATCCGGTGCTTCGACCACTTCAACCAGCGCTGCATCGGAAGAGCGACCGGAGATTTTCAGGCCGGCCTCGATGATCTGCGGCAGCAGGTTGTTGTTCACTTCGTAACGGTGACGGTGACGCTCGACAATCACATCCTTGCCGTAGCAGTCGTGCACCTTGGAGCCGGGTTCGAGCAGGCATTCCTGAGCGCCGAGGCGCATGGTGCCGCCCAGGTCGGACGCTTCGGTACGCACTTCAACAGCACCGGTGGCGTCTTCCCACTCGGTGATCAGACCGACAACCGGATGGCCGCTGGCGCGATCAAACTCGGTGGAGTTTGCGTCTTTCCAGCCCAGCACGTTACGGGCGAACTCGATGACCGCCACTTGCATGCCCAGGCAGATCCCCAGGTACGGAACCTTGTTTTCGCGAGCGTATTGAACGGCAGTGATCTTGCCTTCCACGCCACGCAGACCGAAGCCGCCCGGTACGAGGATCGCGTCGACGCCTTCCAGCAGCGCAGTGCCCTGGTTCTCGATGTCTTCGGAATCGATGTAGCGCAGGTTGACCTTGGTACGGTTGGTGATGCCGGCGTGACTCATCGCTTCGATCAGCGACTTGTAGGCGTCCAGCAGTTCCATGTACTTGCCGACCATCGCGATGGTGACTTCGTGCTCCGGGTTCAGCTTGGCATCGACGACCTTTTCCCACTCGGACAGGTCGGCGCCATTGCATTGCAGGCCGAAACGCTCGACGACGAAATCGTCCAGACCCTGAGCGTGCAGCACGGCCGGGATCTTGTAGATGGTGTCGACGTCTTCCAGGGAGATCACCGCACGCTCTTCAACGTTGGTGAACAGCGCGATCTTGCGACGCGACGACACGTCCACCGGATGGTCGGAGCGGCAGATCAGCACGTCTGGCTGCAGACCGATCGAACGCAGTTCCTTCACGGAGTGCTGGGTCGGCTTGGTTTTGGTCTCGCCCGCGGTGGCGATGTACGGCACCAGAGTCAGGTGCATCAGCATCGCGCGCTTGGAACCGACTTCCACACGCAGCTGGCGGATGGCTTCGAGGAACGGTTGCGATTCGATGTCGCCAACGGTACCGCCGATTTCCACCAGGGCCACGTCGGCATCGCCGGCACCCTTGATGATGCGACGCTTGATTTCGTCGGTGATGTGCGGAATCACCTGGATGGTTGCACCCAGGTAGTCACCACGGCGCTCTTTGCGCAGCACGTGTTCGTAGACACGGCCGGTGGTGAAGTTGTTGTTCTGGGTCATGGTCGTACGGATGAACCGCTCGTAGTGGCCCAGGTCCAGGTCGGTCTCGGCGCCGTCGTGGGTGACGAACACTTCACCGTGCTGGAACGGGCTCATGGTGCCCGGGTCGACGTTGATGTACGGATCCAGCTTCAGCATGGTGACCTTAAGCCCCCGCGCCTCCAGGATGGCCGCCAATGAAGCCGATGCAATGCCTTTCCCCAAAGAAGAAACAACACCGCCCGTGACGAATATGTAGCGCGTCATGAAAAACCCTAGAAGTCTGCGTTAAAGCGGTCCGAGCCGCCGGGGAAAGCGAAGGAAGGCCGAAGCCCCCGATCACCTGCATTAATCACAGTGCACCTTTCAAAAAAACCGCCGCGTTGGGACAGACCGGAAGTGAAAACACCGGTACGTTGCTCGCTACACATTTTTTGGAATCGCCCAGCAAAGACTGCTTGGTAATCGGCAACTCCTGCAATTCAGGCGAATCCACAGAAGTTGTATCAAGAAGGGAGCGTAGTCTACCGGAATGCCCCCTTCATCTCAAACCTTGATCTTCGTCCGAAGGCTGCCAATCCAATCGCCAGCCTTCCAGCGCATTGCCGTCGAGCCCCGGCAGGTTCGCCACGGCGAGCAATTCTTCCCCGCGAAACAGCAGCGGCAATCTGCCACGCACGAAGGCCGGCACCGCGCGCTCATTGAGCAGGCGCTTGAGATCGCGATGTCCGCGATTCGTCAGATGCATCACTTCACCGCCCTGACGATAGCGGATCTGCAGCGCTCCTGCGGGAGTCTGACCGGTGAACATGACACGCCCGTTATCGGGCAAGCGTAGCGCCAGCGACGGCGCCTGCCAGTCGCCGCAGACCGCCGGCGTACGCAGCCAATGGCCGCTAAGCCACCACAGGCGACCGGCGCTGCGGTGCAACTCGCCATCCGCCAGACGCCAGACCGCCGAAGCATCGTTGCCGGCATCGCGCAGGTCCGCCCAACCCGACCAATGGTCGGTGTCCGGCAGTCGCGTATGCGGTTCGAGCCAGTGACTGAGTGCATTTCGCTGGCGCGCAGCCGACAGTCCCGCCATGGCTGCAAGCTCCAGGGATGGCACTCCCAGCCATGCAAACTCGCTGGATGTCATCGCTGACTTCAGATCGATCTGCGCCAACTCATCAAGCAAGCCCTGCGCCTCGCGCAGATGTGCCGCACTGCGGGCCATGCTGGCGTGTGCCTGCGGCCAGCGACCGGTCAGCAGCGGCATGACCTGATGACGCAGGTAGTTGCGCGAGAACTGTCGATCCTGATTCGACGGGTCGTCTACCCAGTGCAGCTGATGTTCCTGCGCATAGGCTTCAAGTTCAGCACGCGTGACGTCGAGCAAGGGCCGAACCAGACTGCCCTGCCCCAGCGCACGCCGGGCTGGCATGCCGGAGAGCCCCCGAACCCCGGCACCACGCAGCAGACGGAACAGCAGCGTTTCGGCCTGATCGTCGCGGTGCTGGCCAGTCAGCAACACATCATTGACCCGGGTTGCTGCACTGAACACCGCATAACGCGCATCCCGCGCCGCGCGCTCCAGGCTGGCACCCTTTGGCACGGTGACGTGAACAACCGTCAATGGCACGCCCAAGCCGTCACAGACAGACTGACAATGCTCCGGCCACGCATCAGCCACAGCCTGAAGACCGTGATGGACATGGATGGCGCTTAGCGATGGAACGGATTCGGTTTTGGCCAGAGTTGCCAGAAGGTGCAGCAGGACGGTGGAATCGAGGCCACCGGAGAAAGCGATACGCCAATGAGCCGCATCGAGCCAGGGCTTGAGACTGCCCAAAAGCCTGGAAGGTAAATCAATCGAGGGCTGACCCATTTTTCTACCTTTTCACAAACCAAAAGCGGGAGCGGGCTTGCTCGCGAAAGCGGTGAAACAGCCAACACAGTCGTTGAATGTTACATCGCATTCGCGGGCAAGCCCGCTCCCACAGTGTTTTGCGTTGTCAGCCAAAACGGCGTTCGATCAGAGGCCGTAGCTCATCAGACGATCATAACGACGCTTGAGCAGCGCTTCGTTGTCGAACTTCTTCAGCATCGCCAGTTGCGAGCTCAGCTCGGCGCGGATCGATGCTGCGGCAGCGGCCGGATCACGGTGGGCGCCGCCCAGAGGCTCGCTGATCACCTTGTCGACGATGCCCAGGCCTTTCAGACGCTCGGCGGTGATGCCCATCGCTTCAGCGGCATCCGGCGCCTTTTCTGCGGTTTTCCACAGAATCGAAGCGCAGCCTTCCGGCGAGATCACCGCGTAGGTCGAGTACTGCAGCATGTTCAGCTGGTCGCACACACCGATCGCCAGTGCACCGCCGGAACCACCTTCACCAATCACGGTGGCGATGATCGGGGTTTTCAGGCGGGCCATGACGCGCAGGTTCCAGGCGATCGCTTCGCTCTGGTTGCGTTCTTCGGCGTCGATGCCAGGGTAGGCGCCCGGGGTGTCGATGAAGGTCAGGATCGGCATCTTGAAACGCTCGGCCATTTCCATCAGGCGGCACGCCTTGCGGTAGCCTTCCGGACGCGGCATGCCGAAGTTGCGGCGTACCTTTTCACGCACTTCACGGCCCTTCTGGTGACCGATCACCATCACTGGCTGGTCTTCCAGACGTGCCACGCCGCCTACAATGGCCGCGTCGTCGGAGAAGTGACGATCACCGTGCAGCTCGTCGAACTCGGTGAAGATGTGCTCGATGTAGTCCAGGGTGTAGGGACGTTTCGGGTGACGTGCCAGACGTGCGATCTGCCAGCTGGTCAGCTTGCCGAAGATGTCTTCGGTGAGCGTCTTGCTCTTGTCCTGCAGGCGGGAGATCTCATCGCCGATATTCAGCGAATTGTCATTACCGACCAAGCGCAACTCTTCGATCTTGGCTTGCAGGTCGGCGATCGGCTGTTCGAAATCCAGGAAATTCGGGTTCATAGGCGTCCGTCTTGGGTCGAGTCCCAATTGAGCTTGGGCCGGCCGGTTGTCTATTCGCGCCCTACCTTAAGGGAGAGGCGCGCTGAGGTCGAGATTAAAAATTCAGGTTGTGGGCAGGCGGCGTGTTCTCACCTGCCGGTCAACGGTATTGGAGGAAGACGTTGTCTCGCCCGAACTGGTCACGCAGGGCTTGAATCAAGGCATCCGCCGGGTCGATCCGCCAGGTCTCGCCAAACTGCAGCAAGGTCTTCGCATCAGGGCTGGTGTACTCCATGGTAATCGGGCACGCCCCGCGGTGACGCTTGAGCAAATCCCCCAACCAGCGTAGCTGATCGCCTTTCAGGTCCTGGGTCTGCAACTTCAGGCGCAGGCTCTCGGCCAGGTTGGTGCGCGCATCTTCCATGCTCATCACCCGTTTGACCCGCAGGCGCAGGCCGCCGGAGAAGTCGTCGTTGCTGACCTCGCCTTCGACCACCACCATCGCATCGGTCTGCAACAGCGATTGCGCAGAATGGAACGCATCGGCAAACAGCGACGCCTCGATCCGCCCGGAGCGGTCGTCGAGGGTGATGAAGCCCATCTTGTCGCCCTTTTTGTTCTTCATCACCCGCAGGGCAATGATCATCCCCGCCACGGTCTGGGTGTCCCGGGCCGGTTTCAGATCGATGATGCGCTGGCGGGCGAAACGGCGGATTTCGCCTTCGTACTCGTCGATCGGGTGACCGGTCAGGTACAGGCCCAAGGTGTCTTTTTCACCTTTGAGCCGCTCCTTGAGGGTCAGCTCTTTCGCCTTGCGGTGGATCGCGTAAACGTCCGCGTCCTCTTCGACGAACAACCCGCCAAACAGGTCGGCATGGCCGCTGTCACGGGTACGGGCAGTCTGCTCGGCCGACTTGATCGCCTCTTCCATCGCCGCCAGCAACACCGCGCGGTTACGGTCGATGTTGGCCTGATACGCCTTCTGCTCGTCGTGGAAGTACGGGCCGAGGCGATCCAGCGCGCCGCTGCGGATCAGACCGTCCAGCGTGCGCTTGTTGATACGTTTGAGGTCGACCCGGGCGCAGAAGTCGAACAAGTCCTTGAACGGGCCGGCCTGACGAGCCTCGGTGATTGCTTCCACCGGGCCTTCGCCGACGCCTTTGATCGCGCCCAGGCCATACACGATGCGGCCTTCGTCGTTCACCGTGAACTTGAATTCCGACGTGTTCACGTCCGGCGCATCGAGGCGCAGCTTCATCGTGCGCACTTCCTCGATCAAGGTCACTACCTTGTCGGTGTTGTGCATATCCGCCGAAAGCACCGCAGCCATGAACGGCGCCGGGTAGTGAGCTTTCAGCCAGGCGGTCTGGTACGACACCAGACCGTAGGCGGCGGAGTGGGATTTGTTGAAGCCGTAACCGGCGAATTTTTCCACCAGGTCGAAAATGTTACCCGCCAGGTCCGCGTCGATATTGTTCGACGCACAGCCCTCAATGAAACCGCCGCGCTGCTTGGCCATTTCCTCGGGTTTTTTCTTACCCATCGCCCGACGCAGCATGTCCGCACCACCGAGGGTGTAACCGGCCATGACCTGGGCGATCTGCATCACCTGTTCCTGATACAGGATGATGCCGTAGGTCGGCGCCAGCACCGGTTGCAGGCCTTCGTACTGGTAATCCGGGTGCGGATACGCCAGTTCCGCACGACCGTGTTTACGGTTGATGAAGTCATCCACCATGCCGGACTGCAGCGGGCCCGGACGGAACAGGGCCACCAGTGCGATCAAGTCTTCGAGGCAGTCGGGCTTGAGCTTTTTGATCAGTTCTTTCATGCCGCGGGATTCGAGCTGGAATACCGCGGTGGTTTCAGCTTTTTGCAGCAGTTGATAAGTCGGCTTGTCATCCAGCGGGATGAACGCGATGTCCAGCGGCGGCTCGTTGACCTTGGCGCGGTCACGGTTGATGGTTTTCAGTGCCCAGTCGATGATCGTCAGGGTCCGCAGACCGAGGAAGTCGAACTTCACCAGACCGGCCGCCTCCACATCATCCTTGTCGAACTGGGTCACCAGACCGTCGCCGGCCTCGTCGCAATAAATCGGCGAGAAGTCGGTCAGTTTGGTCGGCGCGATCACCACACCACCGGCGTGTTTACCGACGTTACGCACCACGCCTTCGAGCTTGCGCGCCATCTCCCAGATTTCCGCCGCTTCTTCATCCACCTTGATGAAGTCGCGCAGGATTTCTTCCTGCTCGTAGGCTTTTTCCAGGGTCATGCCGACTTCGAACGGAATCATCTTCGACAGGCGATCCGCCAGGCCGAACGACTTGCCTTGGGCCCGCGCCACGTCTCGCACCACAGCCTTCGCAGCCATGGAACCGAAAGTGATGATCTGGCTCACCGCATTGCGGCCGTATTTTTCGGCCACGTAATCGATTACCCGGTCGCGACCGTCCATGCAGAAGTCGACGTCGAAGTCCGGCATCGATACCCGTTCCGGGTTGAGGAAACGTTCGAACAGCAGGTCATATTCCAGCGGGTCGAGGTCGGTGATCTTCTGTACATAGGCCACCAGCGATCCGGCACCCGACCCCCGGCCAGGGCCCACCGGCACACCGTTGTTCTTGGCCCACTGGATAAAGTCCATCACGATCAGGAAGTAACCGGGGAACCCCATCTGGATGATGATATCCAGCTCGAAATTCAGCCGGTCGACGTAGACCTGTCGCTTGGCCTCGTAATCTTCAGTGGTGTCCTTGGGCAGCAGTACGCTGAGACGCTCTTCCAGACCGTCAAACGATACCTTGCGGAAATACTCGTCGATGGTCATGCCATCGGGAATCGGATAGTCCGGCAGGAAGTGTTTGCCCAGCTTCACGTCGATGTTGCAGCGCTTGGCGATCTCGACGGTGTTTTCCACCGCATCCGGCAAGTCGCTGAACAGCTCGGCCATTTCCTCGGCGCTTTTCAGGTACTGCTGATCACTGTAGTTCTTCGAACGCCGCGGGTCGTCGAGGGCCCGGCCCTCACCGATGCAGACGCGGGTTTCGTGGGCGGCGAAGTCTTCCTGCTTGATGAAGCGCACATCGTTGGTGGCGACCAGTGGCGCACCGAGCTTCTCGGCCAGGGCCACGGCACCGTGCAGTTGCTCTTCGTCGTTCGGACGGTTGGTACGCTGGATTTCCAGATAAAAACGATCCGGGAACACCGACATCCACTCGCGGGTGAGGGCCTCGGCCTCGGCGGGGTTGCCGCCGATCATGGCCATGCCGATCTCGCCTTCTTTGGCGGCGGACAGCATGATCAGGCCTTCGTTGGCCTCGGCGACCCATTCGCGCTCGATGATGACCATGCCGTTGCGCTGACCGTCGATGAAGCCACGGGAAATCAGCTCGGTAAGGTTGCGATAGCCCTGGGCATTCATGACCAGCAGACTGATCCGGCTCAATGGCCCGTCCGGATCCTTGTTCGACAGCCACAGGTCGGCGCCGCAGATCGGTTTGATTCCCGCGCCCATGGCGTTTTTATAGAACTTGACCAGCGAACACATGTTGTTCTGGTCGGTAACCGCAACGGCCGGCATGCCCATACCGGTCAGGGCCTTGACCAGCGGCTTGATCCGCACCAGCCCGTCGACCAGGGAGTATTCAGTGTGCAGGCGTAGATGAACGAATGAAGCCGGCATAGTGATCCTGTCCAGTTACATAGAAACAACAAGGCCCGGATTGTACCGGGCCCAGAATAAAACATCAGCCTCGCCGCTAAACCGGCGTGAGACCTTCCAGCGCCTCGTAAGCCTGTCGCACCGGGGCAAACGAACGGCGATGAATCGGCGTGGGCCCGAGGCGCACCAGCGCTTCCAGATGAACGGGGGTCGGGTAGCCTTTGTGGCCACCGATGCCGTAACCCGGATAGATCAACTCGAACGCCGCCATCTCACGGTCGCGGCTGACCTTGGCCAGAATCGACGCCGCCGCAATGGCCGGAACCTTGCTGTCGCCCTTGACCACCGCCTCGGAACGCATCGGCAGTTTCGGGCAACGGTTGCCGTCGATCATCACCAGTTTCGGCTGGATGTGCAGGCCGGCCACCGCACGCTGCATCGCCAGCATGGTGGCGTGCAGAATGTTCAGTTCGTCGATCTCTTCGACCTCGGCGCGGGCGATGCACCAGCTCAGCGCCTTTTCGCAGATTTCGTCGTAGAGCTTTTCACGCCTGGCTTCGGTGAGTTTTTTCGAGTCGTTGAGACCGATAATCGGACGGTTCGGATCGAGGATGACCGCCGCCGTGACGACTGCACCGCACAGCGGGCCGCGACCGACTTCATCAACGCCGGCCACCAGTTCTTCGACTTCGGCGACCAGGGTGAAATCCAGGCCCATCTGCATGCTTGTCTTGCTCATCGTTTTTGCCCGATCAGGTTCAGAACGGCGTCAGCCGCCTGATTGGAGGCGTCCAGACGCAGGGTGCGGTGGATTTCGTCGAAGCCACGAGTCTGTTCTTCACCGCCGTCGATCAGCGGCGAAAGGGTCTGGGCCAGTGCCTCGACCGTCGCATCATCCTGCAACAATTCCGGCACCAACAGTCGCTGGGCCAGCAGATTGGGCAGAGAGACGTACGGGCTCTTGACCATGCGCTTGAGAATCCAGAACGTCAGCGGCGCAAGACGGTAGGCCACGACCATCGGGCGCTTGTACAGCAGCGCCTCAAGGGTCGCCGTACCCGACGCGATCAGGACCGCGTTGCACGCGGCCAACGCCAGGTGGGACTTGCCGTCGAGCAGGGTCACTGGCAGGTCGCGACCGGCCAGCAACGCTTCAAGCTGGGCCCGACGTTCAGGGTTGGCGCACGGCATGACAAAGCACAGCCCCGGGCGCATGGCACGCAGGCGTTCGGCGGTATCGAGGAACAGCGCACCCAGACGACTGACTTCGCCGCCGCGGCTGCCCGGCATCAAAGCCACCAGCGGGCCGTCAGACAGCCCCAGCTCGGCACGCGCGGACGCACGATCAGCCTCCAGTGGAATGGTATCGGCCAGCGTATGACCGACGAACCGCACCGGCACGCCCTTCTCTTCGTAAAACTTTGCTTCGAACGGCAACAACGTGAGCATCAGGTCGCAGCCTTCGCGGATCTTCAGCACCCGCTTCTGCCGCCAGGCCCATACCGAAGGGCTGACGTAGTGCGCGGTCTTGATCCCGGCCTGACGCAGTTTGAGTTCGATATTGAGGTTGAAATCCGGTGCATCAATGCCGATGAAGGCATCCGGCTTTTCGGCGATCAGCGTGGCGATCAGGTCCTTGCGGCGCTTGAGCAACTCGCGCAACCGCCCCAGGACTTCCACCAGCCCCATGACCGACAGACGTTCCATTGGAAAATAGGAGGTCAGGCCTTCGGCCTGCATCAGCGGACCGCCGACTCCGATGAACTCCACCGCAGGATGCTGTGCCTTGAGGGCGCGCATGAGACCGGCGCCCAGAATGTCACCGGAAGCCTCCCCCGCCACCAGCGCAATACGCAGATTGGCCATGGTCAGCGGGTGATGCCGCGGGTCGACGACTGGATGGAGTCACGGAACATCGCGACTTCCGGGAACTGTGCAGACGGCTCGGCCAGTTCGGCCAGCGCCTGTTCGACGGTCAGGCCCTGGCGATACACCGTTTTGTACGCACGGCGCAGGGCGTGAATGGCGTCTTCGCTGAAACCGCGACGGCGCATGCCCTCGAAGTTCATGCTGCGCGCTTCGGCCGGGTTGCCGAATACGGTAACGAACGCAGGAACGTCCTTGCCGATCGCTGTGCCCATGCCGGAAAAGCTGTGGGCGCCAATGTGGCAATACTGATGCACCAGGGTGAACCCGGACAGAATTGCCCAGTCATCAACGTGCACATGGCCGGCCAACGCAGTGTTGTTGACCAGGATGCAATGGTTGCCGATGACACTGTCGTGACCGATGTGGGCATAGGCCATGATCAGGTTGTGGTCGCCCAGCGTGGTTTCGGAACGATCCTGAACCGTGCCACGGTGAATCGTCACACCTTCTCGGATCACGTTATGGTCGCCGATCACCAGACGGGTGTCTTCGCCCTTGTACTTGAGATCCGGCGTGTCTTCGCCTACCGAGGAAAACTGGTAGATGCGGTTGTGCTTGCCGATTCGGGTTGGACCTTTGAGGATCACGTGAGGCCCGATCACTGTTCCCTCGCCGACTTCCACACCTGCGCCGATGATCGACCACGGGCCGACCTCGACACCCTCGGCCAGTACGGCCGAAGGATCGATGATTGCGCGAGGGTCAATCAAACTCATAGCTTGCGTTCCGCGCAGATGATTTCAGCGGAGCAGACCGGCTTGCCATCGACCGAAGCCTGGCATTCGAACTTCCAGATCTGGCGTTTGCAGCTGATGAACTTGGCTTCGAGGATCAACTGGTCACCCGGCAGCACTGGCTGACGGAAACGCAGTTTGTCGGAACCGACGAAATAGTAGAGGGTGCCATCGGCCGGTTTCACATCGAGCATCTTGAAACCAAGGATCCCGGCAGCCTGAGCCATCGCTTCGATAATCAGCACGCCCGGCATGATCGGGTGGGCTGGGAAGTGACCATTGAAGAATGGTTCGTTGATGCTGACATTCTTGTAGGCGCGAATGCGCTTGCCTTCCGTATCCAGCTCCACTACCCGGTCCACCAGCAGGAACGGGTAACGGTGAGGCAGGTATTCGCGAATCTCGTTGATGTCCATCATTTCGGGGGGAAGCCTATGTAAAGATTGGGAGCGCGACTGACGCGCACTCCTCTAGCAAATCAAGGAGGCAGTCCAGAGGCTGTGCACACTTGATATGGAAATGGTATCAGCCTTCAGATGAAGCATTGCCGCCAGGGGTCACTTCCCCTACGCGCTTTTCAAGCTGTTTCAAACGCCGTGCGAGGTCATCGAGCTGACGGATGCGCGCCGCGCTTTTACGCCATTCGGCAGCCGGCTGCATGGCTGTACCGGAAGAGTAGGCACCCGGCTCGGTGATCGAGTGGGTAACCATGGTCATTCCAGTCAGGAAAACGTTGTCACAAATATCGATGTGCCCTACCAGGCCGACACCCCCGGCGAGCATGCAGTGCTTGCCGATTTTGGTGCTGCCCGAAATCCCCACGCACGCTGCCATGGCGGTGTGATCACCGACCTGTACGTTGTGGGCGATCTGAATCTGGTTGTCGAGTTTCACGCCGTTGCCGATCACGGTGTCGGCCAGCGCACCGCGGTCGATGGCGGTATTAACGCCGATCTCCACATCGTCGCCGATGGTCACGCCACCGATCTGGGCGATTTTCTGCCAGATGCCTTTCTCGTTGGCGAAACCGAAGCCTTCACCGCCGAGCACAGCACCCGACTGGATCACCACACGCTTGCCGATACGCACATCGTGATACAGCGTCACCCGCGGAGCCAGCCAGCCGCCCTCGCCGATTTCGCTACGGGCACCGACGACGCAATGCGCACCGAGGGTTACACCGGCCCCGATCCGCGCACCCGCCTCGATCACCACAAAGGGACCGATGCAGGCAGTCGGATCAACGACGGCGTCCGGCGCGATCACCGCACTCGGGTGGATACCGGCAGTGGATTTCGGCTTCGGATCGAACAGGTGGGAAATACGGGCATAAGCCAGGTAAGGATCCGGCACCACCAGTGCATTCCCGGCATAGCCTTCGGCGTCTGCTGCCTTGAGCAACAGCGCTGCAGCTTGGGAGCCGGCCAGGTATTTGCGGTATTGAGGGTTTGCCAGAAAGCTCAACTGAGCTGGGCCAGCCTCCTGCAAGGTGGCTAGCCCAGTAATTTGCTGCTCGGGATCGCCACTCAGGGTGGCGCCGAGGAACTCGGCCAACTGGCCGAGCTTGATAGTCACGGTCATGGGTTACTTCAGCTGATTCATGCGCTCGATAACCTGGCGCGTGATGTCGTACTGAGGTTTGACATCGATGACTGCGCCACGCTCGAACACCAGGTCAAAACCACCTTTCTTGATGACTTCTTCCACTGCGCTATCCAGTTTCGGCTTCAGTTGCTTGAGCATTTCGCGGTCAGCAACGGCCTTGGCTTCGTTCAGCTCCTTGGACTGGAACTGGAAGTCCCGGGCCTTTTGCTTGAATTCCAGCTCCAGACGCTCACGCTCGCCCTGCTGCATCTTGTCGCCACCGGCCATCAGGCGATCCTGAATACCCTTGGCGCTGCTTTCCAGCGTCTTGAGCTTGGTCAGTTGCGGGCCGAACTTCTTCTCGGCATCCACGGCGTACTTCTTCGCCGCATCGGATTCCAGCAGTGCCATTTGATAGTTCAGAACAGCGATTTTCATGTCGGCAAACGCCGGGCCTGCCACCAGTACGGAGGCCAGGAGAACCAATTGAGTCAACTTACGCACGATGCACTCCTACAAAATCCATTGTCGTTATCTTGGGTCAGACGCTTAGAACGTCTGGCCGAGGGAGAATTGGAACACTTGAGTTTCAGCGTTATCCGGTTTCTTGACCGGCGTGGCCAGCGCGAAGCTCAAAGGACCCAGTGCGGTAACCCAGGTCACGCCGACACCGACGGAACTGGCCATGTTGCTGAAGCTGATGTCGTTGCACTGCGTCTTGGACTTGGTGATGCCGTCAGTGTTGAGTGTCTGCTGGCACTTGGAGTCGAAAACGTTACCCACATCCCAGAACACGGAAGTACGCAGCGAACGCTGATCCTTGACGAACGGCATCGGGAACAGGACTTCCACACCACCCTGGATCAGGACGTTGCCACCGAACGGCAGCGGATCCTGGTCCGGGTCTGCGATCGTGCCGACGTTACCGGTCTTATCCTTACCACGGCTAGGCGTACTGCGTGGACCCAAGGTGCTGTCCTTGAAGCCGCGAACCGAGTTGAAACCACCAGCATAGTAGTTTTCATAGAACGGCAAGCCATCGGTCGAACCGTAACCATCACCATAGCCCAGCTCGGTGTGCAGACGCAGGGTGTAGTTCTCGGTGATCGGCTGGAACAGCTGACCACGGTAGTCGAGTTTGTAGAACGACAGGTCGCTGCCCGGAATGGTGCTTTCCAGGGTCAGGCTCTGGGAACGACCACGGGTCGGCAGCACGCCTTTGTTCAGGGTCGATTCAGACCAGCCGGCCGACGCCTTGAAGTTCAGGTACTGGTCGCCTTCGCGGTTCACGAAGTCGAAAATCTCGTCGACGGTGTACTGACCGGTCTTGATCTTGTCCTGTTGCGCGGACAGGCCGAAGGTCAGACGCGAAGTCTCGCTGATCGGGTAACCGACGTTCACGCCGGCACCCAGGCTGTCTACCGCATAGCTTGCTACGTCGACGTCGAGGTCTTTGTAGTCGGTGGTGCGATAGAACGCGTTGTAGCCCAGGCTCACGCCGTCGGCGGTCCAGTAGGGGTCAACGTAGCCGAAGTTGTAGCGGCTCTGGTATTCACTACGGGTGAGGCCGACGCTGACGCGGTTACCGGTACCCAGGAAGTTGTTCTGGGTGATAGAACCACCGAGGATCAGACCGGCGCTCTGGGCAAAACCAACGCTGGCGGTGATCGAACCGGAAGCCTGCTCTTCAACGGCATAGTTCACGTCAACCTGGTCGTCGACACCTGGAACAGCCGGGGTCTCGACGTTGACTTCCTTGAAGAAGCCCAGACGTTCAAGACGGGTCTTGGACTGGTCGATCAGGTAGGTAGAAGCCCAGCCGCCTTCCATCTGGCGCATTTCACGACGCAGCACTTCGTCCTCGGACTTGGTGTTGCCACGGAAGTTGATACGGTTGACGTAGGCACGCTTGCCTGGATCTACAGCGAACAGGATGTCCACGGTGTGGTCATCGTCGTGCGGCTGCGGAACACCGTTGACGTTGGCGAAGGTGTAGCCCTCGTTGCCCAGACGACGGGTAATCAGTTCCGAGGTAGTGGTCATCAGCTTGCGCGAGAACACCTGACCTTTCTGCACCAGCAGCAGGGACTTGACCTGGTCTTCAGGCACTTTCAGGTCACCACTGAGCTTGACGTCACGAACGGTGTACTTCTCGCCTTCGTTGACGTTGACAGTGATATAGACGTGCTTTTTGTCCGGAGTAATGGAAACCTGGGTCGAAGCGATATCCATGTTGATATAGCCGCGGTCCAGGTAGTAGGAACGCAGACGCTCCAGGTCACCGGAAAGCTTTTCACGGGCGTATTTGTCGTCGTTCTTGAAGAACGACAGCCAGTTGGTGGTTTTCAGCTCGAACAGGTCGACCAGGTCTTCCTCGGGGAAAACCGTGTTGCCCACCACGTTGATATGCTGAATGGCAGCAACGGTGCCTTCGTTGATCTTCACTTTCAGGCCGACACGGTTACGCGGCTGCGATACCACTTCGGTATCGACGGTAGCCGAGTAACGACCTTGCGCAACGTACTGACGTTGCAGCTCGTTACGCACGCCTTCGAGGGTCGCGCGCTGGAAGATCTCGCCTTCGGCCAGACCGGATTGCTTGAGGCCCTTCATCAGGTCTTCGGTGGAGATCGCCTTGTTGCCTTCGATCTCGATGCTTGCGACCGATGGACGTTCGACGACGGTGATCACCAGAACGTTGCCTTCGCGGCCCAGCTGGATATCTTGAAAGAAACCGGTTTTGAACAACGCACGAGTGGATTCCACCAGGCGACGATCATCCGCCTGCTCGCCGACGTTCAACGGCAAGGCACCAAAGACGCTACCCGCGGAGACCCGCTGGAGGCCGTTGACGCGAATATCAGAGATAGTGAAGGACTCGGCGTGAACTTCGGCGATCATCAATACGGTGAGAACCGCAGTTAGCAGCAGACGTTTCATGAAGTCCTTTCTTATTCCAACTGGCAATAAACAAACTGCCGCAAAATGCGGCAGATTCGCAATTCAGCGAAGCGTTACAGACGACCCAGGTCGTTGACCAGAGCAAGCAACATCACCCCGACCACCAAACTGATACCGATCTGTATCCCCCAACCTTGCACCCGATCCGACAAGGGACGACCACGCGCCCACTCGATCAGATAAAACAACAAATGCCCCCCATCCAGTACAGGAATGGGCAGCAAATTCAGAACCCCCAGGCTAATACTCAGATAAGCAAGGAAATTCAGGAAATCAGCAACGCCCGACTGGGCAGAAGCGCCCGCCACTTTAGCAATGGTTATCGGTCCACTCAAGTTTTTTACCGAGAGCTCGCCGAACAGCATTTTCTTCAGTGAATCCAGCGTCAGGACACTCATGGTCCAGGTACGACGGGCACCCTCGCCAATCGCGGCCAAAGGGCCGTAGCTGACCTCGCGAATCATCTCCGGTGGCCAGTCGACGGCCTTCACCCCCGCCCCCAGATAACCGCTTGGCGACTTGCTCTCGCCGCGCGCCGCCAGTGTCACCGGGACGTCGATTTGAGCACCGTCGCGCTCGACGTGCAGCATGATTTTGGTATCAGGACGCGTACGTACCGTATCGACGACCTGCTGCCAGTCATCCAGCGCCTTGCCATCAAGGGCCAGAAGGCGATCACCGGTTTTCAGCCCGGCAGCCTGTGCCGGGCCTTTCGGATCGAGCTCAGCGAGCACTGGCGGCAGCGCAGGGCGCCATGGGCGAATACCCAGGGAGCGAATCGGATCCGGCTCGTCAGCCCCTTTGAGCCAATGATCCAGCGCAAGCTCCCGTGGCGAATCAGCAGTAGAGCCCTGCTCGCGCACCAGCACCTGCAGCGAACCACTTTCCCCCAGGCGACGTACCAATTGCAGATTGACCGCAGCCCAGCCGGACGTCGGCTCGCCGTCGATGGCCACGATTTCCTGGCCCGCACTCAGGCCGGCCTTCGCCGCGATACTGCCGGACTCGACTGCACCGATGACCGGACGCACCTGTTCGCTGCCCAGCATGGCCAGCACCCAGAAGAACACCATGGCCAGCAGAAAGTTGGCAACGGGACCGGCGGCGACGATGGCAATGCGCTGACGAACGGACTTGCGATTGAAAGACTGATGGAGCTGATCGGCCGGCACTTCACCTTCACGCTCATCCAGCATCTTGACGTAGCCGCCCAGCGGAATGGCCGCGACGACGAACTCGGTTCCCTGCTTGTCGTGCCAGCGCAGCAACGGCATGCCGAAGCCCACGGAAAAGCGCAGAACCTTGACGCCACAGCGACGCGCGACCCAGAAGTGGCCGAATTCGTGAAAGGTGACCAGCACACCCAAGGCGATCAGGGTGCCGGCAATCATATAGAGCGCGCTCATCTACTTTCTCCGCAATCCTGTTCCGTTCCGCCTGAAGCCGTGTGCTTTCTTCAGGTCTATCGACCGTGGCGAGTCAGCCATTGACCGGCCAGCGTGCGTGCCGCCGCATCCGCGGTAAACACCGCATCAAGATCATTCAGCGCAACCACCGGCTCAAGATTCAACACTTCCTCGATGATACTCGCGATTTCGAGGTAGCGAACCCGCCCGTCGAGAAACGCTGCTACCGCCACTTCATTCGCGGCATTGAGCATGGCAGGCGCACTGTCGCCCGCCTCGGCTGCCTGACGTGCCAGTCGCAGGCACGGAAAGCGCTTCTCATCGGGCGCCTCGAAATCCAGTCGCGCGATGGCAAACAGATCCAGTGGAGCCACACCCGAATCAATACGCTCCGGCCAGGCCAACGCATTGGCGATGGGGGTACGCATGTCGGGATTGCCCAACTGCGCCAGCACCGAGCCATCCACATAGTCGACCAGGGAGTGAATCACGCTTTGCGGATGGATCACCACCTCGACTTGCGACGGTCGGGCATCGAACAGCCAGCAGGCCTCGATCAGCTCAAGCCCCTTGTTCATCATGCTGGCTGAATCCACCGAGATCTTGCGCCCCATGGACCAGTTCGGATGAGCACAGGCCTGATCGGGTGAAACATGCGCCAGTTCGGCCATCGGCGTCTGCCGGAAGGGACCGCCAGAGGCTGTCAGTAAAATCCGACGCACACCGACATTGCTCAAACCACGGGAAAAATCCTGCGGCATGCACTGAAAAATCGCATTGTGCTCACTGTCGATTGGCAGCAGGACCGAACCGCTCTTGCGCACGGCTTCCATGAACAAGGCGCCGGACATCACCAGCGCTTCCTTGTTCGCCAAAAGAATTTTCTTGCCCGCCTCGACCGCGGCGAGGGTCGGGCGCAGACCGGCAGCACCGACGATGGCCGCCATCACCGCGTCCACCTCGGGAGCAGCCGCCACCTGACACAGCCCCTCCTCGCCCACCAGCACGCGAGTCGACAGACCGGCAGCACGCAGATCGTCCTGCAAGCCACGCGCCGCTGCGACTTCCGGCACCACCGCGAATTGCGGCACATGGCGCACGCACAGGGCAAACAGCTCGCTCAGGCGCGTGAAACCACTCAGGGCAAAAACCTGATAACGCTCAGGATGACGAGCAATGACATCCAGAGTGCTCAAACCGATCGAACCGGTCGCCCCCAGAACGGTAATCTGCTGTGGGCGACTCACGGTGCCGCCATCCACAGCAATACCGCGAATACCGGGATCGCCGCTGTCAGGCTGTCAATCCGGTCCAGTACACCGCCATGACCCGGCAGCAGATTGCTGCTGTCCTTGATGCCGGACTGACGCTTGAACATGCTTTCCGTCAGATCGCCCACCACGGAGATGAACACGATCAGCGCTGCACCGATCAAGCCCTTGAACAATTGCGCGACCGTCCAGTCACGAAACAGCGCAACCAGCGTGGTAATCACCAGGCTCAGCGCCAGACCGCCGTACACGCCTTCCCAGCTTTTGCCCGGACTGACTTGCGGGGCCAGCTTGCGCTTGCCGAAAGCACGACCAGAGAAATAGGCACCGATATCAGCGCCCCAGACCAGCACCATCACGGCCAGGATCTGAAGGTTACCCAGCTGGTTCTGCTTGATGTAGATCAGCCCTTGCCAGGCCGGCAGGAGAATCAGCAGGCCGATCACCAACTTGCTGGCAGCACTGGCCCAGCGCTCGCTGGAGCGCGGATAGGTCAGCACCAGCCAGGTCGCCACCGCCCACCAGATTACCGAGGCACCGAGCACCCAGGGCGCCAGCCCCGGCAGGATGTACATGACGAACAGCATCAGCGCGACGATTGCCGCATAACCAACGCGAAACGATTGCGCAGCGAAACCGGCCAGGCGCGCCCATTCCCAGGCACCCAGACTGACAACCAGGCCGATGAACAGCGCAAAGCCGGATCCCTCGAGCAGGAAAAAACCGCCCAGTGCGATCGGCAGCAGGATCAGCGCAGTGATGATTCGTTGTTTAAGCATTAAACCCGGGCTCCAGCTTCGATCTGCTCGCTCGTTTTACCGAAACGACGCTGACGCGAAGCGAAATCGGCCAGCGCATTACGCATGGCATCGTGTTTGAAGTCCGGCCAGAACAGGTCGGAGAAGTACAACTCGGCATAGGCCAGTTGCCACAGCAGGAAGTTGCTGACGCGGTGCTCGCCGCCCGTGCGGATACACAGGTCCGGCAACGGCAGATCACCGGTCGCCAGACAGGCTTGCAGCAGATCAGGCGTGATGTCTTCAGGACGCAGATGTCCGGCCTGAACCTCGCGAGCAAGACGCTGCGCAGCCTGCGCGATATCCCACTGACCGCCGTAGTTGGCGGCGATCTGCAGAATGAAGCGATTGCTTCCCGCGGTCATGGCTTCCGCTTCGCGCATGGCAGCCTGCAGCTCGGGATGGAAACGCGAACGGTCGCCAATGATGCGCAGGCTGATGTTGTTGTCGTTGAGCCGCTTGGCCTCGCGACGCAATGCCTTGAAGAACAGATCCATCAAGGCACTGACCTCATCGGCCGGGCGCTGCCAGTTCTCACTGGAAAAGGCGAACAGCGTCAGCACCTCGACCCCGGCCTCGGCACACACCTCGATCACCGCCCGCACAGCATCCACACCCGCTTTATGCCCGGCAACACCCGGCATAAAGCGTTTTTTCGCCCAGCGATTGTTGCCATCCATGATGATCGCGACATGGCGCGGCACCGCGGACGGCGCAGTCTGCTTGGTCTTTTCCATTTAAAGCTCGACCCTTATACGGCCATCAGGTCTTTTTCTTTCTCGGCAAGCTTAGCGTCGATTTCGGCCACGAACTTCTTGGTCAGATCATCGATCTCGCCAGTTGCGCGACGCTCTTCGTCTTCGCTGATTTCCTTTTCCTTGACCAGATCCTTCAGCGAGCTGTTGGCATCGCGACGGATGTTGCGCACGGCAACACGGGCATCTTCAGCCACGTCACGCGCCTGCTTGGTGAAGCCGCGACGGGTTTCTTCGGTCAGGGCCGGCATGCTGATCAGCAGCAGCTCGCCCAGGTTGGTCGGGTTCAGGTTCAGACCCGCACTGCCGATCGCCTTGTCGACCGCGCCCAGCATGTTGCGCTCGAACGCCACGACCTGCAGGGTACGAGCGTCCTTGACGGTGATGTTGGCCACTTGCTTGATCGGGGTGTCGGCACCGTAGTACGGAACCATCACGCCTTCCAGAATGCTTGGGTGCGCCTGGCCGGTACGGATGCGGCCGAAGTTGTGAGACAGGGACTCGACAGACTTCTGCATGCGCTCTTTAGCGTCTTTCTTGATTTCGTTGATCATTGTTGAACTTCCTCGATCAGGGTTCCTTCAGCGCCGCCGTGCACGATGTTCAGCAGGGCGCCGGGCTTGTTCATGTTAAATACGCGCAGCGGCATCTTGTGGTCGCGGCACAGGCAGATGGCCGTCAGATCCATTACGCCCAGCTTGCGATCCAGCACTTCATCGTAAGTCAGATGATCGAACTTCTCGGCATGCGGGTCTTTGAACGGGTCGGCAGTATAGACACCATCGACCTTGGTCGCTTTAAGCACGACATCCGCGTCGATTTCGATGGCACGCAGGCAGGCTGCCGAATCCGTGGTAAAGAACGGATTGCCGGTACCGGCCGCGAAAATCACCACGTCCTTGGAGTTCAGGTGACGCATGGCCTTGCGACGATCATAGTGATCGGTCACACCGACCATGGAAATGGCCGACATCACGATGGCCGAGATATTGGCACGTTCCAGCGCATCGCGCATGGCCAGGGCGTTCATCACAGTGGCCAGCATGCCCATGTGGTCGCCCGTAACCCGATCCATGCCGGCCTTGCTCAGCGCTTCACCGCGGAACAGGTTGCCGCCGCCGATCACCAGACCGACCTGAACGCCGATACCGACCAGTTGGCCGACTTCCAGCGCCATGCGATCCAGCACTTTCGGATCGATCCCGAACTCTTCCGAGCCCATCAGGGCCTCGCCGCTAAGCTTGAGTAGAATGCGTTTATAGCGAGCCTGATAACCACTGCCCTGCTGAGCCATTGCGAATCTCTCCTGCGGCGTATTTAAAAAATTCTTTGCGAGCTGTTTGCAGCTGCGTTCACTCTAGCGTGGCGCTGCTTCAGCGCCATCGGAACATGGCTTTGTAAGTCAGTTCCAAGGGGAAACCAATTAAAAATTGGTAACCCTATCTGAAAAGAGGCTGCGCGCGTGAGCGGGCAGCCTCTTTCGGGCGACAGTTGAAAAACCGTCTTATTGCTTGGCGGCAGCCAGCTGTGCAGCAACTTCTTCAGCGAAGTTGTCGACTGGCTTCTCGATGCCTTCGCCTACTTTGAAGTAAGTGAAGGAAACGATTTCAGCGCCGCCTTTCTTGGCCAGCTCGCCAACCTTGATCTCAGGGTTCTTGACGAACGCCTGCTCAACCAGGCTCGCTTCTGCCAGGAACTTGCTGATACGGCCTTTGACCATGTTCTCAACAATGTTTTCCGGCTTGCCTTTGATTTTTTCTTCGTTCAGCTGCAGGAACACAGCCTTTTCACGCTCGATCGCTTCGTTCGAAACCTGCGAAGGCAGCAGGAATTCAGGGTTGCTTGCAGCAACGTGCATCGCGATGTCTTTGGCCAGCTCAACGTCGCCGCCTTTCAGGACAACGGCAACACCGATCTTGTTGCCGTGCAGGTAGGTGCCGACTACGTCACCTTCCACGCGCACCAGGCGACGGATGTTTACGTTTTCGCCTACTTTGGCAACCAGCGCTTCGCGAGCAGCTTCTTGAGAAGCGATCAGCGGAGCTGCGTCGGTCAGCTTGTCAGCGAATGCTTTGTCAACGCTGGCAGCAACGAAGTTTTTGAAGTCGTCCTGCAGAGCCAGGAAGTCGGTCTGCGAGTTGACTTCGATCAGAACGGCAGCCTTGCCGTCGTCCTTGATGGCGATAGCGCCTTCAGCGGCAACGTTGCCGGCTTTCTTGGCAGCCTTGATCGCGCCCGAAGCACGCATGTCATCAATGGCTTTTTCGATGTCGCCGCCAGCCTTTTCCAGGGCCTTCTTGCAATCCATCATGCCTTCGCCGGTACGCTCGCGCAGTTCTTTGACCAACGCTGCAGTAATTGCTGCCATTTTCAAATTCCTCTTGGATAGGTTTTCAACCATTCCACCCGATCGAACGGGCGTTCAATTCTTCCCGAACCTGTTTGTAGCCGCTGCACGTTACAGATGCTGTAGCTGCGCTGCCGACAGATGGTTTTCGAGGTGGCAAAAAGGGGGCCAAGCCCCCTTTTTGCTTACTGAGTCAACGCCAGGGCGTCAATTACTCAGCTGCAGCCTGAGTTTCTTCAGCTGCGAATTCAACAGTACCGCCAGCAACATTGTTGCGACCACGGATTACTGCGTCAGCCATCGAACCCATGTACAGCTGGATAGCGCGGATTGCGTCATCGTTGCCTGGGATGATGTAGTCAACGCCTTCCGGGCTGCTGTTGGTATCGACAACGCCGATGACCGGGATGCCCAGCTTGTTGGCTTCGGTGATCGCGATGCGCTCGTGGTCAACGTCGATCACGAACAGTGCGTCTGGCAGACCGCCCATGTCCTTGATGCCGCCCAGGGAGCGATCCAGCTTCTCAAGATCACGAGAGCGCATCAGCGCTTCTTTCTTGGTCAGCTTGGCGAAAGTACCGTCTTCGGCTTGTACTTCAAGGTCACGCAGACGCTTGATGGAAGCACGGATGGTCTTGAAGTTGGTCAGCATGCCGCCCAACCAGCGGTGATCGACGTACGGCGAACCGCAACGTGTTGCTTCTTCAGCAACGATCTTGCCAGCGGAACGCTTGGTGCCGACGAACAGAATCTTGTTTTTGCCCTGGGCCAGGCGCTCTACGAAAGTCAGAGCTTCGTTGAACATTGGCAGGGTTTTTTCAAGGTTGATGATGTGAATCTTGTTACGCGCGCCGAAAATGTACTTGCCCATTTTCGGATTCCAGTAACGGGTTTGGTGACCGAAGTGCACACCGGCCTTCAGCATATCGCGCATGTTGACTTGGGACATGATAGTTCCTTGATAAGTCGGGTTGGGCCTCCACGTATCCCAATGACCAACCCCCGATCCGAGGATCAAAGGCACCCAGGCCATCGTGTCGACACGTGTGTGGGTTAATGCTCCCGGAGCTATCCCCGGAAAGCGGCGCATTTTATACCACAGCAAGGCCGCAAACGGAACCCGGAATCTTTAATCCCGTCAGGGACATGGATGCCGCCCCCTTGGAATCGGCCTTGCGCGCACTATTGTATAGAGAGAAGCGATGCACGCAGGCGCGGATTTGCGCCTTTGGTCTGTTAGAATCGCGTTTTTCAGGGCTGCGAGGCGAAAACCGCCGCCCTGTCCGTATCAGCAAGCGCCGCCGAGCGCAGAGAGAGCCTGTATGACCGTCACCCTCAAAACTCCCGAGGACATCGCTGGCATGCGTGTCGCCGGCAAACTGGCCGCCGATGTGCTGGAAATGATTGCCGAACACGTCAAGCCGGGCGTGACCACCGATGAGCTGAACCGGATCTGCCACGACTACATCGTCGACGTGCAGAAAGCCATCCCTGCCCCGCTCAACTACAAGGGCTATCCGAAGTCGATCTGCACGTCGATCAACCATGTGGTCTGCCACGGCATCCCGAATGACAAGCCGCTGAAAAACGGCGACACCCTGAACATCGATGTCACGGTGATCAAGGATGGCTACCACGGCGACACCAGCCGCATGTTCCACGTCGGCACCGTACCGGTCTGGGCCGAGCGCCTGTCCCAGGTCACCCAGGAATGCATGTACAAGGCGATCGAAATCGTCAAACCCGGCTGCCGCCTCGGCGACATCGGCGAGATCATCCAGAAGCACGCTGAAAAGAACGGCTTCTCCGTGGTGCGCGAGTTCTGCGGTCACGGCATCGGCAAGGTGTTCCACGAAGAGCCGCAGATCCTGCATTACGGCCGCGCGGGCACGGGCATGGAACTGAAGGCCGGCATGACCTTCACCATCGAACCGATGATCAACCAGGGCAAGGCCGACACCAAGGTGCTGGGCGACGGCTGGACCGCGATCACCAAGGACCGCAAGCTGTCGGCACAGTGGGAGCATACTTTGCTTGTCACTGACACCGGCTACGAGATCTTCACCCTGCGCAGCGACGACACGATCCCGCGCGTATCGGCCTGATCCCGACACTGCTCCCAGCCTATAGAAGGAAAGCCAATCAATGCCGCAGGTGGATCCCGAACTCTTCGACCGCGGCCAGTTCCAGGCTGAACTGGCCCTGAAAGCGAGCCCTATCGCCGCGTTCAAGAAGGCGATCCGCCAGGCCCGTGAAGTGCTCGACGCACGTTTTCGTGCCGGCCGCGATATCCGGCGGCTGATCGAAGACCGGGCATGGTTCGTCGACAACATCCTGCAAAAGGCCTGGGACCAGTTCGACTGGAGCGAAGACGCCGACATCGCGCTGGTCGCGGTCGGCGGCTACGGTCGTGGTGAACTGCACCCCTATTCCGACATCGATCTGCTGATCCTGATGGACAGCGCCGATCACGAAATCTTCCGCGATTCCATCGAACGTTTTCTGACACTGCTGTGGGACATCGGCCTGGAAGTCGGTCAGAGCGTTCGGTCGGTCGACGAATGCGCCGAAGAGGCGCGTGCCGACCTGACGGTCGTCACCAACCTGATGGAAAGCCGCACCATCTGCGGCCCCGAGCGTTTGCGTCAGCGCATGCTCGACGTCACCAGCACCGCCCACATGTGGCCGAGCAAGGAATTCTTCCTGGCCAAGCGTGCCGAACAGAAGGCCCGTCACCACAAGTACAACGATACCGAATACAACCTGGAACCCAACGTCAAAGGCTCGCCCGGTGGTTTGCGGGATATCCAGACGATCCTTTGGGTCGCCCGTCGCCAGTACGGCACCCTGAACCTGCGCGCCCTGGCCGGCGAAGGCTTCCTGGTCGAGAGTGAAAACGCCCTGCTGGCGTCGTCCCAGGAATTCCTGTGGAAAGTGCGCTACGCCCTGCACATGCTGGCCGGCCGCTCAGAAGATCGCCTGCTGTTCGATCATCAGCGCACCATCGCCGGGCTGCTGGGGTTTGAAGGCGACGACGCCAAACAGGCCGTCGAAAACTTCATGCAACAGTATTTCCGCGTCGTGATGAGCATTGCCCAGCTCAGCGACCTGATCATCCAGCACTTCGAGGAAGTCATCCTCGCCCCGGAAGACGAAGCGCCGCCGCAGCCGATCAACTCACGCTTCCAGCTGCACGACGGCTACATCGAGGCACGCAACGACAATGTGTTCCGCCGCACGCCGTTCGCCATGCTTGAGATCTTCGTGCTGATGGCCCAGCAGCCGGAGATCAAAGGTGTGCGCGCCGACACCATTCGTCTGTTGCGGGAAAACCGTCACCTGATCGACGACAACTTCCGCAACGACATCCGCAACACCAGCCTGTTCATCGAGCTGTTCAAGTGCAAGATCGGCATCCACCGCAACCTGCGGCGGATGAACCGCTACGGCATTCTCGGGCGCTACCTGCCGGAATTCGGTTTCATCGTCGGGCAGATGCAGCACGACCTGTTCCACATCTATACGGTCGATGCGCATACGCTGAATCTGATCAAGCACCTGCGCAAGTTGCAGTACACCCAGGTGTCGGAGAAATTCCCGCTGGCCGCCAAGCTCATGGCCAAACTGCCGAAACCCGAGCTCATCTACATGGCGGGCCTGTATCACGACATCGGCAAGGGCCGGCATGGCGATCACTCGGAGATCGGCGCGGTCGATGCCGAGGCGTTCTGCCAGCGCCACCAACTGCCGGTGTGGGACAGCCGCCTGATTGTCTGGCTGGTGCAGAACCACCTGGTGATGTCGACCACCGCCCAGCGCAAGGACTTGTCGGACCCGCAGGTGATCCATGACTTCGCCCTGGCGGTCGGTGATGAGACTCGTCTGGATTACCTGTACGTGCTGACCGTGGCCGACATCAACGCGACCAACCCGACCCTGTGGAACTCCTGGCGCGCCAGCCTGCTGCGCCAGCTCTACACCGAGACCAAGCGCGCCCTGCGCCGCGGCCTGGAAAACCCGGTGGATCGCGAAGAGCAGATCCGCCAGACCCAGAGCGCAGCGCTGGATATTCTGGTGCGCGGCGGCACCGATCCGGACGACGTCGAGCAATTGTGGGCGCAACTGGGCGATGACTATTTCCTGCGCCATACCGCCGGCGATGTGGCCTGGCACAGCGATGCGATTCTCCAGCAGCCGGCCGACGGCGGGCCGCTGGTGCTGATCAAGGAAACCACCCAGCGCGAATTCGAGGGCGGTACGCAGATCTTCATCTATGCCCCGGACCAGCACGATTTCTTTGCCGTGACCGTGGCCGCGATGGACCAGCTCAACCTGAACATTCACGACGCCCGGGTCATCACCTCCAGCAGCCAGTTCACCCTCGACACCTATATCGTGCTCGACACCGATGGCGATTCGATCGGCGACAATCCACTGCGGATCAAGCAGATCCGCGACGGTCTGACCGAAGCTCTGCGCAACCCTGACGACTACCCGACGATCATCCAGCGCCGGGTGCCGCGCCAGCTCAAGCACTTTGCCTTTGCGCCGCAGGTGACGATCCACAACGACGCCCAGCGTCCGGTGACGGTGCTCGAACTCACCGCCCCCGATCGTCCGGGCCTGCTGGCACGGATCGGCGGGATTTTCCTGGAGTTCGACCTGTCGCTGCAGAACGCCAAGATCGCCACGCTGGGCGAGCGGGTGGAAGACGTGTTCTTCATCACCGACGCCCACAATCAGCCGCTGTCCGACCCGCTGCTGTGCAGCCGTTTGCAGGATGCCATCGTCGAGCAGCTCAGCGTCAATCAGGAACCCGATATCAACCTGTCGCGCATCAGCATTTGACTGAGCGCCCGGATTCAACCGCTTTGCACGAGATCCCGCACCGATGAACAACGCTCTGACCCAGTTGCAGCCCTACCCGTTCGAAAAGCTCCGCGCCCTGCTCGGCAGCGTCACGCCGAACCCGGACAAGCGCCCGATCGCGCTGTCCATCGGCGAGCCGAAACACCGCTCGCCAAGCTTTGTCGCCGAGGCGCTGGCGAACAATCTGGATCAGATGGCGGTGTACCCGACCACCCTTGGCATTCCGGCCCTGCGCGAAGCCATTGCCGCCTGGTGCGAACGTCGCTTCAACGTGCCGAGCGGCTGGATCGACCCGGCGCGCAACGTGCTGCCGGTCAACGGCACCCGTGAAGCGCTGTTCGCTTTCACCCAGACCGTGGTCAACCGCGGCGACGACGCGTTGGTGGTCAGCCCGAACCCGTTCTATCAGATCTACGAAGGCGCTGCGTTCCTCGCCGGTGCCAAACCGCACTACCTGCCATGCCTGGACGAGAACGGCTTCAACCCGGACTTCGACGCGGTTTCGCCGGACATCTGGAAGCGCTGCCAGATCCTGTTCCTGTGCTCGCCGGGCAACCCGACCGGCGCGCTGATTCCGGTCGACGTGCTGAAAAAACTGATCGCCCTGGCCGACGAATACGACTTTGTGATCGCCGCCGACGAGTGCTACAGCGAGCTGTACTTCGACGAGCAGACCCCGCCGCCGGGCCTGCTCAGCGCCTGCGCCGAACTGGGTCGCAAGGACTTCAAGCGCTGCGTGGTGTTCCACAGCCTGTCCAAGCGTTCGAACCTGCCGGGCCTGCGCTCCGGTTTTGTTGCCGGCGATGCCGACATCCTCAAGGGCTTCCTGCTGTATCGCACCTACCACGGCTGCGCGATGCCGGTTCAGACGCAACTGGCCAGCGTTGCCGCATGGAACGACGAAGTGCATGTACGTGCCAACCGTGCGCTGTATCGGGAGAAGTTCGATGCCGTGCTGGCGATCCTCAGCCCCGTGATGGATGTACAGCGTCCGGATGGCAGCTTCTACCTGTGGCCAAACGTGCAAGGTGATGACGCAGCATTCTGCCGTGATCTGTTTGCCGAGGAACATGTAACTGTGGTGCCGGGTTCGTACCTGTCCCGGGATGTCGACGGGGTCAACCCCGGTGCCGGCCGCGTGCGCATGGCGCTGGTCGCGCCGCTGGCGGAGTGTGTGGAAGCGGCCGAACGCATCCGCGATTTCGTCCTGCGTCACAAGTAATGGCTGAACGTTCGTGCCGGGCAATCCGGCACGGGCACTTCATACATCAGGTTACAGATCCTCCAACTATTTACTCCACTTCCCTGTCGGCCAGACGTTAGTCTTGAACCGCGCACAATCGCGCGCTCAACTGCATTCAAAATTTTAAACTTCAAGGAAGAAGTCGACATGGACACTCTATTGGATTGCCAGCTCGTTCAGTGGCCCGATGATCAAGCCGCCTACACCGCAGCCATCAATGAAAACCCCGCCAATGCCGGTACAAGTTCCGGTACTCGACGTAAACGCTCCATCGTTCACTATTCAAAACTCTGGGCCAACGGGCGAACCCTGAAAGTGGCTTTCATGGATTCACCGGATGCCGACCACAAACAAAAAATTATCGCGGCTGCCAGCCAATGGTTACCGTACATCAACCTTAAATTTGAATTTGTCGATGATTTGAAAGGCGACATCCGGATCGCAACAAAAAACAATAACAACAGCTCGATGCTGGGCACTGACGCCTTGTTGATACACCCCGACCACCCCACCATGAATCTTGGAGTGAAGCCGCAGCACGAAGACTTCGAGGTCATCGTGATCCACGAATTCGGCCACGCACTGGGGGCGATGCATGAGCACCAGCACCCCAGGGCCAATATTCCGTGGGATAAGCCAAAAGTGTACGAGTTCTACAAAACCCGTGAAATGAATCCCCTGACCGAAGAACAGGTGGACAGAAATCTGTTCGCATCTTTCGACACACTGGACGCGATCTACACTTCCTACGATCGAAAATCGATCATGCATCATCCTGTGGCAAATACATTGACTGTGGGCAACTGGGAAATACCGATCAATCGACGGATCAGTAAAAAAGACAAACGGCTCATGCGACTGCTTTACCCGAAACAATAAAAACACCTGTAGTACATCGTTCGCGAGGTGCAACACCTCGCGAACTTTCAACATCACGAAATACCCTTCAACTTCATTCATCCCGCACTCTACATTAACTTATGGCCGCCCCTGCCTTCCGGCTCAACCTGCCCGGAATAAACAGCAGCCCACTGAATCAATATAAGTACGGATAGATAACATGAACGCCACAACACTTTGCCTGACAGAAAAACCGGTGTCTTTCCACCGCGCCCATGAAGTTGCCATCGCCGAGAATCCTGCCAATGCAGGAAACTCGGTATCCGCTCGTAAAAAACGAGCCGTCGGGAAACACACTTACTTCTGGGCGCCAGGCCGGAGCTTGCGTATCGCCTTTCTGAGTGGGGATCAAGCATTCAAGGACGCCGTCAAAGCCGCGGCCAACAACTGGCTGCCCCATATCAACCTGACGTTCGATTTTGTAGAGGGTGAGTCAGGGGATATCCGTATCAGCAGCGAACCCGGCATTTACTGGTCGATGATCGGAACCAACGCGCTGCTGATCGAGGAAGGCCCGACCATGCGGCTGTCGCCTGACTTGCGCGCCCCGGCATTTTTCGCCGCCAATGTCATGCACGAGTTCGGACATGCGCTGGGGGCCGAACATGAGCACCTTCATCCGGCGTCAAACATTCCGTGGAACAAGCCTGCGGTTTACGCCGCGCACGGGGTGGCCGAAGACGCCGATGAGGGCGATTACGCACGCCGATCTGTCGATGAACGCTACTTCAACCTGCTCGACGCCAGCGATTTCGACTACACGCCTTACGATCCGAAGTCGATCATGCATTACGCCGTGCGCCAGAACTGGACCCTTGGCGACTTCAAGATTGATCTGAATCTGGTGCTCAGCGACAAGGACAAGGCGTTCATGGCGAAGGCCTATCCGTTCCCTGCGGCACAAACGGCGTAACCGCATGGGACAGGTCGACGCGATTATTTGACCTGCCCCAGATTCGCCTCACTCAAATCCAGCTCCCCCAACACTTCACGCAACACGTCATCGCCAATCTGGTGCTGACGACTCAGGCTGTACAACTCAAGGCGTTGCGCGCGCAGCGCTTTGAGGCGCAAACGGCGTTCGAGCAGATCCATCTGGAATGCCAGCGCCTGAGCTTCGGCCGAATCGTTGAACACCTCCAGTTGATGGCGATACTCGGACATGATCCGCGCCTTGAGCTCCGCCGACAACGCCGCTTGCGCAGCGTCCTGCGGGGTGACCTCTTCGATCTCCAGCGCATGAATCGCCGCTTCGGCGGTCTTGCGCCAGGCGTCGTGGACTTCCTGGCGGCGCTTGTCGTCGGGGCTTTTCTGGATTCCGCGCAGCAGCAACGGCAAGGCGATGCAGGCTGCCACCAGCGACATCAGGATCACCCCGGCGGCGATGAAGATCAGCAGATCACGTTCCGGAAAGGCCTCGCTGCCCATCAGCATCGGCACCGACATCACGCCCGCCAGGGTGACTGCACCGCGCACCCCGCCGACGGTCAGCAGCCAGCAGGAACGAGCGGTCGGCACCTGCGTCAGCTCGCCCTTGCCGCGTAACCGTCGCAACAGCACCGACAGACGCCAGATGCTTTGGACCCAGATGAAGCGAAGCAGCACCAGCGCCAGGAAAATAGCCATCACGTCGAGGCAGCGGTAAAGCAGCGTCGGCCACAACGACGTTTCGTGGCTGACCACCGCTTTGATGATGTCCGGCAATTGCAGGCCGAGCAGCAGGAAGATCAATCCGTTGAAGGCAAACTCCAGCAGCGACCACACGCTGCGATTGAGCAGGCGGGTGCTGGTCTGGCGCGGCAGCAGATCAAGCCAGCTCTGCATCATCCCCGCTGCCACCGCCGAGAGAATGCCCGAGGCGCCGAGTCGCTCGGCCAATACGTAAGCGGCAAACGGCAGCAGCAACATGAACACCACATGAGTGGCGGGATCGTCCCAGCCCCGGGCGATCATCCAGGCGCGCAAGCGGCCCACCAGCCAGCTCAGTGCAACACCGACCGCCAGCCCGCCAACCGCCACCAGCACAAACGTCAGGCTCGCATTGGCCAGCGAGAATGCACCGGTGACCGCCGCCGCCAGCGCGAACTTGAAGGTCACCAGACCCGATGCATCATTCATCAACGCTTCGCCTTGCAGCATGTGCATCAACGGTGTCGGCAAGCGGTTCTGCGAAATCGCCGACACAGCCACGGCGTCGGTCGGCGACAGTACCGCCGCCAGCGCGAACGCCACCGGCAATGGAATCGTCGGCAGCAGCCAGTGAATGAAGTAGCCGGCACCGACCACGGTGAACAGCACCAGCCCGACCGCCAGCGTCAGCACCGGCCCGCGCAGACGCCACAATTCGCGTTTGGGCATGCGCCAGCCATCAGAGAACAACAGCGGCGGCAGGAACAGAAACAGGAACAGTTCGGGATCCAGAGCCACATGCAGGCCAAGAGTCGGCCAGGCCAGCAAGGCTCCGGCGGCGATCTGCACCAATGGCAGCGGCAACGGGATGACCCGTCCGACCAGACGCGAGACGCTGACCAGCATCAGCAGGATCAGGACGGTATAAGCGGTTTGCATAAAGCGGAAATCCCGGACAATCGACAGCGTTGAACTGCCATATTAGCCGCTTAGGCTGTGCGTGACCGTTGCACCTATGTCGCAGCCCCCGTCCGGGAAATCAACCTCGGCCGCCGCGAAACGGTTTGGTCATGGCATAATCCGACACCATTTTTTTCAGCACCTGTAAAGGGGGCGATTCCTTGACCGTTTCAAGCAAAACGTTGCACCTTTTCGGCATCAAAGCCTGCGACACCATGAAGAAGGCGCGCACCTGGCTCGATGAACACGCTGTCAGCTACGACTTCCACGATTACAAAACCGCCGGCATTGATCGCGAGCACCTGACCCAATGGTGCGACGAGCATGGCTGGCAAACGGTGTTGAACCGTGCGGGCACGACCTTTCGCAAACTCGACGACGAACGCAAAGCCGATCTCGACCAGTCGAAAGCCATCGAACTGATGCTCGCTCAACCCTCGATGATCAAGCGCCCGGTGCTCGATCTCGGTGACCGAACCCTGATTGGCTTCAAGCCAGATATCTACGCGGCCGCCCTCAAGTAAGCAGCCCGTCACTTTTTGTAGAGGTATTCACATGTCCAACTCTCTGTTCAGTATCGCCTTCGGCGTCGGCACCCAGAACCGTCAAGGGGCGTGGCTTGAAGTGTTCTACGCCCAGCCGCTGTTGAATCCTTCGGCCGAACTGGTCGCCGCTGTTGCACCGATTCTCGGCTACACCGAAGGCAACCAGGCCATCACCTTCACCACCGCACAAGCCGCCCAACTGGCTGAAGCCGTGAAAGGCATCGATGCGGTACAGGGCAAGTTGCTGACCCGTCTGGCCGAAAGCCACAAGCCGCTGGTCGCCACCCTGCTGGCCGAAGACACGCAACTGACTTCGACCCCTGAGGCGTACCTCAAACTGCACCTGCTGTCCCATCGTCTGGTCAAGCCCCACGACGTGAGCCTGGCCGGGATCTTCCCGCTGCTGCCAAACGTGGCCTGGACCAGCCAGGGTGCCATCGACCTGAGCGAACTGGCCGAGCTGCAACTCGAAGCCCGTCTGCGCGGCGAGCTGCTGGAAGTGTTCTCGGTGGACAAGTTCCCGAAAATGACCGACTACGTGGTACCGGCCGGCGTGCGTATCGCTGACGCCGCACGTCTGCGTCTGGGCGCCTATGTGGGCGAGGGCACCACCGTGATGCACGAAGGTTTCGTCAACTTCAACGCCGGCACCGAAGGTCCGGGCATGATCGAAGGCCGCGTCTCCGCTGGCGTGTTTGTCGGCAAGGGTTCGGACCTGGGCGGCGGTTGCTCGACCATGGGCACCCTGTCGGGTGGCGGCAACATCGTGATCAAGGTTGGCGAAGGCTGCCTGATCGGCGCCAACGCCGGTATCGGTATCCCGTTGGGCGACCGCAACACCGTCGAGTCGGGCCTGTACGTGACGGCCGGCACCAAGGTGGCGCTGCTGGACGAGCACAACAACCTGGTCAAAGTGGTCAAGGCCCGTGAACTGGCCGGCCAGACCGACCTGCTGTTCCGTCGCAATTCGGAAACCGGTGCCGTGGAATGCAAGACCCACAAATCGGCGATCGAACTGAACGAAGCGCTGCACGCTCACAACTAAGCGCCGCTGTGACCTCTGTGGGAGCGGGCTTGCTCGCGAAGACGGTGTGTCAGTCACCCTTGATTTCGACTGACACGACGCATTCGCGAGCAAGCCCGCTCCCACAAGGTTCGGTGTATATCCGCCCAAGTTCACAGGGCTGAACAGATGATGATTCCCTCCCCCTGGCGCGCCGACTTCCCGGCCATCGCCGCCCTGCAACGGCAAGACCAGACCTATCTGGACAACGCCGCCACCACGCAAAAACCCCAGGCTTTTCTCGACGCGCTGGCGCATTACTACGCCAATGGCGCGGCCAACGTACACCGTGCCCAGCACCTGCCCGGCGCCCACGCCACGCAGGCGTTCGAGGACAGTCGCCTGAAGGTTGCCCAGTGGCTGAATGCCGGTGACAGCGGGCAGATCATCTTCACCCACGGCGCCACCAGTGCGCTGAATCTGCTGGCCTATGGCCTGGAACCTCTTTTCCATCCGGGCGATGAAATTGTCATCAGCGCCCTGGAGCATCACGCCAATCTGCTGCCGTGGCAGCAACTGGCACAACGTCGCGACCTGAAACTGGTGATCCTGCCGCTGGACGATGACGGCGTGATCGACCTCGCTGCTGCCGTTCACCTGATCGGCCCGCGCACCCGCTTGCTGGCGGTCAGCCAGTTGTCCAACGTGCTTGGCGCGTGGCAACCGTTGCCGGCCCTGCTGGCGATGGCCAAGGCACAAAATGCGTTGACCGTCGTCGATGGCGCTCAAGGCGTGGTCCACGGCCGGCATGACGTGCAGGCACTGGGTTGCGACTTTTACGTGTTTTCCAGCCACAAACTCTACGGCCCCGATGGCCTCGGCGTGCTGTTCGGGCGCAACAGCGCACTTGAGCAACTGCGGCCGTGGCAGTTCGGCGGCGAAATGGTTCTGGAAGCCAATTATCACGAATCCCGTTTCCGCCCTGCTCCGCTGGGTTTCGAAGCGGGCACGCCGCCGATTGCCAGCGTGATCGGCCTCGGTGCGACCCTCGACTATCTGGCCGGTCTGGATCAGGACGCGGTGGCCGCCCACGAAGCGGCGCTGCACGATTACCTGTTGCGTGGTCTCGCCGCCCGCAACGGCATTCGTCTGTTGGGCAAACCGCAACTGGCGCTGGCCAGTTTTGTCGTCGAAGGCGTGCACAACGCCGATCTCGCGCACTTGCTGACCGAACAGGGCATCGCTGTACGTGCCGGGCACCACTGCGCGATGCCGCTGCTCAAGCGATTCGAATTGGCCGGGGCGATTCGCGTGTCGCTGGCGCTGTACAACGATTCCGAAGATCTGGAGCGTTTCTTTGAAGCGCTGGATCAGGCGCTGGAGCTATTGCGATGAGCCTGCCGGTCGAGGCCGCCGAAGCGCTGCAATCGTTTCAGAACGCCGCGGGCTGGGAACAGCGGGCGCGGCTGTTGATGCAGTTGGGTGATCGCCTGCCGCCGTTGAGCGATGCGGACAAATGCGAGGCCAACCGCGTGCACGGCTGTGAAAGTCAGGTGTGGCTGGTAGGTGAATTGCGCGACGGTCACTGGCAGTTCGCGGCGAGCAGCGATGCGCGGATGATTCGCGGATTGGTGGCGTTGCTGCTGTTGCGGGTCAACGGCTTGTCTGCCGCTGAGTTGCAGCAAATCGATCTGCCGGACTGGTTCAATCAACTGGGGCTGTCGCGGCAGTTGTCGCCGTCGCGCAGCAACGGCTTGAATGCCGTGCTGCAGCGGATGAACGAGCTGGCGCAGTAAAAGGGCTGCTACGCAGCCCTGGGCTTCAGGCCTGAGGCTTGACCCGATCCGCCGGGCGCCGAACGCCCGCCACAATCTTTTCCACGGCCTTGGTCGCCGCGACCATACCGAACGTCGCCGTCACCATCATCACCGCGCCAAACCCGCCGGCGCAGTCCAGCTTCACGCCATCGCCGACAAAACTCTTCTGCAGGCAGATGCTGCCGTCCGGTTTCGGGTAACGCAATTGTTCGGTGGAGAACACGCACGGCACGCTGTAGTGACGGGTCACAGTGCGCGAGAAGCCGTAATCGCGACGCAGAGTGGAGCGCACTTTCGAGGCCAGTGGATCATTGAACGTACGGTTGAGGTCGCAGACCTGAATCAGCGTCGGATCGATCTGCCCGCCAGCGCCGCCAGTGGTGATGATCTGGATCTTGCGGCGCTTGCACCAGGCGATCAGCGCGGCTTTTGCGTTGACGGCGTCGATGCAGTCGATCACGCAGTCGATGTTTGGCGTGATGTATTCGGCCATGGTGTCGCGGGTGACGAAATCCGCCACAGCATGTACCTTGCAGTCCGGGTTGATCCCGCGCAGACGCTCGGCCATCACCTCGACCTTGGGTTTGCCGACCGTGCTGTCCAGCGCGTGCAACTGGCGGTTGGCGTTGCTGACGCAGACGTCGTCGAGGTCGAACAGCGAAATCTCGCCGACCCCGCAACGGGCCATGGCTTCCGCCGCCCAGGAACCGACGCCGCCAACGCCGACAATCGCCACATGGGCTGCACGCAGGCGCTCGAGGCCCTCGATGCCATACAAGCGGGCGATGCCTGCAAACCGCGGATCTTCTGTACTCATGACCATTACCCCAAAAACCGGCGCGCATTATAGGGCCGTCGGCGGCCAAGAGCACCTTTGCGCTATGAACGGCGAACCTGCCTGCTTTAATTAAAGCTGCACGTAACAAAGATTTGCCTTACATGCTGAAACGAAAGAACTTAAGTCGGGTTGGATTGCCCAATGTCCGGCATTTCCCTGTCTGTTGTAGGACTCGGCGAACTGCCGGTGTAGGATGCGCGCCCTCAGGCGTCAACCAGCCGACCCTTCGTTCCACAGACCTTGGAACCCGACACAGCTATGTCATCGCGTAAATTTGGACTCAACCTGGTGGTGGTTCTGGCAATCGCCGCCCTGTTCACCGGTTTCTGGGCGCTGATCAACCGCCCCGTCTCCGCGCCGAACTGGCCGGAGCAGATCTCCGGTTTCTCCTATTCACCGTTCCAGCAAGGACAGTTCCCGCAGAAGGATCAGTATCCGTCCGACGATGAAATGCGCCGCGACCTGGAGATCATGAGCAAGCTGACGGACAACATCCGCATCTACTCGGTCGACGGCTCCCTGCAGGACATCCCGAAACTGGCCGAAGAATTCGGCCTGCGCGTGACGCTGGGGATCTGGATCAGCCCTGACCAGGAGCGCAACGAGCGGGAAATCACCCGCGCCATCGAACTGGCCAACACTTCGCGCAGTGTGGTTCGCGTAGTGGTCGGTAACGAAGCGATCTTCCGCAAGGAAATCACTGCCCAGGAACTCAGCGTGCTGCTCGACCGCGTGCGCGCGGCCGTGAAAGTGCCGGTGACCACCTCCGAACAGTGGCACGTCTGGGAAGAGCACCCGGAGCTGGCCAAGCACGTCGACCTGATCGCCGCGCACGTTCTGCCTTACTGGGAATTCATTCCAGTGGACAAGGCCGGGCAGTTCGTTTTCGACCGCGCCCGCGACCTGAAAAAGATGTTCCCGAAAAAACCGCTGCTGCTGTCCGAAGTGGGCTGGCCGAGCAACGGCCGCATGCGCGGTGGTGCCGATGCGTCGCCGGCGGATCAGGCCATCTACCTGCGCACGCTGGTCAACAAACTCAACCGTCAGGGCTTCAACTACTTCGTGATCGAAGCGTTTGACCAGCCGTGGAAGGCCAGCGACGAAGGTTCGGTCGGCGCCTACTGGGGCGTGTTCAACGCCGCGCGCCAGCAGAAATTCAACTTCGAAGGCCCGGTGGTGGCGATCCCGCAATGGCGCGTGCTGGCCATTGGCTCGGTAGTGCTGGCGCTGTTGTCGCTGACCCTGCTGATGATCGACGGCTCGGCCCTGCGCCAGCGCGGTCGTACCTTCCTGACCTTTATCGCGTTCCTGTGTGGTTCGGTGCTGGTGTGGATCGGTTACGACTACAGCCAGCAATACAGCACGTGGTTCAGCCTGACGGTGGGTTTCCTGCTGGCGCTCGGTGCGCTCGGGGTGTTCATCGTGTTACTGACCGAGGCTCATGAACTGGCCGAGGCGGTGTGGATTCACAAGCGTCGCCGTGAATTCCTGCCGGTGGTCGGCGACTCGAACTACCGCCCGAAGGTCTCGATTCACGTGCCTTGCTACAACGAGCCGCCGGAGATGGTCAAACAGACCCTCGACGCCCTGGCCAACCTCGACTATCCGGACTTCGAAGTCCTGATCATCGACAACAACACCAAGGACCCGGCGGTCTGGGAACCGGTGCGCGACTACTGCGAAACCCTCGGTCCACGCTTCAAGTTCTTCCACGTCTCGCCCCTGGCCGGTTTCAAGGGCGGCGCGCTGAACTACCTGATCCCGCACACCGCCAAGGACGCCGAAGTGATCGCGGTGATCGACTCCGACTATTGCGTGCACCCGAACTGGCTCAAACACATGGTGCCGCACTTCGCCGATCCGAAAATCGCCGTGGTGCAGTCGCCGCAGGATTACCGCGATCAGAACGAAAGCACCTTCAAGAAGCTCTGCTACGCCGAATACAAAGGCTTCTTCCACATCGGCATGGTCACCCGCAACGACCGCGACGCGATCATCCAGCACGGCACCATGACCATGACCCGTCGCTCGGTTCTGGAAGAACTGGGCTGGGCCGACTGGTGCATCTGTGAAGACGCCGAACTCGGTCTGCGCGTGTTCGAGAAAGGCCTGTCGGCTGCGTATTACCACGACAGTTACGGCAAGGGTCTGATGCCGGACACCTTCATCGACTTCAAAAAGCAGCGTTTCCGCTGGGCCTACGGTGCGATCCAGATCATCAAGCGTCACACCCGCAGCCTGCTGCGCGGCAAGGACACCGAGCTGACTCGCGGCCAGCGTTACCACTTCCTCGCGGGCTGGCTGCCGTGGGTGGCGGACGGCATGAACATCTTCTTCACCGTCGGCGCACTGTTGTGGTCGGCGGCGATGATCATCGTGCCGCAACGGGTCGACCCGCCGCTGCTGATCTTCGCGATCCCGCCGCTGGCGCTGTTCGTGTTCAAGGTCGGCAAGATCATCTTCCTCTACCGTCGCGCCGTGGGCGTGAACCTCAAGGATGCATTCTGCGCGGCACTGGCCGGTCTCGCGTTGTCGCACACCATCGCCAAAGCGGTGCTGTACGGCTTCTTCACCAGCAGCATTCCGTTCTTCCGCACCCCGAAAAACGCCGACAACCATGGTTTCTGGGTGGCGATTTCCGAGGCCCGGGAAGAGCTGTTCATCATGCTGCTGTTGTGGGGCGCGGCGCTGGGGATCTTCCTGGTGCAGGGCATTCCGAGCAACGACATGCGCTTCTGGGTGGCCATGCTGCTGGTGCAGTCGCTGCCATACGTAGCGGCGCTGATCATGGCGTTCCTGTCGTCGCTGCCAAAACCTTCGGCGACGCCTGAACCGGCACCTGTCGTCTAATTCCTCGACGAAGCACTAAACGGCGGCCAATGGTCGCCGTTTTGCTTTAAGATAACCGCCATTTTGCAGGGCCGAGGCCCCGATGGCCTGCCCCTAGACCTGTGGGAGCGAGCCTGCTCGCGATGAGTCCGTCACATTCAGCACTTATGTTGAACAGGACATCATCATCGCGAGCAGGCTCGCTCCCACATTTACAGCATCCGGAGTTTTCCATGACGGCCCACGCCGACCTTTCGCCGACCCTCCAACTCGCCATCGACCTGATCCGCCGTCCGTCCGTGACGCCGGTCGACGCCGATTGCCAGAAGCAGATGATGCAGCGCCTGGGCGATGCCGGTTTCCAGCTGGAACCGATGCGCATCGAAGATGTGGATAACTTCTGGGCCACTCACGGCAAAGGCGACGGCCCGGTGCTGTGCTTCGCCGGTCATACCGACGTGGTGCCGACCGGTCCGGTGACCGCCTGGCAGATCGACCCGTTCAACGCGGTGATCGACGAGCACGGCATGCTCTGCGGGCGCGGCGCGGCGGACATGAAAGGCAGCCTGGCCTCGATGACTGTGGCGGCCGAACGCTTCGTCGCCGATTACCCGGATCACAAGGGCAAGGTCGCGTTCCTGATCACCAGCGACGAAGAAGGCCCGGCCCATCACGGCACCAAGGCCGTGGTCGAGCGTCTGGCCGCCCGTAACGAGCGTCTGGACTGGTGCATCGTCGGCGAACCGTCGAGCACCACGCTGGTGGGCGACGTGGTGAAGAACGGTCGCCGCGGCTCCCTCGGCGCCAAACTGACCGTGCGCGGCGTGCAGGGACACGTGGCCTATCCGCACCTGGCAAAGAACCCGATCCACCTCGCTGCCCCGGCTCTGGCCGAACTGGCCGCCGAGCACTGGGATCACGGCAACGATTTCTTCCCGCCGACCAGTTTCCAGATTTCCAACGTCAATTCCGGCACCGGCGCGACCAACGTGATTCCGGGCGATCTGGTGGCGTTGTTCAACTTCCGTTTCTCCACCGAATCAACCGTTGAAGGCCTGCAGAAACGCGTGGCCGACATTCTCGACAAGCACGGCCTGGACTGGCACATCGACTGGGCGCTGTCCGGTCTGCCGTTCCTCACCGAGCCGGGCGCTCTGCTCGACGCGGTGTCTTCGAGCATCAAGGACATCACCGGTCGCGAGACCAAGGCGTCCACCAGCGGCGGTACCTCCGACGGTCGTTTCATCGCGACCATGGGCACTCAGGTTGTTGAACTGGGCCCGGTCAACGCGACCATCCACCAGGTCAACGAGCGCGTGCTGGCGGCCGATCTCGACGTGCTGACCGAGATCTACTACCAGACCCTGATCAAGTTGCTTGCCTGATGCTTGCGTGCCCGATCTGCAGTGAACCGCTGAACGCGGTGGACAACGGCGTGGTCTGCCCTGCCGGCCACCGCTTCGACCGCGCGCGCCAGGGTTACCTGAACCTGTTGCCGGTGCAGCACAAGAACAGCCGCGACCCTGGCGACAATCAGGCGATGGTCGAGGCCCGCCGCGACTTTTTGAACGCTGGGCATTATGCCCCGGTGGCCAAGCGCCTGGCGGAGCTGGCGGCGGGTTATGCGCCGGCGCGCTGGGTCGATATCGGTTGTGGCGAGGGTTACTACACCGCGCAGATCGCCGAGGCCTTGCCGGACGCCGACGGCTACGCGCTGGACATCTCGAAGGAAGCGGTCAAGCGCGCCTGCAAACGCAATCCGGCGCTGACCTGGTTGATTGCGAGCATGGCCCGGGTGCCACTGGCCTCCGGTAGCTGCCAGTTTCTGGCCAGCGTCTTCAGTCCGCTGGACTGGGAGGAAGCCAAACGCCTGCTCAGTGTCGGCGGCGGCCTGATGAAAGTCGGCCCGACCAGCGGCCACCTGATGGAACTGCGCGAACGCCTGTACGATGAAGTGCGCGAATACACCGACGACAAGCACCTGGCCCTGGTGCCGGAAGGCATGGCGCTGGCCCACAGCGAAACGCTGGAATTCAAACTGACGCTGGACAAGCCCGAGGATCGCGCCAACCTGCTGGCGATGACACCTCACGGCTGGCGCGCCAGTGCCGAACGCCGCAGGGCAGTGATCGAGCAGGCCGAGCCGTTCGTGACCACCGTGTCGATGCGCTACGATTATTTCGTTCTTCAATAACTTTTGGACTCGGGCAAGTAGCCCGGGGCCGGCTAAATCCGCGAATGGATTTTTCAGACCCGCAGTGAGGACATCCATGCGCCAACCGGACATCGAGATTTACCTGAAAGACGCCGACGTCGACCACAAGGCCATTTCCACCTGGCTGGGCGCAGCCCTTGGCCCGTGCAGCGACTGGGTACAAAAAGGCCAGACCTGGAAGTGCAAGGCCGGCAACATCCCGGTGACCTGGCTGCCGAAAGCCGTGGGCAAGTGGAACAGCCTGTACCTGGAAAGCGACCAGACGCCATGGGACGACGACATCGCCTGCGCCCGCGCCGCCTTTGCCGCGCTGAACGTTGAAGTGCGCTGCGCGCCGGGGACATGGGTTGAAGAGGAAGGTGAAGAGACGGCGGATCGCTGGATTCGGATCAGCGCCGATGGTGAAGAAGAGATCACCTGGAAAACTGCGTAAAACCGGCGACACAGAACCAATGTGGGAGCGGGCTTGCTCGCGAATGCGATGTACCAGTCGATATCAATGCTGACTGACACACCGCATTCGCGAGCAAGTCGAAGCGTCGAACCGCCGCTCCCACAATGATTTTTGGTGTTCTGAAGATTTGCGTTACAGGCCTACAACGTCTTCAGCCTGCAAGCCCTTCTGCCCTTCCACCACCGCGTATTCAACCTGCTGACCCTCGGTCAGCGAACGGTGGCCTTCACCGCGGATCGCGCGGTAGTGCACGAATACGTCCACTCCGTCTTCGCGCTGAATGAAGCCGTAGCCCTTGGCGTCGTTGAACCACTTCACGTTGCCGGTTTCACGTGTTGCCATCTGTTCATACTCCTTTTTTATTATTGAACAGGCTTTTCGCAGGAAAGCCTTTGAGGAACGTCAGCCTGCGTCCGACGTCCATAAAAGGGCCCCGGCGACAGATCGCCGAGTATATGACAGGCGGCAAAACTCTCAACAGGAGATTACTTCGCCGCTTTTTTGCCGATTTTCCATGAATCCGGCACACTATCGACCGCCCGAGCAAACGCTCGGTTTATCCACTCACGCAGAAGCCGTATGACCCGTTCCCCGTTCCGCCGTCTTGTGTTTGGCACCTTGCGCCGACTGTTGTATCTCTGGGTTCGCTCCGAGACGATCAACCAGTCGTCGTTCACCCTCAACCTCGACCGCACTCGTCCGGTGTTCTACGTCCTGCAAAACCCATCGCTGACCGATCTGGCGGTGGTCGATACCGAATGCACCAAGGCCGGACTGCCGCGCCCGGTGCTGGCGGTGTCAGTCGGAAATCTGTTGGAGCCGGCGGCGTTCTTCTACCTGACGCCGGACCCGGACTGGCTCGGTCGCCAGGACAAGCGCGGTGCGCCACCGACCCTGACTCGCTTGGTCAGCGCGCTCACCCAGAACGCCGCCGAAGACGCGCAGATCATTCCGGTCAGCGTGTTCTGGGGCCAGTCGCCTGACAGCGAAAACAGCCCGTGGAAGCTGCTGTTCGCCGACAGCTGGGCGGTCACCGGGCGTCTGCGTCGCCTGTTGAGCGTGATTGTCCTCGGGCGCAAGACCCGCGTGCAGTTTTCCGCGCCTATCCACCTGCGCGAACTGATCGAGCATAACAAGGGCCACGAGCGCACCGTGCGCATGGCCCAGCGGATCCTGCGGGTGCACTTTCGCAACCTCAAGGCTGCCGTGATCGGACCCGACATTTCCCACCGCCGCAACTTGGTCAAAGGCCTGCTCAACCAGCCACTGGTCAAGCAAGCGATCCTCGACGAAGCCGAACGCGAAAACATCTCCCTGGAAAAAGCCAAGGCCCAGGCCCTGCGCTACGGCAACGAAATTGCCTCGGACTACACCTACACCGCGATCCGTTTTCTGGAAGTGGTACTGAGCTGGTTCTGGAACAAGATCTACGACGGGATCAAGGTCAACCACATCGAAGGCGTGCAGAAAGTCGCCCAGGGTCACGAAGTGATCTACGTGCCGTGCCACCGCAGCCACATCGACTATCTGCTGCTGTCCTACTTGCTGTTCCGCAACGGCCTGACCCCGCCGCACATCGCCGCCGGGATCAACCTCAACATGCCGGTGATCGGCAGTCTGCTGCGCCGTGGCGGGGCGTTTTTCATGCGCCGCACGTTCAAGGGCAATCCGCTGTACACCTCGGTGTTCAACGAATACCTGCACACGCTGTTCACCAAAGGTTTCCCGGTCGAGTACTTCGTCGAAGGCGGTCGCTCCCGCACCGGGCGCATGCTGCAACCGAAAACCGGGATGCTCGCGATCACCATGCGCAGCTTCCTGCGGTCGTCGCGGATGCCGATCGTGTTCGTGCCGGTGTACATCGGTTATGAGCGCGTGCTCGAAGGCCGCACCTACCTCGGCGAGCTGCGCGGCGCGAGCAAGAAGAAGGAATCGATCTTCGACATCTTCAAAGTCATCGGCGCGCTCAAGCAGCGCTTCGGCCAGGTGGCGGTGAACTTCGGCGAGCCGATCAAACTGGCGGAATTCCTCGACAGCGAACAGCCGGGCTGGCGCCAGCAGGAACTGGGCCCGCAGTTCAAACCGGCCTGGCTCAACGAAACCACCAATCGCCTGGGCGAAAAAGTCGCGCAGCATCTGAACGAAGCGGCGGCGATCAACCCGGTCAACCTGGTGGCGCTGGCGTTGCTGTCGACCACCCGCCTGGCACTCGATGACCGGGCCATGGCGCGGGTGCTCGATCTGTACCTGGCGCTGCTGCGCAAGGTTCCGTACTCGCCGCACACCACCTTGCCGGAAGGCGATGGCCGGGCGCTGATCGAGCATGTGAAGGACATGGACCTGCTGTCCGAGCAGAACGATGCGCTGGGCAAGATTCTGTATCTGGACGAGCAGAACGCCGTCCTGATGACCTACTACCGCAACAATGTGCTGCACATCTTTGCCCTGCCGGCGTTGCTGGCGAGTTTCTTCCAGAGCACTTCGCGCATGAGCCGCGAGCAGATCCTGCGCTACACCCGCGCACTGTATCCGTACCTGCAATCGGAGCTGTTCATCCGCTGGACCCTGGACGAACTGGATGCGGTGATCGATCAGTGGCTGGAAGCGTTCGTCGAACAGGGTCTGCTGCGTTTCGAGAAAGACGTCTACCTGCGCCCGGCACCGAGCTCACGACATTTCGTGCTGCTGACCCTGCTGTCGAAAAGCATCGCCCAGACCCTGCAACGCTTCTACATGACCGTATCGTTGCTGCTCAATGCCGGGCAGAACAGCATCAGCGCTGAAGAACTGGAAGACCTGTGCACGGTCATGGCCCAGCGCCTGTCGATCCTGCATGGCCTCAACGCCCCGGAATTCTTCGACAAGAGCCTGTTCCGCCACTTCATCCAGACCCTGCTCGACCTCGACGTGCTGCGCCGCGACGAAGCCGGCAAGTTGAGCTACCACGAACTGCTCGGCGAACTGGCCGAAGGTGCAGCGAAACGGGTACTGCCGGCGGAGATTCGATTGTCGATCCGTCAGGTAGCGTTGCATCGCAGTGAAGATGCAGCGGAAACGGCATCCACCCCGCCCCGCTGAAACTTGAAGACAACTAACCGGCGGACCGGATCGTTTTCCGGTTAGTTGTTTTATGAATTAATGGGCTCTTTTAATCGATAAGGAAATCGATATGAGCCAGTTGAATGAATCCCCCCAGACCATCAATGTAACGTTCAGTCTTCCACCCGACTTCAACGCCCCTCTCGACGGAAACAATGAAACCGTCGTCGATGTTCAACTGATCAATACACGGCAAACGACAAGCGTCAAACACTGGAGATATCCTTCCATCGTCGACGGTCAGTGGAACTTCCGGTTTCCCCACCGACTCACTGATGTCAGCGTTAAATATCGTGTCACCGTCCAGCTCTTTCACAACGGACAACCCTTGCTGCTGGAGCAGGAACATTTCGTCATTGTTCATCAGGCGCCCCACCGTCAGACGCTGCATTTGAGTCCGATCGGTTACTTGTATGTTGAAGTGCAGGAACCCGAAATGATTCCACCCGAACAGGCAATCACTATCAGCCTGCATGAAAAAGAAAGTCCCGATGTCGAACTGGCGCGCGTTTCTCACGATGAGGAAACTGCCATTTCGTTTTATCTTAAATATGATCCAGCGCATGTTGTGCCGGGCAAACGGTATGCACTGACGGGGATAGAAAACAGGTATCACCAACGGCTGTCCGTATTTCCTGAAGCTATCGAACTTTTACCCGCGACACGTCCGCCCCAATCGCGCCTGTTGCGGGCAATCGAGCAGTGGCTGAATGAACCGTTACGTTTGTTCACTGACTCGTTATCCAAAATCCGCTAGATTTCCTTGGGCGCCCCTCTGGCGCCCAAGTCTTTTGAGGTCCCCATGAAAAAACTTTCTCTTCTCGCCGCCGCCACCGTGTTGAGTGCTTGCCAGTCCACCACTCCAAGCGGCAAAGCGAGCCTCGACGGCGAAGTGTTCTACCTGCAACGCATCGCCCTGCCGCCAAGCGCGACCTTGAGTGTGAGCCTTCAGGACGTTTCGCTGGCCGATGCGCCCGCGGTAGTGCTCGACGAACAGAAAGGCCCGATCAAGGGACAAGTGCCGCTGCCGTTCCATTTGAGCTACGATCCGACCCAGGTCAAACCCGGCCACCGCTACTCGGTCAGCGCACGCATCGAGGTCAACGGCGAGTTGATGTTCATCACCACCGAAAACCATGCCGTGCAGCTTGATGGCAAGGATCCTCAGCCGCTGAAAGTCCGCGTCGACGCCGCCCGCTAAATCTTTTGAACAAGGAAGCTTTCATGCTCCGCCCTACCCTACGCTTCGCCGGCCTGTGCGCGGGCCTGATGATCTCCGCCAACGCACTGGCCCTGTCCCTCAGCGACCTGTCGCAAGGCGACGCCACCGGCGGCCTCAAGGATGCCCTGACCCAGGGCGCGCAACTGGCCGTCAAACAACTCGGCACCCCGGGCGGCTTCAGCAACAACCCGGACGTGAAAATCGAACTGCCGGGCAAACTCGGCAAAGTCGCCGGCAAGATGAAAGCGTTCGGCATGGGCGCCCAGGTCGACGAACTGGAAACCGCCATGAACAAGGCCGCGGAAACCGCCGTGACCCAGGCCCAGCCGATCCTCGTCGACGCCGTGAAGAAAATGAGCGTGGCCGACGCCAAAGGCATCCTCAGCGGCGGCAACGACTCCGCCACCCAATACCTGGACAAATCCAGCCGCGAACAGATCCGCGCCAGGTTTCTGCCGATCGTCAAACAGGCGACCGACAAGGTAGGCGTGGCGCAGAAGTACAACGCGTTCGCCGGCCAGGCTGCGACGTTGGGCGTGGTCGATTCCAAGAGCGCCAACATCGAAAGCTACGTGACCGAACAAGCACTGAACGGTCTGTTCGAGATGATCGGCAAACAGGAAGAAACCATCCGCAAGAACCCCGCCGCTGCGGCGACGAGTCTGGCGAAGAAGGTGTTTGGCAGCCTCTAGGCCAACGCTGCACGGGAGCGAGACAACTCGCTCCCGTCCTTCAACACACTGGCTGGACTGCGTAAAAAGAACACCCACTCGCTGCCCATTTTCCTTTTCTCGAAGACCTGCAACTCGACCAGCCCGTTTAGCGCTGACATCGCGGTGCTGCAAGAACAACCCAAGTGTTCACTCACGTTGCTCGCCGTAAACTCCTTCGCCACTCCGCTCTTGGCCACCTGATACAGCGCCCGCTGCCTTTGCGTCAGCCGCTCGAAAAAACCCGACGCCATCAGCCAGCGCTCAAAGTCTTCCGTGTACGCCAGGCTTTTGCGGTAGACATCCGTGAAGCGACTGACTGCACGCTGAATCACCGAACACTGAAACTCGATGAAATACGTCAGATCCAGCTCATCGGCCTCGCTATGCAAATACGACCGCCCGTACTTCACCGGCGCATTGCGCAGCAAAGGACTGATCGCAATGTAGCGAAATGCCGAAAATTCGTGCTTGAACATGAACCAGTAGAACAACGCCCTCGCAACCCGTCCGTTGCCATCGCGAAACGGATGTTCGTAGCCCAGAGAAAAATGCAGCGTGATCGCCTTGATCAACGGGTGCAGGTAGTCCTTTTCCTGAGGTGAGCCGAGTGGCTGATTGATCCAGCGTACGAGTCTCTGCAAACGCATCACCACTCCGACAGCGGGCGGCGGTGTATGCACCGTGTTGCCCTCGCCATCCTGTACCACCACTTCATCGTTCGTCCTGAAAAAACCGGGACTGTATTGCTCGTCATCGATCCCCTCGACGCCCACCCGATGCATTGCCGCGATCAAGTCGACACTCAAGGGTTGGTAACGGTTTTCCCAGGCGAAATTCATCATCCTGTAATTGCCCATGACCATGCGCTCATCCGGCGTGCGCGGCTGCCGTTGATACTTGAGCATGTCCTTGGCAACTCGCGTGGTCGTTGCCGCACCTTCCAACTGGCTGCTGGCGATCACTTCGTCTTCGATCAGATCATTGAGCAAATAACTGAAATGCGACCGTTCGCCGATCTGCCCGGTCATGCACTCCAGCGAAGCGGAAGTCGTCTGCAGATCGACGGCCGAAAGGGTTTTCCGGGCCGAGGGTGTCAGCAAATACTTGCCCCACTGCGGCGGCTCACCCAATGGCAGGAGATTGATGTACTGCGCAGCCCTCGCCCTCTTCACCAGCGCCCAACACAAACGAGCGTCCAGCCCCGGCGCCCAGCGATAGCGCAAATCCTCGAAAGGCAAATAACGCCCCCGATCATCGAGGGGCTTGAGCAGCGCCAGATAATCCACCAGATGCTGCTTGTGCGGCGCCCGCGCCAACAAGTCGAACACCGGATCGGACCGTCCTTTCAATACCGGCGGCTTCTTCACAAAAAACCTCCCGATCACTCATAAAAACAGAGAACCGAGTACAACACCCCAGACCGGACCGCCTCAATATCAGAGAATTCTGAAAAAGCTGTAGGAGACCCCACAGCATGTGGCGCAGCCGCCCCACTCAACACGATGAGCGTTAGCTCAAGTAGCGCTTTTGACGTGCCGGCCCCATCGGCAGGCTGAGTGGAGGGATTTATCCGGGGGTGGGCGCGAAGCGCCGTTTGGCGAAGCCAAACACATCGAGAGGAGGTGCAGCGAAGCAAACCGGAGGCGATGCCCCCGGATGAATCCCGGAGCGAAGGAACACCGAGCCAAAGCGAGGTGCCGAACGCCGGGGCCCAGCGTTTTTGGTTACTTTTTTGGCGTTTGAAAAAAGTGACTCGCCGTAAGGGCGAAACCGCCAGCGGCAACACCCGAAGCAACGGATATTCACAAAAAACACCCAGAGCATGGCCGGCCCAAAGGCCGCCACGCTCAAACAAAATCAAACCTCCTTACGCACCCGGAACCAAGCCGCATACAACGCCGGCAAAAACAAAAGCGTCAGAGCAGTCGCCACAATCAACCCCCCCATGATCGCCACCGCCATCGGCCCGAAAAACACACTGCGTGACAGCGGAATCATCGCCAGCACCGCCGCCAGTGCCGTCAACACAATCGGCCGGAACCGACGCACGGTCGCCTCGATGATCGCCTGCCAGGGCTTGAGCCCCGCCGCAATATCCTGCTCGATCTGATCCACCAGAATCACCGAGTTGCGCATGATCATCCCCGACAGCGCGATGGTCCCGAGCATCGCCACAAACCCGAACGGCTGACGGAACACCAGCAGAAACAGCGTCACCCCGATCAACCCCAGCGGCGCCGTCAGAAACACCATCGCCGTGCGCGAGAAACTGCGCAGCTGCACCATCAGCAACGTCAGCACCACGACAATGAACATCGGCACCCCGGCGTTCACCGACTTCTGCCCCCGCTCCGAATCCTCCACCGTACCGCCGACATCCAGCAGATAACCGTCCGGCAACTCGGCCCGGATCGGATCAAGCGTCGGCATGATCTGCTTCACCAGCGTCGCCGGTTGTTCCTTGCCATAGATGTCCGCGCGCACGGTTACGTTCGGCAGACGATTGCGGTGCCAGATGATGCCTTCCTCGAAGCCATATTCCAGCGTCGCAATCTGCGACAGCGCGACGCTGCGACCGTTATCGGTCGGCACCGCCAGACTCGGTAGCAGCGACAGTTCGGTGCGCTCATGCACGGTGCCGCGCAGGAGGATTTCGATCAGCTCGTTATCTTCGCGGTACTGGCTGACGCTGGAACCGGTCAGCGAACTCTGGAGAAACTTCGCCAGATTCGCCGTGCTCACCCCCAGGGCCCGGGCGCGATCCTGATCGATGTTCAGGTACACGACCTTGCTCGGCTCTTCCCAGTCCAGATGCACGTTCACCACATGCGGGTTCTCGCGCACCTTGGCCGCGACCTTGCGCGCCAGAGCCCGGACCTCCTCAATGTGCTCGCCGGTGACGCGGAACTGCACCGGATAGCCAACCGGAGGACCGTTCTCCAGACGCGTGACCCGCGAGCGCAGAGCCGGGAACTGTTCGTTCAAGGTGTCGATCAGCCACGTGCGCAGCGCTTCGCGCTCCTCGATGGTTTTCGCCAGCACCACGAACTGGGCGAAGCTCGCCGCCGGCAATTGCTGATCCAGCGGCAGGTAGAAACGTGGCGATCCGGTGCCGACGTAGGCCACGTAATTGTCGATGCCGGCATGATCCTTGAGCATCGCTTCCAGCCGTTTGACCTCGGCGGTGGTGTTGGCCAGCGAAGCGCCTTCGGCAAGCTTCAGATCGACCATCAATTCCAGTCGCCCGGAAGCCGGGAAGAACTGCTGCGGCACGAACCGGAACAACGCCACCGAAGCCACGAACAGCAGCACGGTGAGCACGATCACGGTTTTGCGCCGACGCACGCACCACTCCACCAGACGCCGTACCCGTTGGTAGAACGGCGTGCCGTAAGGATCGGACTGGCCGTCAGCCGTGCCGTGTTTGGCCGCGTGAATTTTCGCCAGGTCCGGCAGGAGCTTTTCCCCCAGATACGGCACGAACACCACCGCCGCTACCCAGGATGCGAGCAAGGCGATGGTCACCACCTGGAAGATCGAGCGAGTGTATTCGCCGGTACCGGACTGCGCCGTGGCGATCGGCAGGAAGCCTGCGGCAGTGATCAGCGTACCGGTGAGCATCGGGAACGCAGTGCTGGTCCAGGCGTAACTGGCCGCCTTGATCCGGTCGAAGCCCTGCTCCATTTTGATCGCCATCATTTCCACGGCGATGATCGCGTCGTCCACCAGCAGGCCTAGTGCGAGCACCAGCGCGCCGAGGGAAATCTTGTGCAGGCCGATGCCGAGGTAATACATGCAGGCGAACGTCATCGCCAGCACCAGCGGAATGGTCAGCGCCACCACCATGCCGGTGCGCACGCCGAGGGAGAAGAAGCTCACCAGCAGCACAATGGCCAACGCTTCGACCAGCACCTGAACGAACTCGCCGACACCGGTTTTCACTGCCGCCGGCTGGTCGGAGACCTTGCGCAATTGCATGCCGGCCGGCAGGTTTTTCTGGATCCGGGCGAACTCGATTTCCAGGGCCTTGCCCAGCACCAGAATGTCACCGCCGTCCTTCATGGCCACCGCAAGACCGATGGCGTCTTCGCCCATGAAGCGCATGCGCGGGGCCGGAGGATCGTTGAAACCACGCCGCACGTCAGCAACATCGGAGATGCGGAACGTACGATCACCGACCCGGATCGGGAAGTTCTTGATCTCGTCGACTGTCTGAAAATTCCCCGAAACCCGTAGCTGCAAACGCTCGCTGCCGGTTTCGAAGAAGCCGGCAGTGGACACCGCGTTCTGTTCCTCCAGCGCCTGCTGCACCGCTGCCAGCGGCAAGCCGAGGGTGGCGAGTTTGACGTTGGACAGCTCGACCCAGATTTTCTCGTCCTGCAAACCGAGCAGGTCGACCTTGCCCACGTCCTTGACCCGTTGCAGCTGGATCTGGATGCGGTCGGCGTAGTCCTTGAGCACCGCGTAGTCAAAACCGTCGCCGGTCAGCGCATAGATATTGCCGAAGGTGGTGCCGAACTCATCGTTGAAAAACGGTCCCTGAATCCCCGGTGGCAGGGTCTGGCGAATGTCGCTGACTTTCTTGCGCACCTGATACCAGAGATCCGGAATCTCCACCGAATGCATGGAGTCGCGGGCAATGAAGGTGACCTGGGATTCACCGGGGCGCGAGAACGAAACAATCCGCTCGTACTCGCCGGTTTCCATCAGCTTCTTTTCGATGCGCTCGGTAACCTGACGGGAGACTTCCTGCGCCGTTGCGCCGGGCCAACGGGTCTGGATGACCATGGCCTTGAAGGTGAACGGCGGGTCTTCGCTCTGGCCGAGCTTGGTGTAGGACAAGGCGCCGATAATCGCCAGCAGAAGCATCAGAAACAGTACGATCTGGCGATTACGCAACGCCCATTCGGAAAGGTTGAAGCGCATCGGGACTTACTCCTTGTCCGCCAGATTGACCACGCGGTTGGAACGATCCACCGGACGCACCTGCTGCCCTTCCAGCAGCACATGCACGCCGGCGGCCACCACCCAGTCGCTGGCGTTGAGGCCTTCGAGCACCGGCACGGTTTTCTCACCGAACGGGCCGACGCGCACCGGCGTCTTTTTCAGGGTGTTGTTGGCGCTGACGACCCAGACGTAGGTCGCGCCGTTTTCGGCCGTCAGCGCCGAAAGCGGTACCGACAGCGGGATGACATCGGCGGTCTGCACAAAGACCCGGGCGCTCTGGCCCAGTTCTGCCGGGACTTTGCCGGCAGTGAATGAAATACGCGCGGCGAAGGTACGGGATTTCGGATCGGCGGCCGGCGACAGCTCGCGGATCTGCCCGGCAAAGCGCTGGTTCTGTTGAGTCCACAGCTCCACCGAAACCGGCTGGCCGACCTTGAAGCGGCCGAAGCTTTGCTCCGGCAGGCTGATCAGCACTTCCCGTTCGCCGTCAGTGGCGAGGGTGAAAACGGTCTGCCCGGCGGCGACCACTTGCCCGACTTCCACCGAACGCTTGGCCACCACGCCATCCTGGGGCGCACGCAGCACGGCGTAACTGGCCTGATTGGTCGAGACGTTGAATTCGGCTTTGATCTGTTTGAGGCGGGCTTCGCCGGAACGGTAGAGATTCTCGGCGTTGTCATAGGCCGAGCGGCTGACCATCTGCCGTTCCATCAGGGTCTTGTAACGATCACGCTCGGCACGCACCAGATTCAGATTGGCTTCGGCGGCGGTGACCTGGGCGCGGGTGGCTTCCAGTTGCAGGCGTACGTCTTGCGGATCAAGTTCGGCCAAGGGCTGATCGGCCTTCACCCGCTGGCCTTCCTCGACCAGTCGTCGGCTGACTTTGCCACCGATGCGGAACGCCAGATCGGGCTCGTAACGAGCGCGAACCTCGCCCGGATAGCTTTCCATCGCCTGCGCCGAAGGCTCTGGCTGTACCACCATGGCCGGTCGCACGCTGACTGGCGTCACCTCTTCCTTGCCACATGCCGATAATAAAAACACCAGACTGACTGGCACCGCAAAGGACAACGCATGGCGGAACATGGTGAAGGACCTTTCGCTAAGGAGGCTTGGAATAATTATACTGGCCGGTATGTTATTAATAGCAAACTCACCAGTCCAGTATTAAAAGCGAAGAATGTCGAACAATCTTTCCACTCCAAACGGCCCCGGCCGCCCGAAGGATCCGGCCAAGCGCCAGGCAATTCTCGAAGCGGCGAAAATCCTGTTCCTCAGTCACGGCTACGCCAACACCAGCATGGACGCGGTGGCCGCCGAAGCTGGCGTGTCAAAGCTGACGGTCTACAGCCATTTCAATGACAAGGAGACGCTGTTCTCCGCCGCCGTGGTGGCCAAATGCGAGGAGCAGTTGCCGCCGCTGTTCTTCGAATTGCCGGACGGCATCGCGGTGGAAAATGTGTTGCTGAACATTGCGCGAGGCTTTCACCACCTGATCAACAGCGATGAATCGGTGAACCTGCATCGCCTGATCATGGCCTTGGGCAGTCAGGATCCCAACCTGTCACTGATCTTCTTCGAGGCCGGCCCTCAGCGCATGGTGCAGGGGATGGAACGTTTGCTGCGGCGGATTCACGAAACCGGCGTGCTGAGCATCGACAACCCGCACAACGCCGCCGAGCACTTCTTCTGCCTGATCAAGGGCGCGGGTAATTTCCGCCTGTTGTACGGCTGCGGTGAGCCGCTGACCGGCGAGGCGGCGGAAAGTCATGTGCAGGAAGTGGTCGGGCTGTTCATGCGGGCGTATCGCCCCTAGAAATTTGGAGTTTGGACTGGCCCCTTCGCGAGCAAGCCCGCTCCCACATTTGAAATGCATTCCAATGTGGGAGCGGGCTTGCTCGCGAAGGGCAGTAACTCGGCCTCAGGCCTTGAGCGCTTTCTTCGGATAGATATCGTAGCGGCTGGATTTGCCATCCAGCGCATGGCTCGGTTTCGGCCCTTCGATGCACGGCGCCTTGCGCGGGCGCTTGACCACCACCCGATGCGTGGCCAGTGCCAACGCCGCTTCCAGCAAGGCCGGTGCATCCGGATCGTCGCCCACCAACGGACGGAACAGGCGCATTTCCTTCTTAACCAGCGCAGTTTTCTCACGATGCGGGAACATCGGGTCGAGGTAGATCACCTGCGGCGGCTCGCCCTCCCAATTGCGCATCACGTCGATGGAGTTGCCCTTGAGCAGCTTCATCCGCGCCACGATCGGCGCCACATCGAAGTCTTCCGCCGCTCGGGCCAGACCATCCTCCAGCAAGGCACCGATCAGCGGCTGACGCTCGATCAGGCTCATCTCGCAGCCGAGACTGGCCAGCACGAACGCATCCTTGCCCAGCCCCGCCGTGGCATCCAGCACCCGCGGACGCACGCCCTGGGCGATACCGACAGCCTTGGCGATCATCTGACCACTGCCACCGCCATACAACCGACGATGGGCCGCGCCACCCTCGACAAAGTCCACCCGCACCGGCCCCGGGGCATCCGGCCCCAGCTGTTGCAACTGCAAGCCCTGCTCGCCAACCTGCAAGGCGAATTCGCCGTCGGCCACCTGCAACGGCAGATTCAGGCGCTCGGCCCACTGCTCGGCCTGCGCTTCGAACGCCGGGCCGAGGGCCTGGACATGGATGCGGCAGGCCGCGGGTTGCTCAATCATGGAAAACACGCTCAAAAAAGTTAAGGATCGGCAAAAACCGCCGATAACCCAATCAACGCGCATTTTGCCAGAGCTGAGCGTCGACCGAAAAAAATGTCAGGCATTCTTCCCACATCGATTGGCTACATTTCGCCCAAAGGCGATTTCAGCCGTCATAACACTCAAGCATTGGGCGGCATCAGCCACCTGTGGCAGGATTTCTTCGCCCAGGCACTGGCCGAACAATCGAGTGATGTGGTGCCGGCCTGTGGCACCTTCCCACCGGTCGATCTTGAAAGCCCTGAAGAACCCACCATCGGCAGCGAGCTGCACGCCCACATCATCGACCAGCGCGAATGCGATGTGGTGGAAACCGAGGTGCGTCCGCCGGAGCCGCTGTTCCTGCCGATCGCCGAAATCGACATGACACTGGCCGAGCCGTACCCTCCGTTCCCGCCGGAAGAAATCAAGACTCAGCAAAAGCAGCAGGATTTCGACAGCAGCTGGGTTCGTCCGGTCGTGATCAACAACGGCCAGCCGATTCCGGAACCGGGCCCTGCCCCGCAGAAAAAACCGCTGTACCTGCCGATTGCCGAGTTCGACCTGGATCTGCTGCAGCCTTACCCGCCGTTCCCGCCGGAAGCCATCGTCGAGCAGCAGAAAGCCCTGGACTTCGATAACGGCTGGGTGCGCCCGATCGTTCAGCAGAACCTGCGCATCGCCGCCTGATTGCGCCCTGCTTCAGCCCTTGAAAAACTGATTGGCCTTCGCGTACGGCATCGACCGCGAGGTAAAACCGAACGTGCCCGACTGCTGGATTTCCTCGGCAGCCCGGAAAAACTCGCCGAACGCCGCCAGTGCCAGCGCCGAACCGGTGCTGATGCGCTTCACGCCCATTTCTTCCAGCTGCTGCACGGTCAGTTTCAAGCCGCCGGACATCAACACATTGACCGGTTTCGGCGCCACTGCGCGTACCACCGCCAACACCTCTTCAGCCGTCCTCAGACCCGGAGCATAAAGCACATCGGCGCCTGCTTCGGCGAACGCCTGCAAGCGGCGAATGGTGTCGTTGATATCCGGATTGCCGTGCAGGTAGTTTTCCGCACGAGCCGTCAGCGTGAAGGGAAACGGCAACGTGCGCACTGCGCTGACGGCGGCTTCGATCCGCGCCACAGCGTGGTCGAAGCAGTAGATCGGCGCATCCGGGCGACCGGTGGCATCCTCGATGGAACCGCCCACTGCGCCCGCTTCGGCTGCTCGCAACAGACTTTGTGCGGACTCGGCCGGAGCGTCGGCAAAACCGTTTTCCAGATCCACTGCCACCGGTAAATCCGTGGCAGCGACAATCGCCCGAACGTTGTTCAAGGTTTCTTCGAGGCCAAGTGCACCATCGGGCTTGCCCTGGGAAAACGCATAACCGGCACTGGTGGTCGCCAGCGCCTGGTATCCCAGACTGGCGAGCATCTTCGCCGAACCTGCGTCCCACGGATTGGGAATCACGAAAATCCCGGCACGCTCATGCAGGGCTTTGAAGGTCTCGGCTTTACGGAGTTGTTCTTTGCGGGCTTGGGCATCCATCGGCAGGCTCCTGGGCAGAAAAAAACCGCCTCAGAGCAGGCCAAGTTGTTCCGCGGCGGGTTCTCTGTATAGCTCAGGCAGGGATGGCAAGCCAGGCAAACGTTGCATCAGCTGTGCGTGAAAACGCTGCGCGAGCCTGGCCGCCAGAATGTTATCGGCGGTGTGCAGGAAGATGTACGGCGTACGGCCCTCTTCGATCCACTCGGCGATTTTCGCCACCCACGGCACCAGGAAGGGATCGTTGGCCTCAAGCTCGGGATGGCCGATGAAGCGCACCTGCGGGAACTGCGTGAACGCTGCCGGGCGCGTTGGTACTCGAGGTTTTTTCGATTGAGCGTGGATCACTGAAGACTCGGTGGACAGGCAACTGAACAACGCGCGCGGATCAAGGCAGATGCGCTCCACGCCGCGATCCAGCAGCAGGCGATTGAGCAGGCGTTCACTCTCACCCTTGGCGAAGAACTGCTCATGGCGCACTTCCACCGCCAGCGGTCGATCAAACGCGTCGATGAAGGCTGCCAATTCGGGGAGTCGTTGAGGGGTGAAGCTTTTCGACAGTTGCAGCCACAGCGGCGATACGCGTTCGCCGAGCGGGTTGAGCAATTGAATGAAGGTTTCGGCGGCGGTCAGTTGATCGCGCAAGTCACCGCCGTGGCTGATGTCGCCGGGGAATTTGGCGGTGAAGCGAAAGTGTTCGGGCATGACCTCGGCCCAACGCTGCACAGTAGCGGGCGATGGGCTGGCGTAGAAGGTCGTATTGCCTTCCACGGCGTTGAACACTTGCGAATACAGACCGAGGAAATCGGAGGTCTTGGCGTCTACCGGATACAGATACTCGCGCCAGGCGTTTTCACTCCAGGACGGGCAGCCGAGGTAGTAAGGCAGATCCATCAGATGTACAGATCGAGGCCCAGCACATCTGCATCCCAATCGACAAAACCGGCGGTGCTCAGGTAGCTGGCCAGGGCCATGGCCACGCTTTTCTTCATCGCACGGTGATAAATCATGTCTTGTTGGCGGGCGGGCAGATTGCTCAGGCGATGCGCTGCGTTTTTGGCAGCACGGGCGGCCAGTTGCGCCTCGGTGGGGAATTCCAGCTCGCCGTCGATATCGTCGACGGACTCATCCAGCGCCGGATTGCCTTTGCGAGGCTTGCGCTTGATGGGGTAGGACTGAGTGGAAACGCCGTCTATACGCATAAAGTCATGCTCGGTATCGATGATGGCAATTTAGCGGCACCTGACCGACTTAGCAAATCGCCGAGTGATAACTAGAACACATAAAAGACAAAAGGTTTAAAGCGCGGGGTTAGAAACGGACGATTGGCAGGAACGGGGGAACCCTGTGGCGAATGCCACAGGGTGAACGGCCTCAGCGGGCTTTCGGAGTGGCCACTTTATCGCGCAGGTAAACCGGCTGGGCGTCGTCTGCCGGGATCGACTCACCGCGCTCCCAGGCAAATCGCGCCAGGGTCAGCAGGTCTTCGGCATGAGGCAGCATGCCCGCGTCGGTACCGGTCAGGCTCACAGCGATGCGCTCGCCATAGCCCCAACCCGTGCCGGCACCGAACCAATCGCCGGTAGCATCGTCTGCAAGTGCGGCCGCTTCCGGCGGCAACACCGCCTCGGTGCCCACCAGACGCATCTCCCCGGCGGTCTCGCGATAGCAGCCCCAATACACTTCATCCATCCGCGCATCGATGGCGGCTGCGACCTGGCTCACGCCGTGTTCGCGATAAGCACGCTGCGCCAGCACCGCCAGATTCGACACCGGCAACACCGGGCGATCCAGCGCAAAAGCCAGGCCCTGCACCACACCGATGGCGATCCGCACACCGGTGAACGCGCCCGGGCCGCGACCAAAGGCAATCGCGTCCACCGCTTGCAGCGTGGTGCCGGCGTCGGCCAGCAGTTGCTGGATCATCGGCAGCAGTTTCTGCGCGTGCAGGCGCGGGATCACCTCGTAATGGCTCGTGACCTTGCCGTCATGCAGCAAGGCAACGGAGCAAGCTTCAGTCGCGGTGTCCAGGGCCAGCAAGGTGCTCATCGATGTGTCCGTAAATCAGGTGGGGAAAAAGTGCGCCAGTATAAACAACTACGGCCCGCAAGCGGGCCGTGGATGATGCAGCGGATCAGGTTTTTCAGCTCAGCGCTTCAAGCACCTTGGCAGTGATCGCTTCAACCGAACCGACGCCAGGGATATGGCTGTACTTCGGCTTGCCACCGTTTTTGGCGGACAGGTTCTGGTAGAACTCCACCAGCGGCTTGGTCTGCGAGTGGTAGACCGACAGACGATGACGCACGGTTTCTTCGGTGTCGTCCTTGCGCTGTACCAGCTCTTCGCCGGTGATGTCGTCTTTACCGGCAATCTTCGGCGGGTTGTAGACGATGTGGTAAACGCGGCCGCTGGCCTCGTGAACGCGACGACCGGCGATACGTTGAACGATTTCTTCGTCTTCAACGGCGATTTCGACCACGGCGTCCAGCTCGACACCGGCAGTCACCAGCGCTTCAGCCTGAGGAATGGTGCGCGGGAAGCCATCGAACAGGAAACCCTTGGCGCAATCGGCTTGAGCGATACGGTCCTTGACCAGCGCGATGATCAGGTCATCCGACACCAGGCCGCCGGCATCCATGATGCTCTTGGCCTTGATGCCCAGTTCGGTGCCGGCCTTGACCGCAGCACGCAGCATGTCGCCGGTGGAGATTTGCGGAATGCCGAATTTCTCGGTGATGAACTTAGCCTGAGTACCTTTACCGGCCCCGGGAGCTCCCAGCAGAATGACGCGCATTAGATGTGCTCCTCAATTTTTTTATAAAAAGCTTTTGCAAAACAACGGATTCGCCTCATGGGGCGAAATCCTGGAAATAGGGTCGTGACCGCCCAAACGGCCAGAGGCTGACCAAGATACACAGCAGGCTGCGCCCACACAAGACGCCAAAAGTCGGAGAAACCCGCGCCTGCCGCGACCTTGCGACGCGGTTCCCCAAGTCGCAACCCCATCATTAACTGTCGCCTGACCGCATTTTTCCCACGCTCGATAAACAGCACCCGACACGAACCCCGGGTGCCTCGCCCCACGCAGAAAACCTTAGCCGGTATTTCGCAAACCGGCGGCAATCCCCGCCACAGACACCAGCAACGCCTGTTCTACCGGGCTGCCCTGCTCGACATTCTGCTGCCGCGAACGTGCCAGCAGTTCAGCCTGCAATAGATGCAGCGGGTCGAGATAGGTGTTGCGCAGACGGATGAATTCCAGGGTGTCCGGGCTATGTGCCAGCAGCTGCGACTGACCGGTCAGGCCGAGGACCACGGAACACGCCTGCGACAATAGGTCGCGCAAGTGCGCACCCAAAGGCAGCAAGTCCGACTCCACCAGACGCTCGTCGTAGGACAGTGCAATGTCGGCGTCAGCCTTGGCCAGCACCATCTCCAGCATGTCGATGCGGGTGCGGAAAAACGGCCACTGCTCGCGCATCTGCCCCAGCAATTCGCCTTCGCCACGCTCCAGCGCCTTGCTCAGCGCCGTTTCCCAGCCGAGCCACGCTGGCAGCATCAAGCGTGTCTGGGTCCAGCCGAAGATCCACGGAATCGCCCGCAGGCTTTCGATCCCGCCAGCGCGGCGCTTGGCCGGACGGCTGCCCAACGGCAGACGTCCCAGCTCCTGCTCCGGCGTCGACTGACGGAAATACTCGACGAACTGTGGATTCTCCCGCACCACGGCGCGGTAAGCGGCGACACCGTCGGCGGCCAATTCGTCCATCAGATGACGCCACTCCGGCGTCGGTGGCGGCGGTGGCAACAGGGTCGCTTCGAGCACCGCCGCCAGATACAGATTGAGGTTTTGTTCGGCGATGTCCGGCAGGCCGAATTTGAATCGAATCATTTCCCCCTGCTCGGTGGTGCGGAAACGCCCGGCCACCGAACCCGGCGGTTGCGACAAAATCGCCGCGTGCGCCGGGCCGCCGCCACGGCCCACGGTGCCACCGCGACCGTGGAACAGCAGCAGTTCGACTTGCTGCTCACGGCAGATTTCCACCAGCCGCTCTTGGGCACGGTATTGCGCCCAGGCCGCCGCGGTGGTGCCGGCGTCCTTGGCCGAGTCGGAATAACCGATCATCACTTCCTGCGGGCCTTGCAGGCGCGCGCGGTAACCCGGCAACAGCAACAGGCGTTCGATAACAGGTCCTGCGTTGTCGAGGTCAGCCAGGGTTTCGAACAGCGGCACCACGCGCATCGGCCGCAGTACGCCGGACTCTTTCAGCAGCAATTGCACCGCCAGCACATCGGAAGCGGCACCGGCCATGGAGATCACGTAGGAACCCAGCGAAGCGCCCGGTGCCGCAGCAATTTCCTTGCAGGTGGCGAGCACTTCGGCGGTGTCGGCCGAGGGTTTGAAATGCGCCGGCAGCAACGGTCGACGGTTTTGCAGTTCGCGGGTCAGGAAGCCGATGCGCTGTTCTTCGTCCCACTCCTCGTATTTGCCGAGGCCGAGGTAATCGGTGATTTCAGTCATGGCCGCACTGTGTCGCGACGAGTCCTGACGCACATCGAGGCGCACCAGGAACAGGCCGAACGTCACGGCCCGACGCAGGCAATCGAGCAACGGCCCGTCGGCGATCACGCCCATGCCGCACTCGTGCAGCGAGTTGAAACACAGCTCCAGCGGATCGAGCAGGTCGCGGTTGTTGTGCAGCACATCGGCCGGGGCCGGCGTGGTCGCAGTCAGCGACGCATGAGCCCAGTTGCGCGTGGCGCGCAGACGTTCGCGTAATTGCTTGAGCACCGCCCGATACGGCTCGGCACTGTCGCCAGCCCGGGCCTTCAGCGCTTCGCTGGCTTGCTGCATCGACAGTTCGGCGGCCAGGTGATCGACATCACGCAGGTACAGATCCGCCGCCATCCAGCGTGCGAGCAGCAACACTTCGCGAGTCACCGCAGCGGTGACATTCGGGTTGCCGTCGCGGTCGCCGCCCATCCACGAGGCGAAACGGATCGGTGCAGCTTCCAGGGGCAAGCGCAAACCGGTGGCCGCAAACAGCGCCTGATCGGCCTTGCGCATGTGATTGGGAATCGCCTGCCACAGCGAATGCTCGATCACCGCAAAACCCCACTTGGCTTCGTCCACCGGAGTCGGTCGGGTGCGGCGGATTTCTTCGGTGTGCCAGGCTTCGGCGATCAAGCGTTGCAGGGTGTTGTGGATCTGCTCGCGCTCGGCACTGGTCAGGTCGCGGTGATCCTGAGCGGCCAGTTGCGCGGCAATCGCGTCGTACTTCTGGATCAGCGTGCGCCGGGCCACCTCGGTCGGGTGCGCGGTGAGCACCAGTTCGATTTCCAGTCGTGACAATTGCCGGGCAAGAGAGTCGGCACTGTGCCCTTCTTGACCCAGACGGGCGAGCAATTCCGGCAGCACCCGGGACTCGAACGGCGCGGTCTGCGACTCTTCGCGGCGATGGATGAGCTGGTACTGCTCGGCGATGTTCGCCAGGTTGAGAAACTGGTTGAAGGCCCGCGCCACCGGCAGCAGTTCGTCTTCGCTCAATTGATTGAGGCTGGCGCTCAGTTCGGCGTCCATCGACCCTCGCCGGTCGGCCTTGGCGCCCTTGCGGATCTGCTCGATCTTGTCGAGAAAAGCCTCGCCGTACTGGTCACGAATGGTGTTGCCCAACAGCTCACCGAGCAGGTGAACGTCTTCGCGCAAGCGTGCATCAATATCGGTCATCAGCATCTCTCCAGCAGTAATCGGTGACGGATCGCAAGTGAGTGGATGAACAGAGAGTGCCGCTCTGCAACGCTTCTTACAAGCAGACGACGAAGGGACTTTAAACCTTGAGGGTTGAAGCTAGTCTCAAGAGTAAGCCCCACAACGGCTTGCCGCCGGCTGACGGCGGACACTCACCCAGACCTGCCACGAGCAGGTGCGACATGAGGTCATTATGAAAATCCGTGAACTCGCCCAGCATTGGGAAGAAACCGCCAAGGGTCGCCTGACCGACACCGGCTACACGATTCATCTGGATGTGGAAGCTGCCGCACGGCTGGCAGCGATTACCGAGATGTACCCCAAACGGCATGCCGAAGAACTGCTCGGCGAACTGATCGGCGCCGCCCTCGAAGAGTTCGAAGCGAGTCTGCCGTATGTGAAAGGCCCGACTGTGGTCGCGACCGACGAAGAAGGCGATCCGCTGTATGAAGACGTTGGCCCGACCCCGCGTTTTCTCGCGTTGTCGCGGCGGCATTTGCAGGACTTGTCGGCCGCTGCCGGCAAGCAGAAACACTGATTTTCGGACATCACAAAAACGGTGGGAGCGAGCTTGCCCGCGATGGCGTCAATTGGGTCACAGCCGTGTTGAATTTGACGGCCTGATCGCTGGCAAGCCAGCTCCCACATGCACTGTTTCCCCCTCCGGCTCTCTGCCATTTCTGCCCGCGCGTACCTCTGAAAAACGCCAAAGTTCCCGGTTTAGAGCCTTGTCCATTCGGTCAGAATATTTTTTGGCGATAAGCCATCTTTTCTGAACTTTTGAAAAATGCCTTCGGTCGGAACAGGTAACCACGCCTGGAACGAGCGTTTCAAAACGCACTTGCACATGACGGTTGCGGCTCCGCTACCAGGATGGATTTCGAAGCTTCCAAGGAGTTAACCAATGGAGTTGAAGACCATGAAGACCCAAACCTCGTTCTCCCACCTGCGCGGTCTGAAACTGGCCGCCCTGGCCATCGGCACCAGCTTCGTGCTGGCCGGTTGCGCCGGCAATCCACCGACCGAGCAGTACGCCGTGACTCAATCGGCGGTTAACAGCGCAGTCAGTGCCGGCGGTACCGAATTCGCCGCCGTGGAAATGAAGCAGGCACAGGACAAGCTCAAACAAGCCGAAATCGCCATGCACGACAAGAAATATGACGAGGCTCGCACCCTCGCCGAACAGGCCGAGTGGGACGCCCGCGTCGCTGAACGCAAGGCCCAGGCGATGAAGGCCGAACAGGCGGTGAAGGACTCCCAGAAAGGTGTTCAGGAACTGCGTCAGGAAAGTCAGCGCACCGTGCAGTAAGCGCGCATCCCGACCGCAAGGCTGAATCTCTTATCGATAGAAAGGACGAACGATTATGCGTAAACAACTGATGATCCCCGCTCTCCTGGCCGCAAGCGTTGCCCTGGCTGCCTGCTCGACGCCGCCGAACCCGAACCTGGAACAGGCACGCACCAACTACGCCGGCCTGCAGGCCAACCCGCAGGCGAGCAAAGTCGCGGCGCTGGAAACCAAGGACGCCAGTGATTACCTGGACAAGGCCGACAAGGCTTATCTGGACAAGGAAGACCAGCACAAGGTCGACCAGCTGGCCTATCTGACCAACCAGCGCGTGGAAGTGGCGAAGCAGACCATCGCCCTGCGCACCGCTGAAGCCAATCTGAAGAACGCCGCCGCCCAACGTGCCCAGGCCCGTCTGGACGCTCGCGATCAGCAGATCAAACAGCTGCAGGACAGCCTCAACGCCAAGCAGACCGATCGCGGTACGCTGGTGACCTTCGGTGACGTGCTGTTCGCCACCAACAAGGCCGATCTGAAATCCAGCGGTCTGGTGAACATCAACAAACTGGCGCAGTTCCTCCAGGAAAACCCGGACCGCAAAGTGATCGTCGAAGGCTATACCGACAGCACCGGCTCGGCGAGCTACAACCAGTCGCTGTCCGAGCGTCGCGCGACATCGGTACAGGTTGCACTGATCAAAATGGGCGTCGATCCTTCGCGCATCGTAGTGCAGGGTTATGGCAAGGAATATCCGGTCGCGGATAACGGCAGCGTCTCGGGCCGTGCGATGAACCGTCGGGTGGAAGTGACCATTTCCAACGACAACCAGCCAGTGGTGCCGCGTTCGGCAGTAAGCTCGAACTAAGCGTCACACCGTAACGAAAAAGCCCCGCCTGAGTTGATCAGGCGGGGCTTTTGTTTGCCGCAGGTTTACTCTTCCAGCTTCTGCGGCGTCTCCTGCCCCATGCAACGCACAGCCTTTTTCTGGCTGTTGACCAGCACCCCGGTCAGGCCTTTCTGTTCGGTGTCGAACAGCACCAGCACACCATCGATGCATTGCGCCACTTGCGGCGCCGGGTCCAGGGAGACCTTGTAGTCTTCGCCGGGAATGGTCTTGAGCATGGTGAATTCGTTGAGCAGCAATGCATCCTCGGGTTTGGCGAAGTGCAGGTAGCCGTAGTACCACAGGGCGCCGACGGTGCCGAGGATGCTGCAGATACCGGTGATGATCAGCGGGATGGCGTTGCGTTCTTCACTCATTGCGGACTCTCGTTTTCAGAATTCGGGGGTTGCGGGTAATTCGGGACTTCGCCGAGGCGGCGCAGTCCGTTGAAATGCTCGGGATCGTCGAGATAACGCAGCATGACCTGACGCCACACCGGGTCGCCGAAAGTCTGCACGTGCCCACCGCGAGTCAATTGCAGGACCCGGGGCGGCGGCGCAGCCTGATACAGACGAATGCCATTGGAAAGCGGCACCAGCGGATCGTCGATACTGTGGAAGATCAGTTTCGGCACGCCTTTGAGCTGCGGCATCGAATGGATTGCGCTGTCGCCATCCGGCACCAGCCACGACAGCGGCACCTGGAATGGCCACGTCATCCACGATGTACTCAGAGCGTATTGGCCAACACTGCGGTAACTGGCCGGAACCCCGTCGAGCACAAAAGCCTTGAGCTGTTTTTGTCTTTCCGGATGTTGCACCAGCCAATGCACTGCCATCGAACCACCAAGACTTTGACCGAGCAGAATCAGTGGCTTGCCTTTGACTTCCGGCGCCTTGTCCAGCCAGGCAAAGGCAGCGTCGATGTCCTGATAGATCGCCGGCAGACTCGGCTCGCCCTCGGACAGACCGTAACCACGATAGTCCACCAGCAGCACCTGATAGCCGTTTTTCGGCAACCACCAGCTGCCGCCCAAGTGCATCGGCAGATTGCCGCCGTTACCGTGCAGATGCAGCACCGTGCCCTTGACCTCGACCCCGGGTTCGGCCGGCAGCCACCAGGCGTTCAGCTTGAGGCCATCGGCGGTGGTCAGGGTGACGGTGCGGTATTCGAGTCTGGCCTTTTCCGGGGTGAAGATCTGACCGGGCTCGGGATAAAACAGCAAGGAGCTGCAACCGCCGAGGGTCAGGAGCAGGCAAAGGATGCCGAGGATTCTCATCCGGTGAAACCTCGCAAGGTTCGGACTCCCGCGCGCCGCGCGGGAATGATCAATGGGCCTACAGGATGTTGGAGTAATCCGCCTCGATCCGGTCCAGGCTCAAGTGATTGAGGAAGTTGGAGAAGCACATCCACGCCGACAACGCATTCATGTCGCGGAACTGGTCCGGCAGGTACTTGGGCGGTACCACCAGGCCTTCGTCCACCAGTTGACGCAGGGTTCGCATGTCTTCCAGTGTGGTCTTGCCACAGAACAACAGCGGGATCTGCTCGAGCTTGCCTTTACGCACGGCCAACTGAATGTAGTTGTAAACCATGATAAAGCCCTTGAGGTAGGACAAGTCTTTGGTGAATGGCAGACCGGTCGGCGTCGATCCGCGGAAAACACGGCTGGCGTTGCCATAGCTTTCCGCCATTTCGAAGCCCTGCTCGCGGAAGAACTCGAAAATCTGCAGGAAGTCCGCCCCCTCCTCCACCATGTGAATGGCGCGGGTGCGGTTGGTCAGTTTGCGCAGGCGGCTCGGGTAAGAGGCGAAGGTGATGATTTCCATCAGGATCGCCAGGCCTTCCTGAGTCACCGTCGACGAGGGCGGGCCCTTGGACAGGAAGGTGCAGATCGGCTGGTTCAAGCCGTTGAGCGTGGTGCCGACGTGCACCAGGCCTTCGTGGACTTCCAGTGCCCGCACGTCGCGGTCGTTGAACATCGCGTCGGTGCGGATCTTGATGTAGTCGGCGCCCGCGGCCGCATCGGCGACGATCCCGTCGGACTCGAACACGCGGATGGTTTCCTCAGCCTCGCCGAACACCTTGTTCAGGCGGGTTTGCAACAGATGCACGGCGTCCTTGGCGGTAAGGGTCTTCGGTTCGTCCTTCAGGTCGCCACGACCATCGATGTTGTTCAGGTAGTCCGACATCATCAAACCGAGGTCGGCCAGCGTCGGGTCACCGGCGTGAAACGCATCGGACGCGGCGCCGTACAGTTCTTGGGAAATCAGGCCGAAATCCTCGGTGCCGCGCGCTTCGAGCATGCGCACCACCATCCGGTATTCCTTGCACATGCGCCGCATGATCTGGCCGACCGGGTTGAACTGGCCGAGCTGGCGGGTGATGTCCCGTTCGATGTTCTGGAATTCCAGCTTGACCTTGCTCGAATCGAAGGACAGTGGCCGGTTGAGGTAGTAGTCGCGATCCACCGCCGGCAATTCCTTGCCCTTGGCCTTGAGGAACCCCTTGCGGATGTTCTCGTCCCACTTGACCGCGTCGAGCACGCGGATCGGCGTCTGCGCCAGCACTATGCGATCGGACAGCGTGCGTATCGTCTGCTGGTAATCGTCCACCCGAAACTCCTGTAGAAAACGTGACGAACTGAATTATTTGGCCTTGGCCTGGTGCTGATAGCGCGCCGCTTCGACGAAAACGTCGGAGTTGGCCGGGTCGTCGAGGTAAGCAAAGACCTTTTCAAGCGGGCTGTCGACCTGCACGCCGTCGCCGTCATCGGTCTGGAAGCCCTGGCCGTCGAGGGCTTTCTGGGCGATGGCCTGGTTGATCTGTTCGAGGTCGAGGTTGTAGATCACCAGTTCGCGCTTGTCGGTGATTTCGAAACCGGCGATGGTGAATTGCCCGCCATACTGCGCCGGCACCTTCGCCGACAGGTACCAGCGGCTTCCGTGGCGCGACACCGTGAACGGATAGGCTTCACGCTCATGGGGTCTGGCCTTGAAGTACGCCACCGCCTGATAGCGATCGTTGCCCAGGCGCGTCAGTTCAAGATTCATCGGCTCGCCCCAGGCGTTGGTGCTCGACCATTGGCCGAGCAGGCCTTTGGGCGCCGGTTCACTAGCGGGCAGCGGCTCGCGAAAAGTCACCAGACAACCGCTGAGCAGCAGGAACGACAGCGCGATCAACGCGCCACGCCAGGCTTTCATTCAACACTCCCTAGAACCTGAAACACCTTCCCCTGTGGGAGACCTCCATCGGCTTTCAGACCGACGCGAGTACCAGGTGCATATAGCGCGTCAGAATGCCGAGCATGTCCTCTTCGGCCAAAGGCTCGGCGTCGTTGAGCAGGCCCTGATATTCCATCCGTCCGATAATCGCCGTCAACACCTTGGCATCCTGCTGCGGCTCGCGCGAGCCCAATACCTGGAACAACTGGCAGGTGCCCTGCAACAGAATCTGCTGATGGGAACGCACCAGTTCCGCCAGACGCGGGTTGAGCAGCGCTTCCTGACGGAACGCCTGCTCGGCCATCAAATGCTCACGACGATTGACCAGTTGCCGGTGCACGTAATCGGCCATCAATCGGGCGATATCGTCGGCCAGCTGCGAACGCGACTCCGGACTGCCGTCACCGCTGACCACCATCTCGCGCAGCAGGCCTTCGTTGTTGATCCACAGCTTGGCCATGTAAGCCGCGCTGCGTTCGACGTACTGGGCGAAGGTATCGGTGAGCAGGTCATCGATGTCCTTGAAGTAATACGTGGTGGCCGACAGCGGCACACCGGCCTCGGCGGCCACCGCCCGGTGGCGCACGGCCCGCACGCCATCGCGCACGACAATGCGCATCGCCGCATCCAGAATATCCTGCCGACGCTGCTCGCTGCCCTGTCGGCTGGCCTTGCGGCCCTGGTACTGAACACTTTCAGCGACCGCAGTGGCGATTCCCGCTGCACCCTCTTGAGCCATTGCACCGATCACGACAGGACTTCCTCTGTTGTTTTTTTCAAAAGTAACCATTTGATACGTTTGTACCAGACAGGCAATAAAAAGCCGCCCATTTCAGGCGGCTTTTTTATTGAAACACTTACGCTTGCGGCCGCATGTGCGGGAACAGGATCACGTCGCGGATCGACGGCGAGTTGGTCAGCAACATCACCAGACGGTCGATACCGATACCTTCACCGGCCGTTGGCGGCATGCCGTACTCCAGCGCGCGAACGAAGTCGGCGTCGTAGTGCATGGCTTCGTCGTCGCCGGCGTCCTTGTCGGCCACCTGGGCCATGAAGCGCTCGGCCTGGTCTTCCGCGTCGTTCAACTCGGAGTAGGCGTTGGCGATTTCACGGCCGCCGATGAACAGCTCGAAGCGGTCGGTAACGTTCGGGTTGTCGTCGTTGCGACGGGCCAGCGGCGACACTTCGAACGGGTACTGAGTGATGAAGTGCGGCTGTTCCAGCTTGTGCTCGACCAGCTCTTCGAAAATCATCACCTGCAGCTTGCCCAGACCTTCGAAGCCCAGCACCTTGGCGCCGGCCTTCTTGGCGATGGCGCGCGCCTTGTCGATGTCGTTCAGGTCATCGGCGGTCAGCTCAGGGTTGTACTTGAGGATCGAGTCGAACACCGACAGGCGCACGAACGGCTCGCCGAAGTGGAACACCTTGTCGCCGTACGGCACGTCGGTGCTGCCCAGAACCAGCTGCGCCAGTTCACGGAACAGTTCTTCGGTCAGGTCCATGTTGTCTTCGTAGTCGGCGTAAGCCTGGTAGAACTCCAACATGGTGAATTCAGGGTTGTGACGAGTCGAAACGCCTTCGTTGCGGAAGTTGCGGTTGATCTCGAACACTTTTTCAAAACCGCCAACCACCAGACGCTTGAGGTACAGCTCCGGCGCGATACGCAGGAACATTTCCATGTCCAGCGCGTTGTGGTGGGTTTCGAACGGCTTGGCCGCGGCGCCGCCAGGAATGGTCTGCAGCATCGGCGTTTCGACTTCGAGGAAGTCGCGCTTCATCAGGAAGCTGCGGATGTGCGCGATCACTTGCGAACGAACGCGGAAGGTCTGGCGCACGTCTTCGTTGACGATCAGGTCAACGTAGCGCTGACGGTAGCGCTGTTCGGTGTCGGTCAGGCCGTGGTGCTTGTCCGGCAGCGGGCGCAGGGATTTGGTCAGCAGGCGCACGCTGGTCATTTCGACGTACAGGTCGCCCTTGCCGGAACGGGCCAGGGTGCCTTCGGCGGCGATGATGTCGCCCATGTCCCAGGTTTTCACCGCGGCCAGGGTTTCTTCGGACAGGGTCTTGCGGTTGACGTAGACCTGGATGCGACCGGTCATGTCCTGGATCACCATGAACGAGCCACGGTTGAGCATGATGCGACCTGCAACCTTGACCGGGATCGCAGCCTCTGCCAGCTCTTCCTTGGTCTTGTCCGCGTACTGTTTCTGCAGTGCATCGCAGTAGTTGTCGCGGCGGAAGTCGTTCGGGAAGGCATTGCCCTTGGCGCGCTCGGCAGCAAGCTTTTCCTTGCGCAGGGCGATCAGGGAATTTTCTTCCTGTTGCAGGGCTTGCGAATCGAGTTGTTGGTCGCTCATGTCTTTAAATTTTCCATCACAGGTTCGTTGCCCCCGCCGGTGACGGGGGACTTGAGGTCGGGTGAAGCTTACAGCCCCGATTTCAGGCTGGCTTCCAGGTATTCGTCGATATCGCCGTCGAGTACCTTGTCGCAGTCACTGCGTTCGATGTTGGTACGCAGATCCTTGATCCGCGACGCATCGAGCACGTACGAACGGATCTGGTGACCCCAGCCGATGTCCGACTTGGTGTCTTCCAGGGCCTGGGACGCGGCGTTGCGCTTCTGCATTTCCTGCTCGTACAACTTGGCCCGCAGCATTTTCATGGCGGTGTCCTTGTTGGCGTGCTGGGAACGTTCGTTCTGGCAGCTGACCACGGTGTTGGTCGGTACGTGGGTGATACGTACGGCCGAGTCGGTGGTGTTTACGTGCTGACCACCGGCACCGGAGGAACGATAGGTGTCGATCCGCAGGTCTGCCGGGTTGATTTCGATTTCCACCTTGTCATCGATCTCTGGCGAGACGAAAACCGCGGAGAACGAGGTGTGACGACGGTTGCCGGAGTCGAACGGGCTCTTGCGCACCAGACGGTGGACGCCGATCTCGGTGCGCAGCCAGCCAAAGGCGTATTCGCCCTTGATGTGCACGGTAGCGCCCTTGATCCCGGCGACTTCACCGGCCGACAGCTCCATGATGGTCGCGTCGAAACCGCGTTTGTCGGCCCAGCGCAGGTACATGCGCAGCAGGATGTTGGCCCAGTCCTGGGCTTCGGTGCCGCCGGAACCGGCCTGGATGTCCAGGTAGGCGTTGTTCGGGTCCATCTCGTGGCTGAACATACGGCGGAATTCGAGCTTGGACAGGGACTCTTCGAGACCTTGAAGAACTTCGACGACGTCGTTGACCGCGCCCTCGTCGTTCTCTTCAACGGCCATGTCCAGAAGCTCGCGGCAATCGGCCAGGCCACCGTTCAGTTCATCGAGGGTATCGACGATCTGCGCCAGCGCAGCGCGCTCGCGGCCCAGTTCCTGGGCGTATTCAGGTTTGTTCCAGACTGCAGGATCTTCAAGCTCGCGATTGACTTCGATCAGACGCTCATGCTTTTGATCGTAGTCAAAGATACCCCCGAATAGTTTCGGAGCGCTCGGACAGGTCCTTGATGGTGTTCAGGATCGGGTTGATTTCCATGACGGGCAGCACTCGTTGGCGAACTTTTGAAAGCCGGCGAGTATAACGTAATCAAGCTGTCACGGCAGCCCGTCTGGCGGCTGTTAAGGCGATTCACTTGACATGGCCTGACACAGATCCCCGTGGGAGCGGGCTTGCTCGCGAAGGCGGAGTATCAGTCGACATCATTGCTGAATGACCCACCGCATTCGCGAGCAAGCCCGCTCCCACAAGGGTATCGCGTACCTATTCGATGCCGACCTGATTGCGCCCGTTGTTCTTGGCCAGGTACAGGCCACGGTCCGCCGCCGAGATCAGCAACCGGCAGTCGCTGCCCGCCTCCGGCACCATCGTCGCCAGGCCGATGCTGATGGTCAGGCTCGACCCTTCGACCGGAGCATTGTGCGGAATCTTCAGCGCCGCCACGGTCTGGCGCAGCTTCTCCGCCACCAGCCGCGCCCCGCCCGGCGAGGTGTTGGGCAGCACCAGCGCAAACTCTTCGCCGCCATAACGCGCCGGCAAGTCGGACGGCCGGGCGCTGGCCTCGCGGATCGCCGTGGCGACCTTGCGCAAGGCTTCGTCGCCTTCGACGTGACCGAAGGTGTCGTTGTAGGACTTGAAGTAATCGACGTCGATCATCAGCAACGACAACTGGCTCTGGTCACGCAGCGAGCGGCGCCATTCCAGCTCCAGGTATTCGTCGAAATGCCGGCGGTTAGACAGCCCGGTCAGCCCGTCGGAGTTCATCAGCCGCTGCAGCACCAGATTGGTGTCGAGCAATTGCTGCTGGCTGACCCGCAACGCGCGATAGGCCGCGTCCCGTTGCAGCAGGGTCATGTAGGAGCGCGAGTGATAACGGATGCGCGCCACCAGCTCGATGTTGTCCGGCAGCTTCACCAGATAATCATTGGCCCCGGCGGAGAACGCTGCGCTCTTGATCAGCGGGTCTTCCTTGGTCGACAGGACGATGATCGGAATGTCTTTGGTCGCCGGATGGTTGCGGTATTCACGCACCAGACTCAGGCCGTCAAGGCCCGGCATCACCAGATCCTGCAGGATCACGGTCGGCTTGATCCGCACCGCGTGGGCCACGGCAAGATGCGGGTCGGAGCAGAAGTGAAAGTCGATGTTCTCTTCATTCGACAGCCCGCGGCGCACGGCTTCGCCGATCATCGCCTGATCGTCCACCAACAACACCATGGCGGCGTTCTCGTCGGTTTTGATGTCATCGATCTGTAAGTCATTCATGGGCGGTCACCTGAGTGCTGCGGGGGCCAGGATTGCGGATGGATGTGTTCATTTGGGGAAAATCTCCAGCAATCGTGGCGCTATCTTTTCCAGTGGACGGATTTCTACGGCTGCATCGATGGCCGCGGCGGCCTTGGGCATGCCGTACACCGCACTGCTTTGCTGATCCTGCGCGATGGTCAGGTAGCCCTGTTGACGCATGAGCTTAAGCCCTTGCGCCCCGTCGCGTCCCATCCCGGTCAACAAAACCCCTACTGCGTCACCGTTCCAGTAATTGGCGACGCTTTCGAAAAACACGTCGATCGAGGGGCGGTAGATTTCGTTGACCGGCTCGGCGGTGTAGGCCAGCGTGCCGTTCTTGAGCAACCTGATGTGGTGATTGGTGCCGGCCAGCAGCACCGCGCCGGCCTGCGGTGGCTCGCCTTCCCGTGCCAGGCGCACGTCAAGGCCACTGGCACTGGCCAGCCATTCGGCCATGCCGGCGGCGAAAACCTGGTCGACATGCTGCACCAGTACAATCGCTGCCGAAAAGTTGCGCGGCAGGCCTTTGAGCAAGACCTCCAGCGCCGCCGGGCCGCCTGCGGACGAGCCGATCGCCACCAGCCGCTGGCACGATGCCGAACTGCGCGGCGTGGTCTGGGCCGGGCGCGAGCGAGCGGTTTTCTCGCCGATCAGCCAGCCGATATTAAGGATCTTGCGCAGCAGCGGTGCCGCCGCCTGCTGAGCGTTGCCGGCGCCGAGGGCCGGAGTGTCGACTACGTCCAGCGCACCGTGGCCCATGGCTTCGAACACCCGGTGCACGTTCTGCTGGCGATCGACCGTGACGATGACAATCGCGCAGGGCGTCTCGGCCATGATGCGCCGGGTGGCCTCGACGCCGTCCATCACCGGCATGATCAGGTCCATCAGGATCAGGTCCGGGGTGTTTTCCGCGCACAGGCGCACCGCTTCGGCGCCGTTGCTGGCGACCCACACCACTTGATGCGCCGGCTCGAAAGCCAGCGCCCGGCGCAAGGCCTCCACCGCCATAGGCATGTCGTTGACGATTGCGATCTTCATGCCCGCGCTCCTCCGATGAGCTCAACCACTGCGTCGAGCAGTGCATCGTCATGAAAGCTGGCCTTGGCCAGATAATAGTCCGCCCCGGCATCCAGTCCACGGCGCCTGTCTTCTTCGCGATCCTTGTAAGACACCACCATCACCGGCAGCGATTGCAGGCGATTGTCGCGACGCAGCAGCGTCACCAGTTCGATGCCGTCCATGCGCGGCATGTCGATGTCAGTGATCAGCAGATCGAAATCCTCGGAGCGCAAGGCGTTCCAGCCGTCCATGCCGTCGACCGCAACGGCCACGTCATAGCCGCGATTGAGCAGCAGTTTGCGTTGCAATTCACGCACGGTGAGCGAATCGTCGACCACCAAAATCCGTTTGCGCGCCGCCTCTGCGGCCTGATTGCCATGGCGGGCGATTCGTTCCAGACGCCCGGTGTTCAGCAACTTGTCCACCGAGCGCAGCATGTCTTCGACATCGACGATCAACACCACCGAACCATCGTCGAGCAACGCCCCGGCGGAAATGTCCTGCACCTTGCCCAGCCGCTCGTCCAGCGGCAACACCACCAGCGTGCGCTCGCCGATGAAACGCTCCACCGCCACACCGTAGATCGCCTCGCGCTCGCGGATCACCACGACCTTCAGGGTATCGCCGCTGTTCTGACTGGCCGGACGCTGCAGCAACTGGCTGGCCGCGACCAGCCCGACATGCCGCCCCTCGTGCCAGAAGTGCTGGCGGCCTTCGACCTGCACGATGTCCTCCGGCGCCAGATCGCACATGCGTTCGATGTGCGCCAGCGGGAACGCATAAGCCTCCTCGCCAACTTCCACCACCAGGCTGCGCACCACAGACAGGGTCAGCGGTACTTCGAGATGGAAGCGACTGCCCTCGCCCGCCGTCTGCTCCAGCACCACCGCACCGCGCAACTGGCGAACCATGTGCTGAACGGCATCGAGGCCGACGCCACGACCGGACACTTCGGTGACCTTGTCCCGCAGACTGAAACCCGGCAGGAACAGGAAGGTCAGCAGCTCTTCTTCGCTCAACTGGGCGGCCGTTTCCGCCGGCGACAGCTGGCGCTCGACGATGCTGCGACGGACCTTTTCCAGATCGACACCATTGCCGTCATCGCTCAATTCCAGCACCAGCAGACCGGCCTGATGCGAGGCGCGCAGACGGATCAGGCCTTCTTCGGGCTTGCCTTTGAGCAGGCGTTCTTCCGGGGTTTCGATGCCGTGATCCACTGCGTTGCGCAGCAGATGCGTCAGCGGTGCTTCGAGTTTTTCCAGCACATCGCGGTCGACCTGAGTCTTCTCGCCCTCGATCTCAAGCCGTACCTGTTTACCGAGGCTGCGACCGAGGTCGCGCACCATCCGCACCTGACCAGACAACACATCGGCGAACGGCCGCATGCGGCAGGCCAGCGCGGTGTCATAGAGCACTTGCGCTCTCTGGCTGGCCTGCCAGGCGAACTCGTCGAGCTCGGCGTTTTTCTCTGCCAGCAGTTGCTGAGATTCGGCGAGCAGGCGCCGCGCATCTTCCAGCGCTTCTTGAGCTTCAAGGCTCAGGGCATGTTCCTTGAGATGCACATTGAGACTTTCCAGCGCCCGCAGGCCGTTGTTCTGCATGCGTTTGAGGCGCTGCATGGTGGCCAGGTGCGGCTTGAGGCGCTGGGTTTCCACCAGGGATTTGCTCGACAGATCGAGCAGGCTGTTCAGGCGTTCGGCGGTGACCCGCAGCACCCGCTCGCCGCCCTCCGTGGTGCGTTTGCTCTTGCGCGGCGCGGGTTCCGGTTCGGCAACCTCGACCGGGATTTCAACCGGCGCGGGCTCAACCATCGGCGGTGGCAGAAGTTGCAACTCGGCCATTGGTGGTGCACTCGGAGCGGCAGGCACCACGGCTGGTGCCGTCGGATCGAGCAAACCGCCCATCAACGCTACGTAAGCCTCGATATCCGCCGGTTGCGGGCCGTTGGCCGGGGTGGCGATGCGCATCAGCAGGTCGGTACCCTGCAACAGCGCGTCGATATGCTCCGGGCGCAGGAACAACCGCCCTTCCTGGGCGCTGACCAGACAATCTTCCATCACGTGGGCGACGCTGACGCCACTGTCGATGCCGACAATCCGCGCCGCACCTTTCAAGGAGTGCGCAGCACGCATGCAGGACTCGAGCTGATCGGCCTGGGTCGGATTGCGCTCCAGCGCCAGCAGCCCGGCACTCAGCACTTGAGTCTGTGCTTCGGCTTCCAGGCTGAACAGCTCGAGCAGAGAGGCGTCGCGCATTTGCTCGGGGGTCATGTGAGGCTCCGGGTCACGGCGGACAGCAACTGTTCTTCATCCAGCCAGCGCAGGCTGCGGCCTTTGAAGGGCAACACGCCTCGGGTGTATTTGGCACTGGCCTGCGCACCGGATCGGGATGCGGCGTCAAGAATGCGTTCGTCGATGGCGTGAATGCCGTCGACTTCATCCACCGGCACCACCACCGGCCCGCCATTGGCAGCAATGATCAACATGCGCGGCATGATCCGCGCCCCAGTGGGCGCCGCGGCGTTGCTGTCCAGGCCCAACAGTTCGACCAGCGACAGGCACGCCACCAGCGCCCCGCGCACGTTCGCTACACCGAGCAAGGCCCGGGAGCGCTGGTGCGGCAGCGAGTGAATCGCCTGCAACGGCGCGACCTCCACCAGGCTGCGGGTGGCCAGGCCGAGCCATTCTTCGCCGAGGCGGAACATCAGCAACGAACGGGTTTTCAGCTCGGTTTCAACCTGGGTCGCCACCGGGTCGCGCTCATCCTGCTGCAGCGCATAACGGTCAAGCAGGCGCGTGGCCGCGGCGGAATACACCGAGCAATTGCGGCAATGGATGTGTTCTTCCAACAGCGGGCAGGACTTGTCGCCGTGAATGCCGATGCGGTTCCAGCAATCGTCGATGGCCCGGGCGTCTTCGTGGGTGACGTTCAAGGTGTCGGACGGGATCATCGTTTACGCTCACTGTCGGCGGTGCGACCGCTGCGGGCGGCGCGCTCCTGCAATCGTCGGGCACCGGCCGTGTCACCCTGGGCCTGCAGCAACCCGGCCAGGTGCATCAAGGCTTCGGCGTGTTGCGGTTCGAGGTACAAAGCCTTGCGGTAAAAACCCTGGGCTTCGAGAGCGCTGCCGGCGACGTCACTGAGCAGGCCAAGCCAGTAGAACACCTGGGCCACCGGCTCATGGCTGCGCAAAAACTGTTCGCACGCAGCGCGGGCTTCGGCGCTTTTGCCTTCGTTGGCCAAAGCGGCGATGTTGGCCAGCAGGGTCGCCGCGTCGGGGGTCGGGCTTTTGGCAGTGGCGGGCAGTGGCGTCACAGCGGCAAATGGACGACTGCGCACCGGTGGCGGCGGCGTGCTGCGCACGGGCTGGCGCACGGGCAACGGGGGCGCAATCGCAACCGGCATCGGCAGCGGTTCGGGTTGCGGGTCACTGTCGCGACTGAACGCAAAGGACTGTGGAATCCCGATAGAACGCATGCCCAGCCGCCCGAGCAGACTGCCCTCGGCGGGGCCGATAAACAACACGCCGTCGACATGGGTCAGGCGTTTGAGCACGGCGAATACCTGTTGCTGGGTCGGCTGATCGAAATAGATCAACAGGTTGCGGCAGAACACAAAATCGAACGGTGGCTCGTTGACCAGCAACGAGGGATCGAGCACGTTGCCCACTTGAAGGCGCACCTGCTCGCGGACAATTTCATTCACCCGATAACCCTCGTCATCGGCGGAAAAGTGCCGCTCGCGAAAATCCAGCTCCTGGCCGCGAAACGAGTTCCTGCCGTACAGCGCCCGTCGCGCCTTGTCCACCGACAAAGGGCTGACGTCCATGCCATCGACCTTGAACTGATGGGGTTTGAGGCCCGCATCGAGCAACGCCATGGCAATCGAATAGGGTTCTTCACCGGTGGAGCACGGCAGGCTGAGGATGCGCAGCGCCCGCATGTTGTTCAGCTCGGCCAGGCGTTTGCGGGCCAGTTTGCCCAGGGTGGCGAAGGATTCCGGGTAACGGAAAAACCAGGTCTCCGGGACGATCACCGCTTCGATCAGCGCCTGCTGTTCGTCCCGCGAGACTTGCAGGGTCTGCCAGTACTCGTTGGCATTCACCGTTTGCGACAGGGTGATGCGCTGGCGCACGGCCCGCTCGATGATCGCCGGGCCGACCGACGCGACATCGAGGCCGATGCGTTCCTTGAGGAAGTCGAAGAAGCGCTGGTCGCTGCTCATGGCTGCTCCTCAAGTCGCTTTGGGTCCAACGGCGGCGTCGGAAACAGCAGCGTGCGCACCGACTCGTCCAGCAAGTCGTTGACCCGCACCCATTGCACCAGTCCTTGCGCATCTTCACGCACCGGGCCGAGGTATGGCGCCTGACGATTGTCGAGGCCGTACGGCTGAAAATCATCCGGGTTGCAGCGCAGGGTATCGGTGGCCTGTTCGAGGATCAGACCCAGCCATTGCGAGGGCTGCGAGTCATCCGCGCGGTAATGCACCAGCACCAGTCGCGTGCTGGTGCGCGCCTCGGCAGGATGGCCGAATGTCAGGGCACTGAGGTCGATCACCGGCACCACCATGCCGCGATAGGCGAACACCCCCGCCACCCAGTGCGGCGCCCGGGCAATCGGCTTCAACGGCAGGCGCGGCAGCACTTCGGCCACTTCCGTGGCGCGCAAGGCGTAGCGTTCGCTGCCGATGCGAAACAGCAGGAACAACGCCTGCTTCGCCACCGGGGCAGCGCTGCGTTTGGCGGTGATTTCGCTCATCAGACTTTGAATCGCGAAACGCCGCTGCGCAGGCCTACGGCCACCTGGCTCAGTTCGTCGATGGCGAAACTGGCCTGACGCAACGACTCGACGGTCTGGCTGCTGGCATCACCCAGTTGCACCAGCGCATGGTTGATCTGCTCGGCGCCGGTGGCCTGGGCCTGCATGCCCTCGTTGACCATCAACACCCGCGGCGCCAGCGCCTGTACCTGATGGATGATCTGCGACAGCTGCTCGCCGACCTGCTGCACTTCGGCCATGCCACGGCGCACTTCCTCGGAGAACTTGTCCATGCCCATCACCCCGGCGGACACCGCCGACTGGATCTCGCGGACCATCTGCTCGATGTCATACGTGGCCACGGCGGTCTGATCCGCCAGACGCCGCACTTCGGTGGCGACCACGGCGAAACCACGGCCATACTCGCCGGCCTTTTCCGCTTCGATCGCGGCGTTCAGGGACAGCAGGTTGGTCTGGTCGGCGACCTTGACGATAGTCACGACCACCTGATTGATGTTGCCGGCCTTCTCGTTGAGGATCGCCAGTTTGGCGTTCACCAGATCCGCCGCGCCCATCACCGAGTGCATGGTGTCCTCCATGCGCGCCAGGCCTTGCTGCCCGGAACCGGCCAGCACCGAGGCCTGATCGGCGGCGGTGGAAACTTCGGTCATGGTGCGCACCAGGTCGCGTGAGGTTGCCGCGATCTCGCGGGACGTCGCGCCGATTTCAGTCGTGGTCGCCGCGGTTTCGGTAGCCGTCGCCTGTTGCTGCTTGGAAGTGGCGGCGATCTCGGTCACCGAGGTGGTGACCTGCACCGACGAGCGCTGGGCCTGGGACACCAGCGAGGTGAGCTCGGTCATCATGTCGTTGAAGCCGGTTTCCACCGCGCCGAACTCGTCCTTGCGCTCAAGGTTCAAGCGACTGCTCAGATCGCCCGTGCGCATGATGTCGAGGATCTGCACGATGCGGTTCATTGGCGCCATGATTGCGCGCATCAGCAACAGACCGCAGAAACCGGCGGCCAGCACGGCCACCAGCAGCGAGACGAACATGCTGACCTTGGCTGCCGCCACGGCCTCGTCGATGTTGGCCATGGCCTTGTCGGCGACTTTCTTGTTCTCGCCAATGATGTCGTTGAGCTTCATCCGGCCCGAGTACCAGGTCGGTGTCAGTTGTTCGTGGAACAGCTTTACAGCGTCGGCTTCGAGATTGCGCTTGTGCAGATCCAGTACCGCATCCTGAGTTTTCAGGTAGGCGTCGTGATATTTCTCGAACGCCGCGAATTCCAGCTTGTCCTCGTCCGTGACCACCGTGCCACGGTAATTGGCCATCTGCTCCTGAAGACGAGACTCGAAGGCTTTGTAATCGGCCGCATCTTCGCTGCTGACGCCCTGCCCTTCCTTGAGCCCCAGCAGTTCCTGGGTCTGCAGGTAGCTGTCGACCCACGCGCCGCGGATCATCGAGCTGTAATAGACGCCGGGAATCGCGTCGTCACGGACGCTGTTTTCACTGGCTTCGATCTTCAGCAACCGCGAATACGAGACGACCACCATCAGCAGCATGATGGCGATAATCACCGCAAAGCTCGCCAAAATGCGTTGGCGCAACGTCCAGTTCTTCACAGTCAGTCCTCGGGGCGGGTCGAAATGCGGGGGAGTATAGCTGAGGGCGGTGTTTCATTTATAAGACGGTTTGCCGCGCTCAGGCCTTCCGAGTAAACGGGGTGGGCTCTGGACAGGGACTTTCAAGGAATCGGAGGGTGGCGTGCCAGTGGCGCAATGGCAAAAAGGGGCGATGGATTGGCCATTTCCGCTGCAGACGATCTGCCGATACCGTAACGCGCCCTCGCCGGCGATTTTTCAGCCACAACGAAAGAACCCGCCATCCTGTGCGGGATCGCGGGTTCTGATATCGCTGACAGCGGTTTTACTGGGTAGCTACACGGACCTGCTTCTCAAGCTCCACCTTCAACCCCGGCTCCAGCTTCAACTGCCGCGCCAGTTCATCCAGATAGCTCTTCTCCATGAAGTTCTCCTCATCCACCATCATCACGCTCGCCACGTACATCTCGGCGGCCATCTCCGGCGTGCTTGCCGCGCGGGCGACGTCCGTGGGGTCGAGGGGCTTGTTGAGTTCGGCGTGGAGCCAGTGCTTGAGTTCCTGATCGTTGTCGAGTTTGGTGAATTCGCCTTCGATCAGTTGGCGTTCACGGTCGTCGATGTGGCCGTCGGCCTTGGCGGCGGCGACCAGGGCTTTGAGGATGGCCTGGCTGTGTTGTTCGACTTGCGCCGGTGGCAGACGGTCGAGGGTCTGCGGTTCGTTTTGCGGGGCGGTGCCTTTCTGGGCGTTCCAGTTGCCGTAGGCTTTGTAGGCGATCACGCCCAGCGCGGCGAGGCCGCCGTAAATGGCGACTTTACCGCCAACCTTGCGGGCCTTTTTACTGCCCAGCAACAGGCCCATGGCGCCGGCCGCCAGGGCACCGCCGCCGGCGCCTGACAGCAAACCGCCGAGTGCGCCATGACTGGAAGATCCGCCCAGCAAGCCGCCCAAACCGCCGGCAGCCGTTTTGTTCTGCGCCCCGCCCGCCTTGTTCTGCAGCAGTTCCTGGCCGGACTTGAGGAGTTGATCGAGCAATCCACGGGTGTTCATGTTCCGCCTCCAAACAGGGGTTATCCGGATCAATAAGGCCCTCAGCCTAGTTCGAAAGTGCCCGCCACTTGGGTGCGAGTGTGCTTCCAGATGTTGCCTGGCCCACCGCAGCCCTTCGCGAAAATAGATATACACTCGAGGCAATCTATAAAAACCGCCCACCGGGTAAACCTTCCATGATGACCTTGCGTCAGATCCGCCATTTCATCGCTGTGGCCGAGACCGGCTCGATCTCCGCCGCCGCGCAAACCGCATTCATTTCCCAATCGACCCTGACCCTGGCCATCCAGCAACTGGAGGAAGAAATCGGCGTCAGTCTGTTCAACCGCCACGCCAAGGGCATGACTCTTACTCACCAAGGGCACCAGTTCCTGCGCCAGGCGCACCTGATTCTGGCCACCGTGGACAACGCCAAACGCAGCCTGCAACAGAGCACCGATCAGGTCGCCGGGCAGTTGATCGTCGGCGTGACCAGTCTGGTGGCCGGTTATTACCTGGCGGATTTGCTCACCCGTTTCCAGCGTGCCTACCCCAATGTCGAGATCCGGGTGATGGAGGACGAACGGCCGTACATCGAGCATTTGCTGGTCAGCGGCGAGATCGATGTCGGCGTGCTGATCCTCTCCAACCTCGAAGACCGCCACGCCTTGCAGACCGAAGTGCTGACCCACTCGCCGCACCGTTTGTGGCTGCCGGCCCAGCACCCGCTGCTGGAACACGACAGCATCAACCTCGCCGATGTCGCCCGGGAGCCGTTGATTCAACTGAACGTCGACGAGATGGATCGCAACGCCCAACGCCTGTGGCGCGGCGCCGGGTTGCAACCGAAGATCACCCTCAGAACCGCTTCCACCGAGGCGGTGCGAAGTCTGGTCGCAGCCGGCCTGGGCGTATCGATCCAACCCGACATGACCTACCGACCGTGGTCACTGGAAGGCGACATCATCGAAGCGCGGCCGATTGCCGACCTCAACCAGACCCTCGACGTCGGTCTGGCCTGGCGTCGCGGCACGGCGCGACCGGCGCTGGTCGATCCTTTCCTGACCGTGGCCCGCGAACAGCCCCACGGCGGACGCAAGCCATCTATTTAATCGAATGCCACCTTCAGTATTTAGAATTTGTCGACCCCGGAGCCGCGCACTAGTCTTGCTGCATCTATAAGACGGTCGGCTCCCGGATCCACGGGAGCAAAGATGACCACACAAGAAAAGAGATCCCGGAAAATGGCTGGCGCGCAGACCCACATGCACACCGCGTTGCTGATCGACGGCGAACTGGTCGCAGGCCAGGGTTTTGTCGAACCGATCCTCAACCCGGCCACCGGCGAAGTCCTGACCCAGATTGCCGAAGCCAGCACCGAGCAAGTCGAAGCCGCCATCCTCGCCGCCCACCGCGCCTTTGCCGAGTGGTCGCGCACCACCCCGCAACAACGCTCGAATTTCCTGCTGGAAATCGCCAACGCTGTCGAAAAACACGCCGATCACCTCGCCCGCCTCGAAGCCTTGAACTGCGGCAAGCCGCTGCACCTGGCGCGGCAGGACGATTTGACCGCCACCGTCGATGTGTTTCGTTTCTTTGCCGGCGCCGTGCGTTGCCAGACCGGTCAACTCAGCGGCGAATACGTGCCGGGCTACACCAGCATGGTGCGTCGCGATCCGATTGGTGTCGTCGCGTCGATTGCGCCGTGGAACTACCCGATCATGATGGCCGCGTGGAAGATCGCCCCGGCCCTCGCTGCCGGCAATACGCTGGTGTTCAAACCGTCCGAACACACGCCGCTGTCGATTCTGGCGCTGGCGCCAGCGCTGGCCGAGATCCTGCCGCGTGGGGTGATCAACATCGTCTGCGGTGGCGGTGAAGGCGTTGGCAGTCACTTGGTCGGGCATCCGAAAGTGCGCATGGTGTCGCTGACCGGCGATATCGTCACCGGCCAGAAAATCCTCCAGGCCGCCGCCAAAACCCTCAAACGCACGCACCTTGAACTCGGCGGCAAGGCCCCGGTGATCGTCTGCAACGATGCTGATCTCAAAGCCGTGGTCGAAGGCGTGCGCACTTATGGCTATTACAACGCCGGGCAGGACTGCACGGCGGCTTGCCGGATCTACGCCCAGGCCGGGATTCACGACAAATTGGTCGCCGAGCTCGGTGCGGCGGTCAGCAGCCTGCGCTTCGCCGGCAAACGCGACGCCGACAACGAGATCGGCCCGCTGATCAGCACCCGTCAGCGCGACCGCGTGGCCAGTTTCGTCGAACGCGCCCTCGGTCAGCCGCACATCGAGCGGGTGACCGGTGCAGCGGTGCATTCCGGCGCCGGGTTCTTCTATCAGCCAACACTGCTGGCCGGTTGCAAACAGAGCGATGAAATCGTCCAGCGCGAAGTGTTCGGCCCGGTGGTCACCGTGACCCGCTTCGATGAACTCGCGCAGGCGGTGGACTGGGCCAATGACTCCGAATATGGCCTCGCCTCGTCGGTCTGGACCCAGAACCTGGACAAGGCGATGCAGGTCGCCGCACGGCTGCAATACGGCTGCACCTGGATCAACAGCCATTTCATGCTGGTCAGCGAAATGCCCCACGGCGGCCTGAAACGCTCCGGTTACGGCAAAGACTTATCCAGCGATTCGCTGCAGGACTACAGCGTGGTGCGGCACATCATGGCCCGCCACGGCCAGCATCTCTGACTACGCTAATAACAAGCCGACCCCGGCATGCTTCACCGCGTTCACAACTGCCCCGACCATAATTTAAAGAAGAGGGTTCACCATGTTCGTGCACAAGACCGCACTGCTCAGTGCAATCACCACGGCCCTGCTGGCCAGCGCCAGCCTGCAGGCCGCCGAGCCGCTGAAAGCCGTCGGCGCCGGCGAAGGCCAGCTCGATATCGTCGCCTGGCCCGGTTACATCGAACGCGGTGAAAGCGACAAGGCCTACGACTGGGTGACCGGTTTCGAGAAGGAAACCGGCTGCAAGGTGAATGTGAAAACTGCCGCTACCTCCGACGAAATGGTCAGCCTGATGGCCAAGGGCGGCTACGACCTGGTGACGGCGTCGGGCGATGCGTCGCTGCGGTTGATCGTCGGCAAGCGTGTGCAACCGATCAACACTGCGTTGATCCCGAACTGGAAAACCCTCGACCCGCGCCTGAAAGACGCGCCGTGGTACGTGGTCAACAAGCAAACCTACGGCACCCCCTACCAGTGGGGCCCGAACGTGCTGATGTACAACACCAACGTGTTCAAGACTGCGCCGACCAGCTGGAGCGTGGTGTTCGACGCGCAGAACCTGCCTGACGGCAAGCCGAACAAGGGCCGCGTGCAAGCCTACGACGGCCCGATCTACATCGCCGATGCGGCGCTCTATCTGAAGTCCACCAAGCCTGAGCTGGGGATCAAGGATCCGTATCAACTCACCGAAGATCAGTACAAGGCGGTGCTGGAACTGTTGCGCGCCCAGCAGAAGCTGATTCACCGCTACTGGCACGACACCACCGTGCAGATGAGCGACTTCAAGAACGAAGGCGTGGTCGCGTCCAGCGCCTGGCCGTATCAGGTCAACGGCCTGATCAACGAGAAACAACCGATTGCTTCGACCGTGCCGAAAGAAGGCGCCACCGGTTGGGCCGACACCACCATGCTGCACGCCGAGGCCAAGCACCCGAACTGCGCGTACAAGTGGATGGACTGGTCGCTGCAGCCGAAAGTCCAGGGTGACGTGGCGGCCTGGTTCGGCTCGTTGCCGGCGGTTCCGGCGGCTTGCCAGGGCAGTGAATTGCTCGGAGCTGAAGGCTGCAAGACCAACGGGTTTGATCAGTTCGACAAGATCGCTTTCTGGAAAACACCGCAGGCTGAGGGTGGGAAGTTTGTGCCGTATAGCCGGTGGACGCAGGACTACATTGCGATTATGGGCGGTAGGTAACTCTCGAGAATTAACGCGGTCGGCTCCCTTTCCCCCTCGCACCCCTGGGGGAGAGGGCTGGGGTGAGGGGTGGTTTTTGACGTTGTCTTGATTCAGCGAAACCGCTGCCCTCACCCCCCGCCCTCTCCCGGAGGGAGAGGGAGCTAAAAGCAGATCGCGGCGTATCGACCAGATGAGTTAGCCAAAAACCATCGCATACACCGCCAAACGATCCAGTTTTTTCAGAAGTCCAGGCAGGGCCGCTGCGACGGCCTTCGCCTTTTTGGAGCACCGCACCATGACGCTTGCAGTCCAGTTCACCAACGTTTCCCGGCAGTTTGGCGAAGTGAAAGCCGTTGACCGGGTTTCCATCGATATCCAGGACGGCGAGTTCTTTTCCATGCTCGGCCCCTCCGGTTCGGGCAAGACCACGTGCCTGCGCCTGATCGCCGGGTTCGAACAACCGAGCGCGGGCTCGATCCGCATTCACGGCGCCGAAGCCGCCGGTTTGCCGCCCTATCAACGCGACGTCAACACGGTGTTTCAGGATTACGCGCTGTTCCCGCACATGAACGTGTTGGACAACGTGGCCTACGGCCTGAAGGTCAAAGGCGTGAGCAAAACCGAACGCCACAAGCGCGCCGAAGAAGCGTTGGACATGGTCGCCCTCGGCGGTTACGGCGCCCGTAAACCGGTGCAATTGTCCGGCGGTCAGCGCCAACGTGTCGCCCTCGCCCGCGCGCTGGTCAATCGCCCGCGAGTGCTGCTGCTCGACGAACCGTTGGGCGCTCTCGACCTGAAGCTGCGCGAACAGATGCAAAGCGAGCTGAAGAAGCTGCAACGCCAGCTCGGCATCACCTTCATCTTCGTCACTCACGACCAGACCGAAGCGCTGTCGATGTCCGACCGCGTGGCCGTGTTCAACAAGGGCCGCATCGAGCAGGTCGACACGCCGCGCAATCTGTACATGAAACCGACCACTACGTTTGTCGCCGAATTCGTCGGCACCTCGAACGTGATTCGCGGCGATCTGGCGCGCCAGCTCAGCGGTCATCCGCAGCCGTTTTCGATCCGCCCGGAACACGTGCGTTTCGCCGAAGGCCCGCTGGCCAGTCACGAGATCGAAGTCAGCGGCCTGCTACACGACATTCAATATCAGGGCAGCGCCACGCGCTATGAACTGACCCTGGAAAACGGCCAGACCCTGAGCATCAGCCAGGCGAACAATCAATGGATCGACAGCAGCGCGCAGCACCAGACCGGTCAGCGAATCAGCGCACGCTGGGCGCGGGAAGCGATGATTCCGTTGCACGACACCGTTGCGAGCGGGGTGTGACATGACCGCCCTCGCCCTCCCTCAATCGGCGCCGTTGCGCAGGTTTTCCAACCTGCTGTATCGCAAGCCGAACCTGTACCTATCGATGCTGCTGGTGCCGCCGTTGTTGTGGTTCGGCGCGATTTATCTGGGCTCATTGCTGGTGCTGTTGTGGCAAGGTTTCTACACCTTCGACGACTTCACCATGGCGGTCACGCCGGACCTGACCCTGGCCAATTTCGCCGCGCTGTTTCAGCCATCGAATTTCGACATCATCCTGCGCACCCTGAGCATGGCCATCGTGGTGTCGATCGCCAGCGCCATCGTCGCGTTCCCGATTGCCTACTACATGGCGCGCTACACCACCGGCAAGACCAAGGCGTTTTTCTACATCGCGGTGATGATGCCGATGTGGGCCAGTTACATCGTCAAGGCCTACGCCTGGACGCTGCTGCTGGCCAAGGGTGGCGTGGCGCAGTGGTTCGTTCAGCACCTGGGGCTGGAGCCGGTGCTGCAGTTCATTCTGGGAATTCCCGGGGTCGGCGGCAGCACCTTGTCGACCTCGCATCTGGGGCGGTTCATGGTGTTCGTCTACATCTGGCTGCCGTTCATGATCCTGCCGATCCAGGCCTCGCTGGAGCGCCTGCCGCCGTCGTTGCTGCAAGCCTCCGCCGACCTCGGGGCCAAGCCGCGCCAGACTTTCATGCAGGTGATTCTGCCGCTGTCGGTGCCGGGGATTGCCGCGGGTTCCATCTTCACCTTTTCGCTGACCTTGGGCGACTTCATCGTGCCGCAACTGGTGGGCCCGCCGGGCTACTTCGTCGGCAGCATGGTGTACGCGCAGCAAGGCGCGATCGGCAACATGCCAATGGCCGCGGCGTTCACGTTGGTGCCGATCGTGCTGATCGCCATTTACCTGTCCATCGTCAAACGTCTGGGGGCCTTCGATGCACTCTGAAAAGGCTTCAATAGGCTTGCGCATCGCAGCCTGGGGCGGGCTGGTGTTTCTGCACTTCCCGATCCTGATCATCTTCCTCTACGCCTTCAACACCGAAGACGCGGCGTTCAGCTTTCCACCGAAAGGCTTCACCCTGCATTGGTTCAGCGTGGCGTTTTCCCGGCCGGACGTGCTGGAAGCGATCAAGCTGTCATTGCAGATTGCGAGTATCGCCACGCTGATCGCGATGGTGCTCGGCACCCTCGCTTCCGCTGCGCTCTATCGCCGGGACTTCTTCGGCAAACAGGGCATTTCGCTGATGCTGATCCTGCCCATTGCGCTGCCGGGGATCATCACCGGGATCGCGCTGCTGGCGACCTTCAAGACGCTGGGCATTGAGCCGGGGATGTTCACCATCATCGTCGGCCACGCGACCTTCTGCGTGGTGATCGTCTACAACAACGTCATCGCCCGTTTGCGCCGCACCTCGCACAGCCTGATCGAGGCGTCGATGGATCTCGGCGCCGACGGCTGGCAGACCTTCCGCTACATCATCCTGCCGAACCTCGGCTCGGCGTTGCTAGCCGGTGGCATGCTGGCGTTTGCGCTGTCGTTCGACGAAATCATCGTCACCACCTTCACCGCCGGCCATGAACGCACCTTGCCGCTGTGGTTGCTCAACCAGTTGAGCCGCCCACGGGACGTGCCGGTGACCAATGTCGTGGCGATGCTCGTGATGCTGGTGACCATGCTGCCGATCCTCGGCGCCTACTACCTGACCCGGGGTGGCGAGAGCGTGGCCGGCAGCGGCGGCAAATGAATTTCCTGACCCTTCCCACCCTGAATTTGCAGTAGAAAGAGGACAACAACATGCAAACCAAACTCTTGATCAACGGCCAACTGGTCAACGGCGAAGGCCCGGCGCAACCGGTGCTCAACCCGGCGCGCGGTGACGTGCTGGTGGAAATCAACGAAGCCACCGAAGCCCAGGTCGATGCCGCCGTGCGCGCCGCCGACAGTGCCTTCGCCGAATGGTCGCAGACCACGCCGAAAGACCGTTCGCTGTTGCTGCTCAAACTCGCCGACGCCATCGAAGCCCACGGCGAAGAACTGGCCAAACTGGAATCGGACAACTGCGGCAAACCCTACAGCGCTGCGCTGAACGACGAGATCCCAGCGATTGCCGACGTGTTCCGTTTCTTCGCCGGTGCCAGCCGTTGCATGAGTGGTTCGGCCGGTGGCGAATACCTGCCCGGCCACACCTCGATGATCCGCCGCGACCCGGTGGGCGTGATCGCCTCCATCGCACCGTGGAACTACCCGCTGATGATGGTCGCCTGGAAAATCGCCCCGGCCCTCGCCGCCGGCAATACCGTGGTGCTCAAGCCGTCGGAACAAACCCCGCTGACCGCGTTGCGTCTGGCTGAACTGGCGTCGGATATTTTCCCGGCCGGCGTACTCAATCTGGTGTTCGGGCGTGGGCCGAGCGTGGGCAGTCCGCTGGTGACCCATCCGAAAGTGCGCATGGTGTCGCTGACCGGCTCCATCGCCACCGGTTCGAACATCATTTCCAGCACCGCCGACAGCGTCAAACGCATGCACATGGAATTGGGCGGCAAGGCGCCGGTGATCATCTTCGACGACGCCGACATTGATGCGGCGGTCGAAGGCATTCGCACCTTCGGTTTCTACAACGCTGGCCAGGACTGCACCGCGGCGTGCCGGATCTACGCCCAGCAAGGCATCTACGACAAATTCGTGGAGAAACTTGGCGCAGCGGTCAGCAGCATCAAGTACGGCTTGCAGGATGATCCATCGACCGAACTGGGGCCGCTGATCACCGCCCAGCATCGCGACCGCGTGGCCGGGTTTGTCGAACGCGCCGTGGCGCAACCGCACATTCGCTTGATCACTGGCGGCAAGGCTGTCGACGGCAACGGTTTCTTCTTCGAGCCGACCGTTCTGGCCGACGCCCAGCAGGACGACGAAATCGTCCGCCGCGAAGTGTTCGGCCCGGTGGTGTCGGTAACCAAGTTCACCGATGAAGCCCAGGCGCTGGAGTGGGCCAACGATTCGGATTACGGCCTCGCGTCCTCGGTGTGGACGGCGGATGTAGGACGCGCCCATCGCCTGTCCGCACGGTTGCAGTACGGCTGCACCTGGGTGAACACGCACTTCATGCTTGTCAGCGAAATGCCCCACGGCGGTCAGAAACTGTCCGGCTACGGCAAGGATATGTCCATGTATGGGCTGGAGGACTACACCACGGTTCGGCATGTGATGTTCAAACACTAAAAGCATCCCCCGGCTTCAAGGCAGAAACCGGTCATCCGCAATACCAGGCATTCAAAACAATAACTACCGATCCGGGCGGCGCCTTTACGGCCCCGCCACGGTTTCGGCCATCCGAAATCTGCCGATTTCACGGAGCAAACACACAATGAGTGCATCACCCGATCTCTCTGCCGTCGTTGCCGACAGCGATGCCGAACAACTGCGACGACTGGGCTACACCTCCAACTTCAACCGCAGCATGAGCCTGTGGGAAAACTTCGCGTTGGGCTTCACGTATCTGTCACCGGTCGTAGGGGTTTATACCCTGTTCGGCCTGTGCCTGGCCGCCGGCGGGCCTCCGATGTTCTGGGCCTATTTGCTGGTCGGCTGCGGGCAATTGCTGGTGTGCCTGATCTTCGGCGAAGTGGTGTCGCAGTTCCCGATTTCCGGTGGTGTTTATCCTTGGGCACGTCGCTTGGTGGGCAAGAAATGGGCGTGGATGGTCGGCTGGATCTACTCCATCGCCCTGTGCGTGACCATCGCCGCCGTGGCGGTCGGCGCCGGCCCGTACCTCGCGGCCATGTTGGGTTTTGAGCCGAGTAACAACACCAATATCGTCATCGCCCTGGTGCTGACGCTGTTCGCCACACTGGTGAACCTCAGCGGCACCAAAATGCTGGCGCGGATCGCCATGTTCGGCTTTCTCTGCGAACTGGTGGGCGCGGTAATCGTCGGCTTGTACCTGCTGACTTTCGAGCGTCACCAGCCGATCAGTGTGCTGTTCAACACTTTCGACATCAGCGTCGACGGCTCCTACCTGCCGGCGTTCCTCACCGCCTCGTTGGCCGGGATGTTCCTCTACTACGGCTTCGAAGCCTGCGGCGACGTGGCCGAAGAAACCCCGAACCCGAGCGCAAAAATCCCGGTGGCCATGCGCATGACCATCTACATCGGCGGCATCGCGGCGATGTTCGCTTGCCTCGCGCTGATCCTCGCTGTGCCGGACATGCAGACGGTGATCAACGGCACCGACAAGGACCCGGTCACCACCATCCTCAACAACGCCTTCGGTCCGATCGGTTCGAAAGTGGTGATGGGCGTGGTAATGATTTCCTTCATCTCCTGCGTCATCAGCCTGCAAGCGGCGGCGAGTCGTCTGCTGTATTCCTACGCCCGCGATGAAATGGTGATCGGCAGCCGACTGCTGAAAAAGATTTCTCCTACGACTCAGGTGCCGGTTGCTGCACTGTTCGTGTCCGGCGTCCTGCCCGGCCTGATCATCGCCCTCGGCTTCTTCCTGCAAGACGCCGTGGCCACCATCGTCAGCTTCGCCGCCATCGGCATCTACCTCGCATTCCAGATGATCGTCCTCGCCGCCCTGTACGCCCGCAGCAAAGGCTGGAAACCCAGCGGCAAATTCACCCTCGGCGCCTGGGGCTGGCCGGTGAACATCGGCGCGCTGGTGTACGGCGTCGGCGCAATCATCAACATGGCCTGGCCCCGCACCCCGGATGCGGCGTGGTACATCAACTACGCGATGGTGCTGAGCACGGCGATCGTGATTGGGCTGGGGCTGGTTTATATGTGGATTGGCAAGCCGTACGACCATGGGAAGGCGCCGGCTGGGGATGCTTGGAAGGTGAGTCGCTAAAAGCGTTTGGCCCCGGCACCGATAGAGTGCCGGGGTTCAAGAAAGCCGACGCAAAACATCAAAAGAAAAGCTCGGACTGATCGTATTTCAGCGAGGAAATACGATCGAACAGTTTGATTTTTTCGTTGGCTTTTTGCTTGGCGTGGTCAGACATGAATGCAATCAACTCTTCGAGCTGACTCACGTCTCCCACCACTTTGAATTCCTTCTCCTTGTTGACGAAGACAAGGGACTTCTTCTTTCTCGACAGCAGTTCTATGACGTTGCTTAGCGTACCGGTGCTCTTCGCATCCCATATCATCAAGCCGTAGTCAGCGGCTTCGGCCATCACCACGTCCTTCTCAGTGAAGAAGGCCCTCGATCCTTTGGAGTGTTTGGAGTCCACTGTTCTGGCGGGCCACTGTCCGAGGTTGTTCCGCGGCGCTGGACCACTACAGAACACTGTAGTTTTGGATCGCTCAAGACTCAGCAGATATTCCTGAATGGAGGTATCGGCGCCACCCGCATCACCAACGACCACATCGAATTCAGACGCAACGATATTACTGATACGCTCCTTAACCTTCGGATCAAGGTTCTTGATATTGATAGAGCCAGCAATAAATACAGTCGTCATTGAATTCACTTCCAGGTTAGCGCCGCTACGTAGATCTTCCCCACCTTCGGAAGAATCCTTTGAGCTGCCGCCCGCCCTGGGGGATGCCGGAGATTCATAAAGGAAAAATCACGCTTCAGGTGCAGTCTGGTTGGCGGCCATACAAAAACAGGCATTTCCTACAGATGCAGGCTTCAAGAAGAAGCCACATTTCCTACGCTACGCGTCCACAGCGTAGACTAGGCGCCGCTAGCGCCTGACCGATAGGCTTTATCCCGTCGCTGCCCAATCAGCGGCCCGGGGTCGAAGCCGGAAATCTGTCAAAACGGTGCTTGCGTGCCCCCATTGAACTGCGGCTGCTTTGCAACTTCAGTTCTGCGTTATGGCGGGCCGTGTGGCGCGGGCCTTCCGGCTTTTCCGTTTCGACAGGAAGTAACCCGACTTCGAACGCCACTCGGTTCGCCACCCAACTTTTCGAAGAGTTGGTGGCGACTTTCCTACTCGAAACGGAAGTCATCTCATGCCAGCACCTACTCACAATCCGAAGACTGAATATTTCACTCCCACCGTCTTCACCCGCCACAACCGCTTCCTCCACGCTCTCCTCCTCGATCACCAAGCCTGGTTCTGCGCTCAGGATCTCGGCCGCATGATGGGCCATCCCTTGAACCTACGCGTCACCCTGAAACTCGACCCCGACCAACGCCGCACCGTCCGGCTGCGCAAGTACGGCAAAGTTGTCGAGACGCCAATGGTCAGTGAGTCCGGCATGTACGCGCTGCTCGTCCATCATTTCATCCCGGAAAACCGCAACCTGCGCCAATGGCTGAGTAATGAAGTCATTCCCATCCTGCGGGAAACCAGCTCAGCAATAGCGGAAAACTGTCCGAGCCTGAGCTCGATGCATTGGGCGGGCGTCACCGTGCCGCTGCTCCACTGGCAACAACAGGCTTGGGTGAAATGGCGTGATGTGCCTGAATTGGTGCAAGTACAGCAGCCGTATCCAGCGCCTCGCTCTTGCGGCTGACTCTGAAAGCCAGTGGATTTGCCCCAGCGGCGATTAGGTCGCCGGGGCATCAACCAAGCATTTAGCAACACATCCCGTCTTCCAGCCTCGTTCAAGTCCACTAGAGTTTTCCTCAACCTCGCACTCTGACTGGTTGACGCCGATGTTATTGCGGCCTAGGGTGTCTACGTCGTTTACAGCGTATACACACGCAGGAGATCTTCCATGGCCTCGCCCGTTTTATCCTTCCGCGTCGAAGAATTGCTCGCTCAACAATTGGATCAATTGGCCGCGGCCACTGACCGAGACCGCCAGTACCATCTCAAGCGTGCGTTGGTTAGATATGTGGAAGCGGAGTCTTGGCATCTGCAAGCCATCAGCGAGGGGATTGCTGATGCCGATGCTGGAAATCTTACCGATCTGGATGCCGTGAAGGCTAAGTGGGCAAAACGTGCCGAACGTAGTACTGACTGAACGAGCTGAAAACGATCTCGAAACAATTTTTGAGTATTACCAAGGCATCTTGGGTGCCAATCCAGCGTTTGGTGTCGTGAACTCCATTCTTGGAGCGTTTGATCAATTGAAGCAATTTCCGGGTTCAGGCCGGCCTTCAGTCGTACCGGATATACGTGAACTGGTGCTGACCCGTTATCCGTTCATTGCGCCATATCGCCTGGAGGATGGCCAGATCCAGGTCTTGAGAATTCTGCACCAGCGCGCAGAACAACCAGAAAATTGGTAAACCAGCCGTAGCAAGTACGGCTGGCTGTTCACCTCCCTAGAACCGCGAAACACTCCTCATCGCATCCACCAGATACCGCATCGCAATCCGGTCGCTTTCCGACAACTCGCGGTAACGCTCCACCAGTTTCAGTTCGTCAGGACTGAGCCGGCGTCTTCGCCGGACGTTGGTGAGGCAGGGAAAGATGCCCAACATTTCGGTGATGCCTTGTCCTTTTGTCATGGACGATGTCCTTTTCCAGTACGTCAAAAATTTTCGAAAACCGCATCGCCCTGCTCCTTTAAGCAGCGATTTGAGCCCTGCCGGTCGGATGGGTCGTGACCGGCGATACCCATAGAATAGAAATTAAATCGGCGCTGAAAAGCTGTTTTTAGAGTAATTAGTCGAAAAAAGCAGTTATGCCCTGTAAATCAGAAAAGGCTGTGGGATAAGTAACCGTAACGTCTTGTTTCATTGAGACGCTGTCGCCGTGCTATCAATGATTTTTGCAAAATCGGCGAACCGATTAAGCTAGCGGGCATCTGTTACTAGTCCGTAGCGTTTGGCCGAAGGCTTGTCCGAACCGTAATTTCTGATCCAGTACGTGCCAGGAACGGCGCGGGATTGTCCACGACAGGTTGTATTTATGCACCGCAGGAATTTGCTCAAAGCGTCCATGGCCATTGCGGCCTATACCGGTCTTTCGGCCACGGGCCTGCTGGCCTCCCGCGCCTGGGCCGCCTCTGGCGGTGCCGCCGACGGTGAAGCCCAGGCCTTCGACTTCGAAACGCTGAAGCGCCAAGCCAAACAACTGGCCGGCAGCGCGTATCAGGACACCAAACAGGTGCTGCCGCCGACCCTGGCGACCATGACCCCGCAGAACTTCAACGCGATCCGCTACGACGGCGAGCATTCGCTGTGGAAGGAGAACAAGGGTCAACTCGATGTGCAGTTCTTCCACGTCGGCATGGGTTTCCGTCAGCCGGTGCGTATGTATAGCGTCGATCCCAAGACCCGCACGGCCCGCGAGGTGCATTTCCGCCCTCAACTGTTCAACTATGAAAACACCTCTGTCGACACCCAGCAGCTCAAGGGTGACCTGGGTTTTGCCGGCTTCAAGCTGTTCAAGGCGCCGGAGCTGGATCGCCATGACGTGGTGTCGTTCCTCGGCGCCAGCTACTTCCGCGCGGTGGATGCCACTGGCCAATATGGCCTCTCCGCCCGTGGCCTGGCCGTCGACACCTACGCCAAGAAACGCGAAGAATTCCCCGACTTCACCAAGTTCTGGTTCGAAACTCCGGATCAGAACGCGACCCGCTTTGTGGTCTACGCCCTTCTCGACTCGCCGAGCGCGACCGGCGCCTATCGCTTCGACATCGACTGCCAGGCCGAACGCGTGGTGATGGAAGTCGACGCCCACGTCAACGCCCGTACCGCCATCGAACAACTGGGCATCGCGCCGATGACCAGCATGTTCAGTTGCGGCACCCACGAGCGCCGGATGTGCGACACCATCCACCCGCAGATCCATGACTCGGATCGCCTGGCCATGTGGCGCGGCAACGGCGAGTGGATCTGCCGTCCGCTGAACAACCCGGCAACCCTGCAATTCAACGCCTTCGCCGACACCGATCCGAAAGGTTTCGGACTGGTGCAGACCGACCACGAATTCGCCAACTACCAGGACACCGTCGACTGGTACAGCAAGCGCCCAAGCCTGTGGGTAGAACCTACAACCGCGTGGGGCGAAGGCTCTATCGATCTGCTGGAAATTCCTACAACCGGCGAAACCCTCGACAACATCGTTGCGTTCTGGACGCCGAAAAAACCGGTGGCTGCCGGTGACTCGCTGAACTACGGCTACAAGCTCTATTGGAGCGCCTTGCCGCCGGTCGGCACGCCCCTGGCGCGAGTGCATGCCACCCGTTCCGGCATGGGTGGATTCGTCGAAGGCTGGGCACCGGGTGAGCACTATCCGCCGGTCTGGGCCCGTCGTTTCGCTGTGGACTTCACCGGTGGCGGTCTGGATCGCCTGCCGCAGGGCACCGGGATCGAGCCGGTGGTCACCTGCTCCAACGGCAAGGTGCAGGATTTCAGCGTGCTGGTGCTGGATGACATCAAGGGTTACCGGATCCTGTTCGACTGGTACCCGACCAATGACAGCGTCGAGCCGGTTGAACTGCGTCTGTTCATCCGCACCAATGACCGCACGCTGAGCGAGACCTGGTTGTACCAGTATTTCCCGCCGGCGCCGGACAAGCGCAAGTACCCTTGATGTTTTGAGGCGCCTGCCCGGGCCTCTTCGCGAGCAAGCCCACTCCCACCTTGGATCTGGTCCGATCACACAGTGTGTGACCGACACGGAGCCAGGGTGGGAGCGGGCTTGCTCGCGAAAGCGTCAGAATATTCAACATCGGATTGAAGGCACTGCGTCAGGTCAGTGGGCAATACAGATGAATGTCTTTGGGCTCTTGATCAAACAACTCAGGATCCGGGTGATCAACCAACCGGCAGCCCTGGCGCTGATAGAACTCCACGGTATTGCGCGACTCGGTCGCCGAGACATACAACGCCTCGGCGCCGATCTTCCGGCCATGGGCGCAGGCCAAGGCGAACAACCGCCCGCCCAATCCCTGCCCGCGCCAGGCACGGCTGATGTGCAGGAACTTCAACTGCCGCATCATAAGGCCCTGATTGTGAATAACCCGGTTATCCACAACCACTGCCGCCACCAGTGTCTCACCATCGAAAAGTCCGTGTAGCCACCCGCCGCTGCGCCAGCATTTTTCCAATACCCGCGCATTTTCCTCAGCTTCCCCTTCGGGCCATCCGCGCATATCGAAACGCGCCGGATACAGAACCAGCTCACCGTTTTCCACGCGATAGCACTCCTCAACCAACTCACTGCGGTCGATCAGCGCCAGCAGCGGCAAATCCGATTCAGTCAGCGCTCGTTCGATCAACATTGCGGCTCATTCCTTTGCAATTTCCGGACAGCGGGCAAGAAAAAACCCGCCGTTTCAATGGCGGGTTTTATAGGCGTTGCGACCGGTCGGAATCAATCCCGCAGATCAGACTCGTGAATCGGCTGATCCCGATGGGTCGCACGTTGATACTGCGCCGGCCATACCGCTTTGCGTCCGCCCAGGTCATCGTCGGCATGCAATGGCCAATACGGATCACGCAGCAGCTCACGGGCGAGGAAGATGATATCGGCCTGGCAGGTTCTCAGGATGTGCTCGGCCTGAGCCGGCTCGGTAATCATTCCCACGGTGCCGGTGGCGATACCTGATTCCTTGCGCACCCGCTCGGCAAAACGCGTTTGATAACCCGGCCCCACGGGGATTTCCGCGTTGACCGCCGTACCGCCCGAAGACACGTCGATCAAATCAGCCCCCAAGGCTTTCAGGCGTCGCGCCAGCTCCACGGTTTCATCCGGATTCCAGCCGTCCTCGACCCAATCGGTAGCCGACAAACGCACAAACACCGGCAGTTCCTCAGGCCACACCGCGCGCACCGCCTCGGTCACTTGCAGCACGAGACGAATGCGGTTTTCAAACGAGCCGCCGTACTGATCACGACGCTGATTACTCAGCGGCGAAAGAAACTGATGCAGCAGATAACCGTGCGCCGCATGCACCTCGACCACACTGAAACCGGCAGTCAGCGCTCGTTTGGCCGCTGCCACGAAGTCCTGAATGACCTGAGCGATCTGCCCCTCATCAAGTTGTTTCGGTTGCGTGTGTTGCGGGTCAAAGGCAATCGGCGACGGCCCGACCGGCGTCCAGCCACCGTCCTCCGGTTTGACGCTGCCATGTCTGCCGATCCACGGCCGGTGGGTGCTGGCCTTGCGCCCGGCGTGGGCCAGTTGAATGCCGGCCACTGCGCCCTGTGCGTTGATGAAACGGGTGATGCGTTGCAGCGGTGCGATCTGTTCGTCGTTCCACAGGCCCAGGTCTTCGGCGGTGATCCGCCCGTCGGCCGTGATCGCCGTGGCTTCGGTAAAGACCAGACCTGCGCCCCCTACTGCACGGCTGCCGAGGTGCACCAGATGCCAGTCGTTGGCCAGGCCATCGACGCTGGAGTACTGGCACATGGGCGACACGGCGATGCGGTTGGGCAAGGTCAGTTGGCGAAGGGTAAAGGGTTCAAGCAGCAGACTCATGGGGCACCTCTCAAATCAGTGGGCAGGCTCCAGGGTTCTGTTTGAAAAGTCGACGAGTGACAGGAAAAAGGTACAGCACCCGCCCCCGCGGGCAAAAAATTCGACAAGACGTCACAAGGCCAATCAAGCAGTGCTTAGAGCCTAGTCGACATCCGGGGATGAGGGAGGGTTCAGAGTGATTCTGTGTGTGAACGTCCCCCTTCGCGAGCAGGCTCGCTCCCACAGGTACGGTGTTGTCCTGGTGGGAGCGAGCCTGCTCGCGAAGGGATCAGCGCGGTTCGATGTGGGCAATCATCAGTTGCACGGTTTCATTGCCGCGAAACTCGTTGAGATCGAGTTTGTAGGCCAGTTCGACCCATTTGATCGTCGGGTTCGGCCAGATATCGCGATCAATCCCGAAGGCGATGCCATCAAGCTTTACCGAACCACACTCGGTCTTCAGCACCACTTTCAGGTGCCGCTCACCCACTACGCGCTGCTCGACCAACTGGAACACGCCGTGAAACAGCGGCTCCGGAAAATGCTGGCCCCACGGCCCGGCATGACGCAAGGCGCGAGCCAGTTCCAGATGAAATTCCTCGACTGCCAGCGTACCGTCCGACAGCAGACGCCCGGTCAAATCTTCTTCGCGAAGCTGCCTGCGCACTTCGGCATCGAAAGCCTCGGCAAACAACGGAAAATGCTCCTGCGGCAAGGTCAGACCGGCCGCCATCGCGTGGCCGCCGTACTTGCTGATCAGGTCCGGATGCTGCGCTGCCACGACGCTCAGCGCATCGCGGATATGGAAACCCTGCACCGAACGCCCCGAGCCCTTGAGCAAACCGTCGCCGGCATCGGCGAAGGCGATGGTCGGGCGGAAATAACGCTCTTTCATCCGCGACGCCAGAATACCGATGACACCCTGGTGCCATTCCGGGTCGAACAGGCAAAGACCAAACGGCATCGACTCGACCGGCAAGTCCTTGAGCTGGGCCAGCGCCTCACGCTGCATGCCCTGTTCGATGGATTTGCGATCCTGGTTCATGCCGTCCAGTTGCGCGGCCATTTCCCGGGCCAGCGCAGCGTCGTGGGTCAGCAGGCACTCGATCCCGAGGCTCATGTCATCCAGACGCCCTGCCGCGTTCAGCCGCGGGCCGACGATAAAGCCGAGATCCGTTGAAGTAATCCGCGAAGCCTCGCGCTTGGCCACTTCAAGGATCGCCTTGATCCCCGGCCGCGCACGTCCGGCGCGAATCCGCTCCAGGCCCTGGTGCACCAGAATCCGGTTGTTGGCATCCAGCGGCACCACGTCGGCAACGCTGCCCAGCGCCACCAGATCCAGCAGTTCGCCGATGTTCGGTTGAGGCTTGCTCTCGTACCAGCCGAGGCTGCGCAGGCGTGCGCGCAAGGCCATCAACACATAGAAAATCACCCCGACACCGGCCAGCGCCTTGCTCGGGAACTCGCAACCAGGCTGGTTCGGATTGACCAGTGCATCGGCTTGCGGCAATTCATCGCCGGGCAAGTGGTGGTCGGTAATCAAGACCTTCAAACCGTGACGTTTCGCTGCAGCAACGCCTTCGACGCTGGAAATACCGTTGTCGACGGTGATCAACAGTTGCGGCTCGCGGGTCATCGCGACTTCGACGATTTCCGGGGTCAGGCCATAGCCGTATTCGAAGCGGTTGGGCACCAGATAATCGACGTGCGCTGCGCCCAACAGGCGCAAGCCGAGCACGCCGACGGTGCTGGCCGTCGCCCCGTCGGCGTCGAAGTCACCGACAATCAGGATCCGCTGACGCTGCTCCAGCGCCGTCACCAGCAGGTCCACCGCCGCATCGATCCCTTTGAGCTGCTGGAACGGAATCAACCGCGCCAGGCTCTTATCCAGCTCTGCCTCGGACTGCACGCCTCGCGCCGCGTACAGGCGGGTCAGCAGCGGTGGCAGGTCACCGAGAAACGGCAGAGTGGCAGGCAACGGGCGAGGATCGATACGCATGGGGTGACAGGAACTTCTCTTGAATACGTGGGATTTTTCGGGAGTAACGCGGACTTAACCGCGCTCGCCTTGCAGCCAGGTGAGCTGGACTTCGTGCTGGCCACGGTCGTCGGTGACGAAGATCGTGCCTTCGCTGATCATCACGTCCCACTTGATGACGCGGGGCATGTCCTTGGCCAGGGTTTCCAGCACTTCCTGCGGAACAGCGGCGATGTTGACGTTCTTCAGGTTTTTGATCGCCGGGATCACCTTGCCTTCCCAGACGCGCAGGCTGCCGTAGGCCAGCAGGCTGGTGCGCTCGGTGCGACGGGAGCACCAGGTCAAGCGGTCCGCGTCCGGTTGGCCGACTTCGATCCAGTGCAGGACACGATCATCCAGGCTCTTTTCCCACAGCGCAGGTTCATCCACGTCCGACAGACCACGACCGAACGACAGTTGCTCGTTGTACCAGAGCGCGTAGGCCAACAGGCGTACGGTCATGCGTTCTTCGGTTTCCGAAGGGTGACGGGCGATGGTCTGCTTCACGTTCTCGTAGACGCTGCGGTCGAGATCGGTGAGGTTCAGTTCGAATTTGTAGGTAGTGGACGGCTGGGCCATGAACGGGCTTCTTGATACGAGGAAAGTCGGCAAGTCTAACCGATGCTGTAGGCAATCCACGAATTGATGGCGATCAACCTTGCGCGACTGACAGCCGGCTATGTTAAAACGCTGTATCCGCTCAGCCTTGTCCTACAGGATCTCGCATGCCGTTCGCCAACAAACCGCTCAGCGGTCTGAAAGTCATTGAATTGGGTACTTTGATTGCCGGGCCGTTTGCCTCGCGCATTTGCGGCGAGTTCGGTGCCGAAGTGATCAAGATCGAATCGCCGGACGGCGGCGATCCGCTGCGCAAGTGGCGCAAGCTCTATGAAGGCACTTCGTTGTGGTGGTTCGTCCAGGCGCGCAACAAAAAGTCCCTGACGCTGAACCTCAAACACCCCGACGGTCTGGCGATCCTGAAAAAACTGCTGGGTGAAGCCGACATCCTGATCGAGAACTTCCGCCCCGGCGTGCTGGAAAAACTCGGCCTGAGTTGGGAAACCCTGCATGCGCTGAATCCGAAACTGGTGATGGTGCGCCTGTCCGGCTTCGGCCAGACCGGACCGATGAAGGATCAGCCAGGTTTCGGTGCAGTCGGCGAATCCATGGGCGGCCTGCGCTATATCACTGGTTTCGAGGACCGGCCACCGGTGCGCACCGGAATTTCCATCGGCGATTCGATTGCGGCTTTGTGGGGTGTGATCGGCGCATTGATGGCTTTGCGTCATCGCGAGGTCAACGGCGGCCTCGGCCAGGTGGTCGATGTGGCACTGTACGAAGCGATCTTCGCCATGATGGAAAGCATGGTGCCGGAGTTCGATGTGTTCGGCTTCATTCGCGAGCGCACCGGCAACATCATGCCGGGCATCACGCCCTCCTCGATCCACACTAGCGCCGACGGCAAACATGTGCAGATCGGCGCCAACGGCGATGCGATCTTCAAGCGTTTCATGTTGATCATCGGCCGTGAGGATCTGGCCAATGACCCGGCGCTGGCCAGCAATGACGGGCGCGACACCCGCCGCGACGAGCTGTACGGCGTGATCGACCGCTGGGTCAATTCGCTGCCGCTGCAAACCGTGCTGGATCTGCTGAACCAGGCCGAAGTGCCGGCCAGCCGGATCTTCAGCGCCGAAGACATGTTCAACGATCCGCAGTACCTGGCCCGGGAAATGTTCCTGCACGCCAAACTGCCGGACGGCAAACCTTTCAAGATGCCCGGCATCGTGCCGAAACTCTCTGAAACACCCGGCACGTCCGAATGGGTCGGACCGCAGCTCGGTGAACACAATGCGCAGGTACTCCACGATCTTGGCTACGACGAGAAGCAGATCGCCCGGCTGCGCGAAGACGGAGCCATCTGAGCTGAAGCGCCTGATGCCCTCGGCCTCGAACCGCGCCCACCATTGGTGGACCTGGCGGTTGTTCGGCCTGCTGTTCCTGCTGGTGCTGCCGGCGTGGGCGCAGGCCAAACCGACGTTGATCTGGCTGCTGCGCGACCTGCCGCCGCTGACGATCTTCGAAGGCCCGAAAAAGGGTTTGGGCGTTATCGATCAATTGATGCCGATGCTGATTGCCGGCATGCCGCAATACGAACACACCTTGATGCGAGTCAATCGCGCCCGTGGCATTCAAATGCTGCATGAACATCCCTTCGCCTGCGATCCGTCGCTGGTCTGGAACAAGGAACGGGCACAGTGGATCGCCTTCTCCATTCCCGCGTTTCGCGCGGTCAGCAATGGGCTGGTGGTGCGTCAGAGAGATCGCGAAGTGCTGGAGCCGTTTCTGGTCGACGATGAAGTCGACCTGTCGGCATTTCTGGCCAACGGCAAGCGAAAAGTCGGCGTGGTAGCCGAGCGCAGCTATGGCGAGTACATCGACGCATTGCTGCGCCAGGCGCCGCATGGTGCGTTGACACCCCATTACGGTAACGACGCACTCAGCAGCCTGTTGTCGATGCAGCGCCTGGGGCGTTTACAGGTGGTCCTGGGTTACTGGCCGGAAATCCGTTATCAGGCGCGGCAGGCCGAGATAGCCGAGGACGAGTTGCTGTTTTTTCCGATTCGCGGCACGGACAAGTATCTGTCCGGCCATGTCGGCTGTACCGACACTACGGCGGGTCGACAGGCGATCACTGAGATCAATCAACTGTTGCGCACCCTGCCCCACGAGCATCTTGACCGGCTCTACGCCGACTGGCTTGACCCCGAGAGGCGTCAGGACTATCTGGAACAGGCGCGGATTTTCTTCCAGCAACAAGCCGCGCAGTGAAATCCGGGCAAAAAGAAACCCCGAGAAGTGGGGAGACGACTCGGGGTTAAACGTGGTCTGTATCAAAGACCCGTAGCAGCAAGCGACAAGCACCGGAGCACAATGCTTGCTCCTGCTGTTACGGGTTCTGACTGATCTGGGTGCAGGAAGGTTCCCACAAAAGATAAATCAGTTTCAGAGGGTCGGGTGCTTGTCGCGGGCTGCGTTTCGCAACGCGGCGATGACACAGGGTTCCAGCCGGCCTTCGGCAATCAGGATGTCACGGTGCAAGCCGTCAACCACATCCGTGAGTTGGCGTTTGTCGTTCAATTGCGCCTGATTGAATTCTCGCTCCACCACGATCGCGCCGCTGCCGTTCTTCAAGGTCACCAGGCATTCGCCGTGGCGCCCCCGAGGGGTCAACGTCACCTGATACGGGCTCAGAGCCTCACCGAGCAATAGACTGATACTTTCCATCTCGATCTCCACTCAATAGTCCGAAAACACAGTGTCTGGGGCGTATTCACAGTAAATGACCACCGCCCCGAGAGGAAAGTTCTACCAGCCGCCGGCCTCTCCCGGAGCGTCACCGGCCTATCGGAGCATGCAGGTTGAAGATGACAGAAAAATAACCAGGGGCTCAGGCGTCGACGGAGTGCCGGGGAAGCGCCATGTAAGTGTCCAGCAGTGACCTCATCAATACCGCCGAGACCGGCGTGTGCAGGCAGCCAAGCAAGGTGATCCGCTGCTCGCCCAGCAAGGTTTCCAGATCCTCCAACAGACTGGGTGCCACGGCGCCCAGCAGAATCATCGCCCGCGCGTCCTGCCGGTCGGCCAGATACCGGATCAGCGCTAACCCGTCACCGCTCTGCAATTGTGGATTGCACAGGGTGATGTCGACGGCCCCGCGACGCTCCAATGAGCGCTTTGCCGAGCCCAGCGACGGCGCCGTCAACACATCGTAGATACCGATGGCGTTGAGCATCTGGTGCAACGCCATCAGCTGGAACGGATTGGGTTCTAGAATCAGGATCTTGAGCGAGCGCATGGGACGACCTCTGGAGCGACAATCGCGGATTCACGCCGCAGTGGCCTGTCACTCTAGGGCAGTCGTCCTAAGCCTCCCATCAGAAAAGGAATCGCGGCTTATAGGACTTTTCCCATCTTCAATGCAGACATCGACACCCGCTCTCTTTCCGCCGCTGGGTGATGTCCGTCCAGCCTCCGAGCAGGCCACGCAACTTTCCATCGGCGCTGTAAAACGGCACCGTCCACTGATAGATCTGACGAGGCCCGCCCTTGAACAACAGCTGCCGCTTGCTGAAGCGCGTTTTACGGGTGCCCAGCTGCGCCATGAATTCGTCGTGCAGCATCAATGCGGTGGCCTGTGGAAGCGCATCGAACTCGAACAGCATCCGGCCCTTCACCTGCTCCTGCCGGACTGACAGCGCATCTTCATAACTGCGGTTGCACATGATCAACCGGCCCTGCAGATCACGAACGAACACGGGGTCAGGCATCGCATCGATCAATGCATGTTGAAAGGCCAGTTGATCACCCAGATCCTGCTCGACCGCGCGTCGCTGTTTTATTTCAGCCGCCAGCCGGCGGTTCCACAGCAAGGGCAATAGTCCGAACAAGCCGAGCCCGCCCATCGCCCAGCACCCCCACTTGATCAGGAGCGAGCCGATCGAAGGTGCCGGCGCAGGAGAAACGCCATCCAGCCATTTCAAGCGCATGGCACGCAGCTCTGCCGCGGAGAAAGCGCCCAATGCCTTATTGAGGATGGTCACCAGCTCAGGCAGCCCTTTGCGTACCGCCAGATGATCGGCCTCCCACTTGCCCTCCACGAGCCCCCCGACCCTGAGCAGGCCGGAGGGAAACAGCTGAGCGCCGATCTCGTTCTCGATGGTGGCGTAGGCCTCGCCACTCTCGACCAGCGCCCGCGCCTCGGCATAGGTCTTGACCGAACGGATCTGGATCAAAGGGTAGTCACGTCGAATGCTGTCCTCCAGCGCGTGGCGGGCCGGCAACACCAGCACCCGCCTGGCAAGCGCTTCGAGCGACTGTATCGCCGGTTCGCCCGAATGACCGACGAACACCCAGCCGGCACCGCCGAACGCGTGACTGAAATCCAGAAACGCCTTGCGTTCTTCGTTCATTGCCAGCGTCGTGCTGATGTCGGCCTCGCCACTCTGGAGCCGTTCCAGCATGTGATCGGTGGAAAACGACTCCTGATGGACGAACTGCAGTCCGGTCATGGCGCTGATGTGTTTGAGCACATCGTTGTTCAAACCGCTCCACTGGCCATGTTCGTCCTGAAACAGATACAACGGGTATTGCACCGACGCGACGGTCACCCGGGGATTATCCCGAATCCACTGACGCTCACGCTCATCCAGCTCGATGAGCTGAACCGTCTCCACCGCATCGGCATGCTTCGCCAGATGGGCTGCTTCGGTCCATTGCGACAACCCGAAGCCCCCCAATAAAAACAACCAGCACAGGGCTGGTTTCAATCCTGAAAAAAACCGCATTGCCACATCCTTCGTCATCGACTCGCCCGTCCTTCGTGGGCGAAACGCGCGCAGTGTGGCATGCAAAAACAAGAAAGCCCGTCAGGAGACGGGCTTCAAAATGTGACAGCTTTGCGAGCTTAAAGAGGCTTGCCGCGGTTGCCATGCTGGCTGACAAAGGCCTGCACGGCTTTGAGCTCGTTCGGCAGCACAGTGCAGCGCTCTTCTCTCTCAAACAAATCAGAAAGATGTGCAGGTAGTTCGAGAGCTTTTCCTACACCGGCTTTCTCCACTGCGTCCGGGAACTTGACCGGATGCGCCGTGCCCAGAATCACCATCGGGATGTCCAGGCTGCGGCGGCATTCGCGGGCGGCTTTCACGCCGATGGCGGTGTGTGGATCCAGCACCTCACCGGTCTGCTCGTAGACTTCGGCGATGGTTTCGCAGGTTTGCGCATCGTCGACGGCCAGCGAATCGAACAGCTTGCGTGCTTCGGTCCAGCGTTCCTGTTCGACGCTGAAACCGCCGCCCTGTTTGAACGAATCCATCAGACCGGCAATCGCCGCGCCGTTGCGACCGTGCAGGTCGAACAGCAGGCGTTCGAAGTTGGACGAGACCATGATGTCCATCGATGGCGACAGCGTGGCGTGCAAGGTTTCCTTGACGTACTGGTTGCCGCTCATGAAGCGGTGCAGGATGTCGTTGCGGTTGGTGGCGACAATCAGTTGATTGATCGGCAGGCCCATGTTGCGCGCCAGGTAGCCGGCGAAGATATCGCCGAAGTTGCCGGTCGGCACAGAGAACGACACCGAACGCGCCGGGCCACCCAATTGCAGGGCTGCGTGGAAGTAGTAAACGATCTGCGCCATGATCCGCGCCCAGTTGATCGAGTTCACTGCAACCAGACGGGTGCCCTTGAGGAAGCTCTGGTCGGCGAAGCTGGCCTTGACCATTTCCTGGCAGTCGTCGAAATTACCTTCAATGGCAATGTTGTGGATGTTCTCACCGACAATGGTGGTCATCTGCCGACGCTGCACTTCGGACACACGGTTGTGCGGGTGCAGGATGAAGATGTCGACGTTTTCGCAGTGCTTGCAGCCTTCGATGGCGGCCGAACCGGTATCACCGGAGGTGGCACCGACGATCACCACGCGCTCGCCGCGCTTTTCCAGCACGTAGTCGAGCAGACGGCCGAGCAGTTGCAGGGCAAAGTCCTTGAACGCCAGGGTCGGGCCGTGGAACAGCTCCAGCACCCATTCGTTGCCGTTCAGCTGACGCAGCGGCGCAACGGCGTTGTGCGAAAACACACCGTAGGTCTCTTCAAGAATCTTTTTGAAATCGGCGTCAGGAATGCTGCCGGTGACGAACGGGCGCATGACGCGAAAAGCCAGCTCGTGATACGGCAGGCCGGCCCAGGAAGCGATTTCTTCCTGGGTGAAACGTGGCAGGTTTTCCGGGACGTACAGACCGCCGTCGGTGGCGAGACCGGCCAGCAGGACGTCTTCGAAATTCAGGGCCGGTGCCTGGCCGCGGGTACTGATGTAACGCATGACTGACTCCAATGGACAGTGTTCACGACACCGGCCCCGCTGGCGGGGCCGGTGAAGGAGATCGGCTTAGTTCAAGTGCTCGACGCGGATCCGCACAACCGGACCGACCACACCCGCCAGCGCTTCGAGGGCGGCGATCGCATCGTTGATGTGCTGTTCCAGCACGCGGTGGGTCAGCAGGATCATCGGCACCAGGCCGTCGTGTTCCTCGACTTCCTTCTGCATGATCGACTCGATGTTGATGCCGCGCTCCGAGAGGATGCTCGCCACCTGAGCGAGTACGCCCGGGTGGTCCTTGGCCTGAATGCGCAGGTAGTAGGCGCTTTCGCAGGCTTCGATCGGCAGAATCGGATGGGCCGACAGCGAGTCCGGCTGGAAGGCCAGGTGCGGCACGCGGTTTTCCGGATCGCTGGTCATGGCGCGAACCACGTCCACCAGATCGGCGATCACCGACGAAGCGGTCGGCTCCATGCCGGCGCCAGCGCCGTAGAACAGGGTCGAACCGGCAGCGTCACCGTTGACCATCACCGCGTTCATCACGCCGTTGACGTTGGCGATCAGACGATCGGCAGGGATCAGCGTCGGGTGTACGCGCAACTCGATGCCGGCCGCCGTGCTGCGTGCCACGCCCAGGTGCTTGATGCGGTAACCCAGCGCTTCGGCATAGTTCACGTCGGCGGTAGTCAGCTTGGTGATGCCTTCGGTGTAGGCCTTGTCGAACTGCAGCGGGACACCGAATGCGATGGACGCCAGGATTGTCAGCTTGTGCGCGGCGTCGATGCCTTCGACATCGAAGGTCGGATCGGCTTCGGCGTAGCCCAGCGCTTGCGCCTCGGCCAATACGTCCTCGAAGGTGCGACCCTTCTCGCGCATTTCGGTGAGGATGAAGTTGCCGGTGCCGTTGATGATGCCGGCGACCCAGTTGATACGGTTGGCAGACAGGCCTTCACGGATCGCCTTGATCACCGGAATGCCGCCGGCTACCGCCGCTTCGAATGCCACGATCACGCCTTTCTCGCGGGCCTTGGCGAAAATTTCATTACCGTGAACGGCAATCAGAGCCTTGTTCGCGGTGACCACATGCTTGCCATTCTCGATGGCCTTGAGTACCAGCTCGCGGGCAACGGTGTAGCCACCCATCAGCTCTATGACGATGTCGATCTCAGGGTTCGTGGCCACTTCGAAGACATCGTTGGTAATCGCAATACCGGTCGTCTGGAACTGAGGCTTTGGCGTGCGCATGGCAATTTGTGCCACTTCGATTCCACGCCCGGCACGACGAGCAATTTCCTCGGCGTTACGCTGAAGTACGTTGAAGGTACCGCCACCGACGGTCCCTAACCCACAGATGCCTACTTTGACCGGTTTCACTGTGAACTCCCCATAAAACGGCCGACGCGAGGCCGGCCGTGAAAACAACCGCGCAATCGCGGCTCTCTATTGATGGCCCGGCCATGTTGCCGCCGGGCCACGCTCGTCACGCCTGCGCGTGACGATGCGAATTACTTCGCGCCCAGCGCCAGTTTGGCGACTTGTGGCGCAGGCTGGTAGCCCGGAATGACTTGTCCGTCAGCCAAAACGATGGCCGGCGTGCCGTTCACGCCAATCGACTGACCGAGGGCGAACTGCCTGGAAACCGGGTTATCGCACTTGGCGGCCTTGATTTCCTTGCCATCGACCATTTTGTCCATGGCGGCTTTCTTGTCTTTCGAGCACCACACGGCTTGCAGCTGTTCGTCACCCGGCGAGCCCAGCCCCTGACGCGGGAACGCCACGTAACGCACTTCGATGCCGCGCTTGTTCAGCTCCGGCACTTCGGCGTGCAACTTGTGGCAATACGGGCACGTGGTGTCGGTGAATACGGTGATGTGCGACTTGGTTTCACCCACGGCCGGATAGACGACGGTCTCGGCGACCGGAATCCCGTTGATCAGTTTGGAAATGCCCAGTCGTTCGGTTTTCTCGGTCAGGTTGACCGGTTTGCCGTCCTTGAGCTGGAACATGTTGCCCTGAACGATGTACTGGCCATCGGCGCTGGCGTAGAGCACACGACTGCCCTTGAGCTTGACTTCGTAAAGGCCCGGCAGCGGGCTGGCGGTGATGGTGTCCACCGGAACGTCGAGCTGGAGGTTTTCCAGGCTCTGGCGGATGGCTTTGTCAGCCGCATCATCGGCGACGGCAAAGGTGCTGACCAACGCAATGGCTGCGGCGGCGAAAATCTGGGTCAGACGCATGAGAACTCCTGAAGGCGGACAAATGGAACGATCAGAACGCCCGTGCCGGAACACCGGGTCATAACCGTCCATCGTGCAAACCGGCAAAGCCTACCACATAAGGCTCGCGTGACCGAATGCGCCTGTCGCAAGACAGAATGCGCTCAGCCTCGCGGGTGATGTTTGGCATGCAGATCCTGCAACCGCGCCCGGGCGACGTGAGTGTAGATCTGTGTGGTCGACAGGTCGCTGTGACCCAGCAACATCTGCACCACCCGCAAGTCGGCGCCATGGTTGAGCAGGTGTGTGGCAAACGCGTGACGCAGAGTATGCGGCGACAGCGACTTGCCGATCCCGGCGACCTTGGCCTGATGCTTGATGCGGTGCCAGAAGGTCTGGCGAGTCATCTGTTCGCCGCGCTGGCTGGGAAACAACACATCGCTGGGGCGCCCGCCGAGCAGCTCGCCGCGGCCATCGCGCAGGTAACGCTCAACCCAGACAATCGCTTCCTCACCCATCGGCACCAGCCGTTCCTTGCTGCCCTTGCCCATCACCCGCAACACGCCCTGACGCAGGTTGACCTGCTCCAGGGTCAGGCTGACCAGCTCGGTCACGCGCAGGCCGCAGGCATAAAGGACTTCGAGCATGGCGCGGTCACGCTGGCCGATGGCTTCACTCAGGTCTGGAGCCTTGAGCAACGCTTCGACGTCGGCTTCCGAAAGGGATTTGGGCAATGGCCGACCGAGTTGCGGCATATCCACGCGCAAGGTCGGATCGACCGAAATCAGTTTTTCCCGCAACAGGTAGCGATAAAAGCCACGCACACCGGAGAGGAATCGCGCGGTGGAACGGGGTTTGTAGTTTTGTTCCAGACGCCAGGCCAGGTGATCGAGGATCAACTCACGACCGGCGTTGATCAGCTCGAGATTTTTCTCCTGCAGCCAGCCGTTGAACAATGCGAGATCACTGCGATAGGCGTCGCGAGTATTGTCGGAAAGACCTTTTTCCAACCATAAGGCGTCGAGAAACTGGTCAATCAGCGGGTGGTCGATGGCGGACATAAAAGCTCAGGCAAGACAGGGAGGCGGACAGTCTTTCATAGCCCGCCCACTCACGAAACCGTCAGGCGGCAAAACCTGGCAACACCGGCACCGGGCGCTTGTCGTCATCAATCGCGACGAAGCTGAACTGCCCGTGAATCGCCTTTTCGCGACCATCGCAGCTCATGCTTTCAACAAAGACCTCCACCTCAACCTTGAGGCTGGTATTACCGACTTTAATCACTCGACCGACCAGTTCGACGATGGAACCGGCAGCAATCGCGTGATTGAAGTCGATGCGATCGGTCGACACCGTCACCAGCGGCAAACGGCAAAACCGTGTGGCGGTGATGAAGGACACTTCGTCCATCCAGGCCAGCGCAGTGCCGCCGAACAGGGTGTTGTGGTGGTTGGTCGTCGGCGGGAAAACAGCCTTGGTCACGCGGGTCACCGAGAGTTCGGTACGGCGTTCGATTTCTTGCTCGCGAGATGTCATGGGTACGGCCTGAAGCAATCGTGCAGTGGATAAATGGCGGACAACAAAAAAGCAGCCCGTAGGCTGCTTTTTTCTGCATCGGAAGCTGGACTTAAGCCAGTTTTTCCTTGATGCGAGCTGCTTTACCCGACAGGTCACGCAGGTAGTACAGCTTGGCTTTACGTACGTCACCGCGACGTTTGACAGCCATGCTGTCGATCTGCGGGGAGTAGGTCTGGAAAGTACGTTCTACGCCAACACCGTTGGAGATTTTACGAACGGTGAACGCACTGTTCACGCCGCGGTTACGCTTGGCGATTACAACGCCTTCGAACGCTTGCAGACGGGAACGATCGCCTTCCTTCACTTTCACCTGAACGACAATGGTGTCGCCTGGGGCAAAGGCAGGGATTTCTTTGGTCATCTGCTCGGCTTCGAGTGCAAGGATGATTTTGTTGGTCATGCTGTGCTCCTAAGGTAAATCGTCTGATCTACCATCGATACGTTGTTAACTATCGTCCCGCTCGCGGATGTATTCCTCGAGCAGCTTCTTCTCTTCTCCAGAAAGCGAGCGGCTTTCCAGAAGATCGGCGCGTCGTTCATAGGTCCGACCAAGGGACTGCTGTAAACGCCAACGCCGGATGTGTGCGTGATTGCCACTTAGCAATACGTCGGGAACACGCTGATCCGCATACACCTCCGGTCGGGTGTAGTGCGGGCAATCCAGCAAACCATCCGTAAAGGAATCTTCCTCCGCGGAGTCCGCATGCCCTAAAGCTCCGGGCAGCAGTCGTGTAACCGCATCTATCAGGACCATCGCCGGCAGCTCGCCGCCAGACAGGACATAGTCCCCAATCGACCACTCTTCATCGACATGAGCATCAATAAATCGCTCGTCAATGCCTTCATAGCGACCGGCAATCAGGATCAATGCATCCGATTTCGCCAGTTCGCGTACCGCCGACTGAGTCAGTTGACGGCCTTGGGGGGACAGGTAAATCACCTTCGCCGCCTCCCCGGCTGCTGCCTTGGCCTGAACCAGAGCATCTTCCAGGGGCTTGATCTTCATCACCATGCCCGGACCACCGCCAAACGGGCGATCGTCCACAGTGTGATGCCGATCCGTCGTGTAATCCCGCGGATTCCAACAGGTCAGCTGCAAGAGCCCCTGTTTGACCGCTCGACTGGTGATGCCGTAGTCGCCGATGGCGGAAAACATCTCGGGAAACAAACTGATCACTTCTACGCGCAAGTTAGCCACGCTTAGAAGTCCGCGTCCCAATCCACCTTCATCTCGCCCGCTGCGAGGTCGACTGCCAACACGCATTGCTCCGTATAGGGCAACAGGCGTTCGCGATCATCCAGGCTGCCAGCGCAAGGCTTGACTACCATTACATCATTGGCGCCGGTTTCCAGAAGATGATCGATTTTCCCGAGCAGTTGCCCAAGCGTATCGATGACCTTCAGACCTTCCAGCTGGTACCAGTAGTACTCGCCTTCGGTCAATTCAGCGAACAGGCTGCGCGGCACGCAGATCTCGTAACCGGCCAGAAGACGAGCTTCTTCACGATCATCAAGACCCTTGAGCTTTGCGACCAGGAACTTGTCGCTCCCGCGTCCACTGACCAGCTCGACCTGTTTGACATTGCCTTCGCGCTTTAGCGTCCAGGTTTTGTACTGCAACAGGTTTTCAGTCGGATCAGTAAAGGAATAAACCTTCACTTCGCCGCGAACGCCGTGAACAGAATAAATTTTGCCAATAACGATCAAATCATCGGCAACAGCAGGCGTCGCGTTCATATTGCTCAGGCCGCAGCCTTAGCCGATTCCTTCAGCAACTGAGCAACACGCTCAGATGGCTGTGCACCAACGCTCAGCCAGTAGGCTACGCGCTCTTGGTTCACGGACAGACGAATTTCCTGACCACGGGCAACAGGGTTGAAGAAACCAACCTGTTCTTTGTGGGAACCGTCACGCGGGTTGCGGGAGTCGGTTACGGTCAGGTGGTAAAACGGGCGCTTTTTGGAGCCGCCAAGGGCAAGACGGATTGTTAGCATGTGAACATCGTTCCTGTAGTCGGTGCTGCAAATCTAAATGCACAGCGGGCATGGGTGCCCGAAAGGCCGCATATTCTAAGGAATATCCGGACTTTTGCAAATGACTTTTTCCGGCGCCTATGGCATGCCGTGCTGATTTGCGGTAGAGCCGTCAATGAAAACGGCCTGTCAGCTCCCGCCGAATGCGGGTTTGCTGTGAATCCCGCCTCCATGCGGGACTGCGCCGGTACGACGACCGGCGAGTTCTTTTACAGTTTCGGCATGCCGCCGCCGGGCAACATTCCGCCCATGCCGCGCATCATTTTCGCCATTCCGCCCTTGGCGGAGAACTTCTTCATCATTTTCTGCATCTGCTTGTGCTGCTTGATCAAGCGACCGATGTCCTGCACCTGGGTGCCGGAACCCATGGCAATCCGACGCTTGCGCGAACCGCTGATCAGCTCAGGGTCGCGGCGCTCGGCCGGGGTCATGGAGTTGATGATGGCTTCCATCTGCTTGAACTGCTTTTCTGCCGCGCTCTGGGCGTTGCCCATCTGCGACAGGTTGACGCCGCCGATGCTCGGCAGCTTGTCCATGAGCCCGCCGAGGCCGCCCATGTTCTTCATCTGTTGCAGCTGATCGCGGAAGTCTTCGAGGTCGAAGCCCTTGCCCTTCTTCAGCTTCTTGGCCAGTTTGTCGGCCTTGTCCTTGTCGAGGGTCGCTTCAGCCTGCTCGATCAGGCTGAGCACGTCGCCCATGCCGAGGATCCGCGAGGCGATCCGCTCAGGATGGAACGGATCGAGCGCTTCGCTCTTCTCGCCCATACCAATGAACTTGATCGGCTTGCCGGTGATCGCGCGAACGGACAGTGCAGCACCGCCACGGGCATCACCGTCGACCTTGGTCAGGATCACGCCGGTCAGCGGCAGTGCATCGCCGAAGGCCTTGGCCGTGTTGGCGGCGTCCTGACCGGTCATGGCATCGACCACGAACAGGGTTTCGACCGGGTTGATCGCGGCGTGCAGCGCCTTGATCTCGCCCATCATCTCTTCGTCGATGTGCAGACGACCGGCGGTATCGACGATGACCACGTCGATGAATTTCAGTTTTGCTTCTTTAATAGCCGCATTGGCGATGTCGACCGGCTTCTGGCTCAGGTCGGACGGGAAAAACGTCACGCCAATGTCGTTGGCCAGAGTTTCCAGCTGTTTGATAGCGGCAGGACGATAGATGTCCGCCGACACCACCATGACCGACTTCTTCTTGCGCTCTTTAAGGAAGCGCGCCAGTTTGCCGGCGGTGGTGGTTTTACCGGCACCCTGCAGACCGGCCATCAGGATGACGGCAGGCGGCACGGCACTCAGGTTCAAGTCTTCGTTGGCCGCGCCCATCAGGCTTTCGAGTTCGGCCTGGACGATCTTCACGAACGCCTGGCCCGGCGTCAGGCTGCGCGACACCTCGGTGCCGACAGCGCGTTCCTTGACCGAGCTGACGAAGTCCTTGACCACCGGCAGGGCGACATCGGCCTCAAGCAACGCCATGCGCACTTCGCGCAAGGTGTCTTTAATGTTGTCTTCGGTCAGTTTCGCCTTGCCGGTGACATGGCGCAGCGTCTGCGAGAGACGGTCGGTTAAGTTTTCAAACATTGCGCGATCCTTTCAGGCCCTGTGTAGACCGGGATAATGGCGGCCCGGACCGGAATCAACATGTACTCGGCGAGCCTGCGGCGTGGGCAGGTCGCGGATTATAGCGAAGACTGCGTCTGGCGGACACCTCGCTGTCAGCTTGCCGGTCTTTCGTGCGACGACTGTTCTATGCCAAACTCAGCCCCTTTCGGGCTTGCCTAACAGGATTTATGCTCCCCTTGTCACCGAGTTTGCTGACCACCCTCGCCGCCGCCCTTCTCTATGCCGCTGCGACCCTCTATCAGGGCACCCGCCTGGCCACCGGCGCCAAGGCCAACAAGCGCCTGCTGGTCTCGCTTGGCGTCCTCGCCGTGCTGGCCCACAGCGCCAGCCTGCTCACTCATCTGTTGACGCCGATCGGTCTGGGCCTGGACTTCTTCAGTGCTTCGAGCCTGATTGCCGCGGCAGTCATCGCCCTGACCCTGCTGGCCTGCTCGCGGATCCCGGTGGAAAACCTGCTGGTCCTGCTGTTCCCGCTGGGGGCGGTCACGGTGTTGCTGGCGCAGTTCGCGCCGACCGGTACCGTGCAAATCATCGACGAAGAGCCGGGCATCCTCGCGCATATCCTGCTGTCGATTCTTGCCTACGGCATGTTCACCATCGCCGTGTTCCAGGCCTTGCTGCTGCTGGTGCAGGATCACCAGCTCAAGAACAAGCACCCGTCCGGGCTGATCAAGAACTTTCCGCCGCTGCAGACCATGGAAAGCCTGTTGTTCGGTTTCCTGTGGGCCGGCTGGACACTGCTGTCGCTGTCGCTGATTTCCGGCTGGCTGTTCGTCGAGAACCTGTTTGCCCAGCATCTTGTGCACAAAACTCTGCTGGCCTGCCTGGCCTGGGTCGTGTTCAGCGTGCTGTTGTGGGGCCGCAATCGCCTCGGCTGGCGCGGCCACAAGGCGATCCGCTGGACCCTCGCCGGTTTCTGCCTGCTGATGTTGGCGTATTTCGGCAGCAAACTGGTCCGTGAATACATTCTGCACATCTGACGGGCGGCATAAATGGACGGTTTGCCCATAGGGCCGATGCTCGCGGTATTTGTCCTGCTGATTCTCTGGTCGGGGTTGTTTACCGCCGTGGAAGTTGCGCAACAGCATCTGCTGGCACAACGTACTGCTTCGCGTGCGAGCGACAAACCGCTGGCGAAGCTCGGTTTCCCCCTCGACAGCCTGATCCTGTGCAACACCCTGTGTCGCGCCCTCGCCGTGGTACTTGCCACGCTGCTGGCGATTTTCCTTTGTGAAGAGAACGGCCCCTGGGCAGCCACTCTGGGCGCCGGCGCCGTATTGCTGGTGTTTGCCGACTACTTCCCGCGCACTCTCGCACAACGCTATCCGGATGCCGTGCTGTCATTCGGCAACACGTTGCTGGCAGTACCGCTGAAAGTGATCTATCCGCTTGCATGGCTGTTCAGCGGCATCAGCAGCTTGCTGATGCGCCCACTGGTGCGCAAGCCTCAGGTCGTGCAGCAGAGCGAAGACGACGTCCCGCCTGAGCGCCATGACGACCCGGAACATCCGTCTCGACCGCACCCGGTTTCCGGCATCCACGCGCTGGACAACATCACGGTCAACGACATCCTGGTGCCCCGCAGTGACGTCGACGGCATCAATCTCGATGACCCCATCGAAGAAATCATTGAGCAGTTGCGCCACAACAAGCGCACCCGCCTACCGGTCTTCCACAGTGACATCAACCAGGTCGAGGCTGTCCTCAACACTCGGCAATTCCGTCATTTGCTGGACGATCACAGCCTGACCCGGGAAGCGCTGCTGGCCGCCAGCTACGAGCCGTATTTCGTACCGGAAAGCACTCCGCTGCAACTGCAACTGCTGAATTTCCACAAGCAACAGCGGCGTCTGGGCATGGTGGTGGATGAGTACGGCGAAGTGCTGGGGATCGTCACGCTGGAAGACATTCTCGAAGAGATCGTCGGTGAATTCGAAAGCGAGCACAGCCTCGACAATCCGCACATCCACCCGCAGGCCGATGGACGCATGGTGATCGACGGCGCCGCCTCGATCCGCGAGCTGAACAAATGCCTGGGCTGGCACCTGCCCAGCGATGGCCCCAGGACCCTCAATGGCCTGGTGACCGAAGCGCTGGAAACCATTCCGGAAAGCGCGGTCTGCCTGAAGATCGGGCGTTATCGCCTGGAGATTCTGGAAACGGAGGAGAACCGCGTGAGCAAAGTGCTCATCTGGCACACCAGCTCGGCACCGGCGCTCGCACCTGCCCGCTAGTTCTCCGCTTGTTCAATCGTTAGCCACCTTCCTATAATCAAGGCGCTTACCCAAGCCCCGCCGCCCCCGTGCTTACCCCGCACCTGACAGGTTCCGGCCGGTTCATTGCCGTTTTACGCAGCACACCGACGACTGTTCCTACCTGAAACAGCGCTCGCGCCCTATCCCACATCCCCGGGTAGTCGACCATAATAATTCGCTCCAATGGAGCTCATGACTGTCAGGGATCACCGCATGACGACCAGTACCGCTTACCGCGACACCGCGCCTGCCCAACCGGCCAACTCTGCCACCCGGGTGGCCACGGCGAGCTTCATCGGCACGGCTATCGAGTTTTATGACTTCTACGTCTACGCCACTGCCGCAGCACTGGTGATCGGGCCCGTGTTCTTTCCGCAGACATCCGGCACCGCACAGATGCTCTCGGCATTCCTCACCTTCGGCATCGCCTTTCTCGCCCGTCCACTGGGTTCCGCGCTGTTCGGCCACTTCGGCGACCGCATCGGGCGCAAGTCGACTCTCGTGGCCTCGCTGTTGCTGATGGGCGTCTGCACCACGCTGATCGGCGTACTGCCGGGTTACGACAGCATTGGGGCGTGGGCGCCGATCCTGCTGTGTGTGCTGCGCTTCGGTCAGGGTCTCGGATTGGGCGGTGAATGGGGCGGCGCGGCGCTGCTGGCCACCGAAAACGCGCCGAAAGGCAAACGGGCATGGTTCGGCATGTTCCCGCAGCTCGGTCCTTCGATCGGCTTTCTGGCGGCCAACGGCCTGTTCCTGACCCTCGCCATGACCCTTGATGATGAACAGTTTCGCAGTTGGGGCTGGCGGATTCCGTTCTTGCTCAGTGCGGTGCTGGTGATGGTCGGGCTGTACGTGCGCCTCAAGCTTCACGAAACCCCGGTGTTCGCCAACGCCATCGCCCGTCAGGAGCGGGTGAAAGTACCGCTGGTCGAGCTGTTCAGCCAGTACTGGGCACCGACGCTCTTGGGCGCAGCCGCCATGGTGGTTTGCTACGCACTGTTCTATATCTCGACCGTGTTTTCCCTGAGCTACGGCGTGTCGACGCTGGGCTACAGCCGCGAGACATTCCTCGGACTGCTGTGTTTCGCGGTGTTGTTCATGGCGGCCGCCACGCCATTGTCGGCCTGGGCCAGTGATCGTTACGGGCGCAAACCCGTATTGATCGTCGGCGGTGTACTGGCGATTCTTTCCGGTTTTCTGATGGAGCCGTTGCTGACGCAGGGGTCGACCTGGGGCGTGGCGCTGTTCCTGTGCATCGAGCTGTTCCTGATGGGGGTGACGTTCGCCCCGATGGGCGCGCTCCTGCCGGAACTGTTTCCGACGCACGTCCGTTATACCGGTGCATCGGCGGCCTACAACCTCGGCGGGATTGTCGGGGCCTCGGCGGCGCCGTTTTTCGCGCAGAAGCTGGTGGCGATGGGTGGTTTGAGTTACGTCGGCGGGTATGTGTCTGCGGCCGCGGTGCTCAGCTTGATCGCTGTGCTGTGCCTGAAGGAAACGCGCAATAACGATTTGAATCAGGTGTCGTAAAGGCACTGATCGCTCCCGCCCGACGCGGGAGCGATCAGCTTGCGAGGTTACAGCTCTACAACGACCGCCTGAGAAGCACGGGTCGCCTTGGCGCGAGCCGCTTCAATCGACTCGTCACGCGCCAGGGCCACGCCCATGCGACGCTGGCCGTTGACCTCAGGCTTGCCGAACAGGCGCAGCGCGGTATCCGGTTCGCTCAGTGCTGCGCCGAGGTTGGCGAATGCCGTCTGGGTCGACTGACCTTCTACCAGAATCACCGCCGAAGCCGATGGACCGAACTGACGGATCAGCGGCACTGGCAAGCCAAGGATTGCCCGGGCGTGCAGGGCGAACTGTGACAGGTCCTGGGAAATCAGGGTCACCAGACCGGTGTCATGCGGACGCGGCGACACTTCGCTGAACCATACCTGGTCGCCCTTGATGAACAGCTCGACGCCGAACAGACCACGGCCGCCCAACGCCTCGGTCACCGCTTTGGCAACGCGCTCGGACTCAGCCAGAGCAATCGGGCTCATGGCCTGTGGCTGCCAGGACTCCTGGTAGTCGCCCTTCTCCTGGCGGTGGCCGACCGGAGCACAGAACGTGGTACCGCCGATATGTCGAACGGTCAGCAGAGTGATTTCGTAGTCGAAATCGATGAAGCCCTCGATGATTACCCGGCCTTTACCGGCGCGACCGCCCTCTTGGGCGTAATCCCAGGCTTTCTGCACGTCATCGACGCTGCGCAGCAGGCTCTGGCCCTTGCCAGACGAACTCATCACCGGTTTGACGACGCACGGGAAGCCCAAGTCCTGAACGGCTTTGCTGTAATCCTCGAAGGTGTCGGCGAAGTGGTACGGCGAAGTCGGCAGATCCAGCTCTTCGGCGGCCAGGCGACGGATGCCTTCGCGGTTCATGGTCAGTTGCGCGGCGCGAGCGGTCGGGATCACGGTGAAGCCTTCGGCTTCCAGCTCCACCAGGGTGGCAGTGGCGATGGCTTCGATTTCCGGCACGATGAAATGCGGTTTCTCGGCTTCGATCACTGCACGCAGGGCGGCGCCGTCGAGCATGTTGATCACGTGGCTGCGATGAGCAACCTGCATGGCCGGCGCATTGGCGTAACGGTCAACGGCGATCACTTCAACGCCCAGGCGTTGCAGCTCGATCACCACTTCCTTGCCCAACTCACCACAGCCACACAGCAATACGCGGGTCGCGGTCGGCGACAATGGAGTTCCGATACGGGTCATCTCAGGTCCTCAAAGAAGCGGATCATCGAGGAAAGCAACGCCAGACGCGCTTTCCATGGGGAGAAAACGCGGCATTTTACATGAACCTGAGGGTTTGGCTTCAGCCGGCGACAGCCTGTTTGCGCTCGCGCCAGGTCATGATCAGCCAGACAGCGGTGACACCGGCAAACTTCGAGGCCAGGGCAGTGATGAGCACTGGCGGCGTCAGCAGGTCGATCATGCCGAAGAAAATGAAGGTGTCGAGGGGAATGCTCAGCGCCGAGCTGATCCACAACCGGTCGCGCAGCGGGCGCTTGGTGATGGTGAACACCAGCCAGTCAATGCACTCGGAGACCGCGAACGCCGTGGCACTGGCCAACGCAATCGACGGATCGGACGTGACATAGGACAGCACCAGCGCCGCCAGCATCGCCACAATCGCGCCGTGGCCGAAACGGATCTGCACCATGTCGCGCAGCACGAACACCAACCCGCCCCAGGCCGACCAGATGATGTCCAGGTGGGGCGCGGTGGAGAAGGCGAAGTTGATCAGCACGACGCTGCTGATGTAGGCGATGAGGAAGAGCATGGGCGTGACCTGTCAATTTGGCGCACAGGTTACTTCAGCCCTTCGATGACGCCAATCAAATCGGTTATTGCCCTGGCGTTTTGCCGATCATCCAGACCAGCCCGCTGGCCTTCGCCCGCTCATGACAGAGCCCGAGCACCACGCGCCGCTCGTCGTTGGTCATGCGGCTCCAGCGAGTGATCTCCTCGACCGTACGCTGGCAACCGGTGCAAATGTCATCCTCGTCCAGCGCACAAATGCTCACGCACGGCGAAGCGACGGGTCTTTCGGGGGGCGTCATTCTTCCTGCTCAACCAGATCGCGCGCATAGCGCTGGGAGTTATGCACATAGTGCGCGGCGCTGGCTTCGAGCATCTTCTTCTGCGGCTCGGTCAGTTCGCGCACCACCTTGCCCGGAGAGCCCATCACCAGCGAACCATCGGGAATTTCCTTGCCTTCGCCGATCAGCGAGTTGGCACCGATGATGCAGTTTTTGCCGATCTTCGCGCCATTGAGGATGACGGCGTTGATGCCGATCAGACTGTAGTCGCCGACCGTGCAGCCGTGGAGCATGGCGTTGTGGCCGATGGTCACGCCAGTGCCGATGGTCAGCGGATAGCCCATGTCGGTGTGCATCACCGTGCCGTCCTGGACGTTGCTGTTCTTGCCGATCAGGATCAATTCGTTGTCGCCGCGCAGCACGGCGTTGAACCAGACGTTGGCGCCCTCCTCCAGCTTGACCTTGCCCACCAGTACGGCATTGGGGGCGACCCAGCTCTGCGGATGGGTTTCGACGCGGGCGTCGCCCAAGCGGTATTTCATCTTGTTTTCCTCAGGGCTCACGATGGCTGGCCATTCGAGCGATGGCTTCAGGTATTGATAAAGCTTTTGGGCGGCTGGTGCAGGCTGATTCTGGCGTCATAGAGCAGGTTGATCAACTCGACGATCATGATCGCCGTCAGCCCCCAGATCTTGTATTCGCCGTAACGATAGCTCGGCACGTACCAACTGCGACCCTGATAGTCGATGCGGTGGGTGTGTTCGCGCGGATCCTTGCGGAAGAATTCCAGCGGCACGCTGAACACCGCTGCGATCTCGGCATCGTTGGCCAGGTATTCGACGAAATCGGGAATCACCCCGACATACGGCGTGACCTTGATGCCATGCAGGGAGATCAGCGGACTGAGCGGGCCAATCACTTCGACCAGGCCGGGCGGCAGGCCGATTTCCTCTTCGGCTTCACGCAGGGCGGTGAAGATCAGATCGGGGTCTTCCGGGTCTCGTCTGCCACCGGGAAAGGCGACTTCGCCACCGTGGGTCGAGAGCCCGCTGGCGCGCAAGGTCAGGACAAGCTCCGGTTCGTCACTGCGAGTAATCGGCACCAGGACGGCGGCCTCGGGGAAACGCGTGTCGGTCTCCAGCGTGCGCGGCGTGTGATTGCTTACCCGGTGCAGTAGCTCGTCCAGCATAAGTGTTCTCGATCTGTGCCTTACCCTGCATCATGCACCAATCATTGCGACCGCCCAAGCCCCGGACAGGCGTCATGTCGCGAAACGACAACTTGCCGACAGCCACCGCTGCACGCCAAGATAGGCGCAGCATTCAGGAACCCCAGCATGAAATTTTGCAGCCAGTGCGGCAACCCGGTGACCCAGCGCATTCCCGAAGGCGATTCGCGGCTGCGATTTGTCTGCGACAGCTGTCAGACCATTCACTACCAGAACCCCAATATCGTGGCCGGGTGTGTGGCGACCTGGGGCAGCAAGGTTCTGCTCTGCCGCCGCGCCATCGAACCGCGCCTCGGCTACTGGACCCTGCCCGCCGGCTTCATGGAGAACGGCGAGACCATCGAGCAGGCCGCCATCCGCGAAACCGCCGAGGAAGCCTGCGCCCGGGTGCGCAACCTGAGCATCTACACCCTGATCGATGTGCCACATATCAGTCAGGTGCATGTGTTCTTCCGCGCCGAGCTTGCAGACCTGGATTTTGCCGCCGGCCCCGAGAGCCTCGAAGTACAACTGTTCGACGAAGCGCAGATTCCATGGAACGAGCTGGCTTTCCGCACGGTGGGGCGTACCTTAGAATGCTTCTTCGCTGACCGCCGTGCCGAGGTCTACCCGGTTCGCTCCGAGTCGACTCCGCCGCTCGCCAAGCCAGTCATCACTTGATCTCGCCGGCGCCCGGCCGATACACAAAGCGCGGGGCTGCAACAGCGTCTGCATGACATCTATAAATAAAGTATCGGCTTCATTCCTGGGGAATCGTTTCAATGCGCTGGTTGCTTGCCCTGTTCTGCCTGTCGTTCGTTTCGGTATCGCAAGCGTCTTTCGTGACCACCGTGACGCCCTCCAATACACCATTGATCGAAAAAGTACTGGTGCTCAAATCGGCTCATCAACTGCAGTTGATCGCCGACGGCAAGCCAATCAAGACCTATCGCATTTCTCTGGGCAAGGGCGCAAAGAAAGGTCCGAAACTGATTGAAGGCGACAAACGCACACCTGAAGGCTTCTATTGGATCGACTGGCGCAAGACCAGCGACAAATTCAATCTGTCGATGCACATTTCCTACCCGAACATTTCCGACTCCGCCCGCGCCCGCCGGGAAGGCGTCGAACCTGGCGGGATGATCATGATCCACGGCACGCCGGATTCGGAAGAAACGCCTGAAGACCTGTTCCACACACTGGACTGGACTGATGGCTGTGTCGCCATGCGCAATGTCGACATGCGCGAAGTGTGGAACCTGGTGCCGGACGGCACGATGGTCGAAATCCGCCCGTGATTCTGTAACCTGGTCACCTGCTCTCTCGTGGCCGCGACGCGGCCCTTTCCCCTGACCACTGGTCGCCCGCAAAAAATAAATGAAAAAGATCGCAGCCTGCGACAACGTCTGAACGGTGATACCACTTTCACCAGCCAGAACTGCCGCAGACTGCGATCTTTTGCTTTCCAGAGCCCATCTCTAATACCACTTGAAACCACCCGCCCTCAAACACCCGATTCCAAAGGACTACAGGACTTTCCGCTGCGTTGACATGGTATGCAAGTGGTATTAGTTTTCGCCCGACAACCGAGCGACAACAATCCTATATCAGCGCCGGAAATGCCTTACATGAACGACCTCCACGCCCTACGTCCCGACGACTCCCAGCCGACGCCGCTGTACCTGCAACTGGCGCGCAATCTGGAAGCGGCGATCCACGCCGGCCAGTGGAAAGCCGAACAGGCGATGCCGTCGGAGCGCAATCTCAGCGAAATGCTGGGGATTTCCCGAGTCACCGCGCGCAAGGCACTGGAGGTTCTGCTCGATCAAGGTTTGATTCGCCGCCTGCAAGGTTCCGGCACCTTCATCACCCCACGCCTTGAACAACCGCTGTCGCGCCTGTCGGGTTTCAGCGAAATGCTCCGTCTCAAGGGCTTCGTGCCCAGCTCGCAATGGCTTGAGCGGGAAATCACCCTGCCAACCCACGAAGAACTGATTCGCCTCGGTCTGTCGCCGAACGACAAGGTTGCGCGCATGAAACGCCTGCGCAAAGCCGACGACACGGTGATGGCCATCGAGATGAGCACCCTGCCCGCCTCGATCATGCCCAAGCCACAAGTGGTGGGCGATTCCCTCTACGAACACCTCGACAGCATCGGTAAACCGATCGTGCGCGCCTTGCAGCACATTCAAGCCATCAACGCCTCGGACGAGTTTGCCGCGCTGGTCGGCATCGCCCCCGGCACCGCGATGCTGCTGATGACCCGGGTCGGCTACCTGGAAGACAACACGCCGATCGAAGTCACCGACACCTATTGCCGCAACGACTACTACGACTTTGTTGCAGAGCTTCGCCGCTGATCAGCAGCCAGGCCAAACGAGAGAAGCGAAATGTCCGAAGACAACATCCTCACCGCTGACGGCTGGGTTCGCGGCCGGCTGATCCACGAACACGGCAGGGTCGTGTCCATCGAAGGCGTGCCGTGCGATCCGGCGGATAACGACCTGCCTTACCTGCTGCCGGGTTTCATCGACCTGCACGTTCACGGCGGTGGCGGCAAAGACATCATGGAAGGCGCCAGCGCCTTCGAGACCATCACCAAGACCCACGTGCGCTTCGGCACCACCTCGCTGCTGGCCACCACCATGACCGCGCCGAGTGCCGAGATTGCCAGCGTGCTCAAGGATGTCGGCGAGTTCTGCGAGCAGCGTCCGAAAGGCGCCGCCCGAGTTCTCGGGGTTCACCTCGAAGGCCCGTACATCAATCCCGGCAAACTCGGCGCCCAGCCGAACTTCGCCCACACCGCGCTGATGGCCGAAGTCGAAGACTATCTGGCACTGGCGCCGATCCGGGTGATCACCATCGCCCCGGAAATCGCCGGCCACGATGGCTTGATTCGTGAACTGAGCCGCCGTGGCATCCGCATGCAGATCGGCCACACCCTCGGCAGTTACGAGGAAGGCGTCGCCGCCCTCGAAGCCGGCGCCACCAGTTTCACCCATTTGTACAACGCCATGAGCCCGCTGCATCACCGCGAGCCGGGCATCGTCGGCGCGGCGCTGGCCCACGCCAAATTCGCCGAGCTGATCCCGGATCTGCTGCACGTGCACCCCGGCGCGATCCGCGTGGCCCTGCGCTCGATTCCGTGCCTGTACTGCGTCACCGACTCGACCGCCGCCGCCGGCATGCCCGATGGCGAGTACAAGCTCGGCAGCCACACCGTCACCAAATGCCTGGGCGGCGTGCGCCTGCCGGACGGCACGCTGGCCGGCAGCACCCTGACCATGGATCAGGCTTTGCGCAATCTGGTGAAGATCGGCCTGCCGATCGCCGAGGCCTCACAACGTCTTTCGCAATTCCCCGCCGACTACCTCGGCATCACCGAACGCGGGCGCCTGCAACCCGGCGCCTGGGCCGACTGCGTGCGGCTGGATCGCTCACTCACACTGACCGCCGTCATGGTCGAAGGAGAAGACATTGACTTCAAAAATGCTTGAGGAGGCGCTGTCCTCGTTCGAGGCCGTGCAAGCCCAACTGCAACAGCTCGATGGCTCGATGATCGAGATCGCCGGGCGCCTGCGCCGTCAGCCGCCACAAGTGGCGATGACCGTTGCCCGTGGCAGCTCCGATCATGCGGCGAGCTACTTCGCCTACCTGACCATGCAGCAACTGGGCATTCCGGTGGCGTCGCTGCCGATGTCGGTGGTGACCATGCAACAGGCGCCGCTGAAGGTCAGCGGTCAGGTCGCGTTCGCGTTTTCCCAGTCGGGCCAGAGCCCGGACCTGGTCAACAGCCTGCGCCTGCTGCGCAAACGCGGCGCCTTGAGCGTGTCGATGGTCAACGCCGCCGATTCGCCGCTGGAAGCCGCGTGCGAATTCAGCCTGCCATTGCTGGCCGGTACCGAAAGCAGCGTCGCCGCGACCAAGAGTTTCATCGCCACCCTCAGCGCCAGCGCCCGTCTCATCGCCCACTGGAAAGAAGACAGCGAATTGCTGGAAGCGCATAACGCCCTGCCTGAAGGCTTGCGTGATGCTGCGAAACAGGACTGGAGCCCGGCCATCGACGCCCTGCGCAATTGCGAGCGGCTGATGGTGATCGGCCGTGGCGCCGGTTTTGCCATCGCCCAGGAAGCCGCGCTGAAATTCAAGGAAACCTCGGCGATCCAGGCCGAAGCGTTCAGCAGCGCCGAAGTCCGTCACGGCCCCATGGCGCTGATCGACGAAAACTACCCTTTGCTGGTGTTCGCCCCGCGCGGCGCCGAGCAGGCCGGTCTGCTGAGCCTGGCGGCGGAAATGCGTCAGCGTGGTGCCCGTGTATTGCTGGCGGCGCCGGACGATGTGCTCGAACGCGACCTGACCCTGAACCGTGCCGAACACCCGGCTCTCGACCCGATCCTGGCGATCCAGAGTTTCTACGTGATGGCCGCCAACCTGGCCGTGGCCCGTGGCATGGACCCGGATCAGCCGCGCCACCTGAGCAAAGTCACCCGTACGCACTGAGTGCGAACCGAACGTTTTTCCTGATGAGACCGAGCCATGCACAACAACAATAAAGAGCTGACTTTAAGCGCCCCGCTCAGCGGCCCGGTGCTCACGCTCGCCAAAGTCCCGGACGCGGTGTTCGCCAGCGGCGCCATGGGCGACGGCATTGCCATCGATCCGCTGAACGACACGTTGTACTCGCCCTGCGCCGGTGTGGTGATCCACGTCGCCCGCACCGGGCATGCACTGACCGTGCGCGCCGACAACGGCGCCGAGTTGTTGCTGCACCTGGGCCTGGACACGGTGGAGTTGCAGGGTGAAGGCTTCTCGATGCTGGTCAAGGAAGGCGCGCGGGTCAGCAATGGCCAGCCGCTGCTGCGCTATGACCTGGACAAGGTCGGCCGCCAGTGCAAAAGCCTAGTCAGCCTGCTGATCCTGACCAACAGCCAGGATTTCCAGGCGCGCCCCATCACCCTGAAAACGGTGAAGGTCGGCGAGCCGCTGCTGCACATCGTCGCTCGTCACAATGCCGCGGCTAATACAGAAGAACTCGGCGGCCCGCAAGTTCACGGTCACGTGCAGGTCGCCCATCGCGGCGGCCTGCATGCACGCCCGGCGGCGTTGATCCGCCAGACCGCGCAAGGGTTCAAGAGCCAGTCTCAGCTGCATTTCGCCGGCAAGTCGGCGCCGTGCAACAGCCTCATCGGTTTGATGGGCCTGGCGATTGGCGAACAGGACGAAGTGCAGGTCAGTTGCCAGGGTCCGGACGCACAGGCTGCGTTGCAGGCCTTGCTCACTGCACTGGCCACCGCCCTGCCGGAGGATCATCACGCCGCCGCACCGATTGCTGCCGCCCCACGCAATCGTCCGGTCGAGGCTGGCGTGTTGTACGGTGTTTGCGCCGCACCGGGTCTGGTGGGCGGGCCGCTGTTTCGCTTGAACGCGATCAACCTGCCGGCGGACGCTGGCAATCATCAGCCCGAACAACAATTGCAGATCCTCGACACGGCGCTGAATCAGGTTCGCAGCGAAATCGACGGCACCCTCGCCCAAGCGAAAAAACAGCGCAATGCCGACGAAGAAGCGATCTTTGCCGCGCACCTGGCCTTGCTGGAGGACCCGGCCCTGCTCGACGCCGCCCGGCAAACGATTGAAGCGGGTACGGCGGCGACTCACGCCTGGAGCCAGTCCATCGATGCGCAATGCGAAGTGCTGCAAAACACCGGCAGCCCGCTGCTGGCCGAGCGCGCCAATGATCTGCGCGACTTGAAACAACGGGTGCTGCGTGCCCTGCTTGGTGAAGCCTGGCATTACGACGTGCCGGCCGGCGCCATCGTCGCCGCTCACGAACTGACGCCCTCGGACCTGCTGCAACTGAGCGCACAAGGCGTCGCCGGCCTGTGCATGGCCGAGGGTGGCGCGACTTCCCACGTAGCGATTCTGGCCCGGGGCAAAGGCCTGCCGTGCATGGTCGCACTGGGCTCGGCGCTGCTCGATCAGGCGCAAGGTCAATCGGTGGTGCTCGATGCCGACGATGGCCGCCTCGAATTGACGCCGAATGCCGAGCGTCTGGCCGAAGTCCGGCAGGCGCAGATCGACCGCCAACAACGACGCAACGCCCAGCAAGCCCAGGCCCATCTGCCGGCGGAAACCCGCAACGGCGTGGCCATCGAAGTGGTCGCCAACGTCGCCTCCAGCCACGAAGCGGCGGATGCATTTGCCAACGGCGCTGACGGCGTCGGCCTGTTGCGCACCGAATTTCTGTTCGTCGATCGCAACACCGCGCCGGATGTCGAAGAGCAACGCGCCGCCTATCAAGCCGTGATCGATGCGATGGGCGACAAGTCGGTGATCATCCGCACCATCGACGTCGGCGGCGACAAACAACTCGATTACCTGCCGCTGCCCGTGGAGGCCAACCCGGTGCTCGGCCTGCGCGGCATTCGCCTGGCCCAGGCCCGCCCGGAAATCCTCGACCAGCAACTGCGCGCCCTGCTGCAGGTCAGCCCGCTGCAGCGCTGCCGGATCCTGCTGCCGATGGTCACCGAAGTGGACGAACTGCTGCACATCCGCCAACGGGTCGATGCGCTGTGCCTGGAACTGGGCATCAGCCAACGTCCGGAAATCGGTGTAATGATCGAAGTCCCGGCCGCCGCGCTACAAGCCGAACAACTGGCCGAGCACGCCGACTTCCTGTCCATCGGTACCAACGACCTGTCGCAATACACCCTGGCCATGGACCGCGACCACGCCGGCCTCGCCGCACGGGTCGATGCCTTGCACCCGGCGCTGCTGCGACTGATCGCCATGACTTGCGAAGGCGCGGCGGTGCATAAACGCTGGGTCGGCGTGTGCGGTGCCCTCGCCTCTGATCCGCTGGCGACGCCGGTGTTGATCGGCCTGGGCGTGACCGAACTGTCGGTGAGCCCGGTACAGATCGGCGAAATCAAGGATCGCGTGCGCCAGCTGCACGAAGCCGAATGCCAACGCCTCGCCCGGGACTTGCTCAAGCTGAGCAGCGCCGCCGCGGTGCGTCATGCCTGTCATCAACATTGGCCTCTGCGCTAACAAAAACAACAAGGACAAACGCCATGTACCAACTCTTTATCGAAGGCCTGCAACGCCTCGGCCGGGCACTGATGCTGCCGATCGCGATCCTGCCGATCGCCGGCCTGCTGCTGCGCCTGGGCGACACCGACCTGCTGAACATCGCGATCATCCACGACGCCGGGCAGGTGATCTTCGCCAACCTGGCGATGATCTTCGCCATCGGCATCGCAGTCGGTTTCGCCAAGGACAACAACGGCACCGCCGGCCTCGCCGGGGTGATCGGTTACCTGGTGATGATCTCCACCCTCAAGGTGCTCGACGCGAGCATCAACATGGGCATGCTCGCCGGGATCGTCAGCGGCCTGATGGCCGGCGCGCTGTACAACCGCTTCAAGGACATCAAGCTGCCGGAGTACCTGGCGTTCTTCGGCGGCCGGCGCTTCGTCCCCATCGTCACCGGTTTCAGCGCGGTCGGCCTGGGCGTACTGTTCGGTTACATCTGGCCGCCGATCCAGCACGGCATCAACAGCTTCGGCACCCTGCTGATGGAAAGCGGCAGCTTCGGCGCGTTCGTCTTCGGCGTGTTCAACCGCCTGCTGATCGTCACCGGCCTGCACCACATCCTCAACAACATGGCGTGGTTCGTGTTCGGCAACTTCACCGACCCGACCACCGGCGCGCTGGTTACGGGCGACCTGTCCCGTTACTTCGCCGGCGACCCGAAAGGCGGCCAGTTCATGACCGGCATGTTCCCGGTCATGATCTTCGGCCTCCCCGCTGCCTGCCTGGCGATGTACCGCAACGCCCTGCCGGAGCGCCGCAAAGTCATGGGCGGGATCTTCCTGTCGATGGCCCTGACCGCGTTCCTCACCGGGGTGACCGAACCGATCGAATTTGCCTTCATGTTCCTCGCACCGCTGCTGTATCTGGTGCATGCGCTGCTGACCGGACTGTCGATGGCAATCACCAACGCATTGAACATCCACCTGGGCTTCACCTTCTCTGGAGGCTTCATCGACATGGTGCTGGGTTGGGGACGTTCCACCAACGGCTGGCTCGTCGTGCCGGTGGGCCTGGCGTATGCCGTCATCTACTACGCGGTGTTCGATTTCTGTATCCGCCGCTTCAACCTGAAAACCCCGGGACGCGAAGACGTCGCCACCGCCGACAAAGCGGTCCTGACCGAAAACGAACGCGCCAGCGCTTACATCAAGGCACTCGGCGGCGCGGAAAATCTGCTCACCGTGGGCGCATGCACTACGCGTCTGCGACTGGAAATGGTCGATCGCAACAAAGCGTCGGATGCCGATTTGAAAGCGCTGGGCGCGATGGCCGTTGTGCGTCCGGGCAAGGGTGGCAGTTTGCAGGTTGTTGTGGGGCCGATGGCCGACAGCATTGCCGATGAGATTCGACTGGCGATGCCCGCATTGGGCCGAGCCGCAGCGACGGCTCCTGTCGCCGTCGTCGAACCCAGCGAACCCGTCGCAGTCACCGCACCGCAAGCTCAACAATGGTTGAGCGCTCTGGGCGGCAGCGACAATGTGCTGCAACTCGACTGCATCGCCATGAGCCGGATTCGCCTGCAACTGGCCGATGGCAAGGCGCTCTCGGAAAGCCGGTTGAAAGAGCTTGGATGTCTGGGTGTGAGCGCGCTGGAAGATGGCGTGTGGCACTTGCTGGTGGGGGATCGGGCGCAGAGTCTGAGTGTGGCGCTGGAGGGGTTGGTTAATCGGAGTGAGGTGAGTGCCAAGGTTTAGGGTGACCTCTGAATCGATGGGTGGGGGGGATTCGATGCATCTTTGTACGGTCGCAGAATTCCCCTCACCCTAACCCTCTCCCTGTATGTACCGGAGACATGGTGAACACATGTTCGGAGACATGGTGGACGGTTTTTAGATCCTCTTACCTGCCGTAACAATCTGCAAGTTCAAGTCGATTCGGGCGATACGATGTCTAC
>NZ_JAFGYZ010000017.1:0-146959 GCF_017491585.1 Pseudomonas sp. 58(2021)
ACGTAGCTGCACGGTAGACACCTCTTCCCAAGACACAGGCCATCTCCTTCGCGATGAGCAATGTGTCTATTTAAAAGTGTCCACCATGTCTCCGAACACCTGTCCACCATGTCTCCGGTACATACACCCGGGGGGAGAGGGGACTGATTGGGGGATGCTGTAGAGGTACGCCGACCTGATTATTCTTCACCGAATCCATAATCGGCTCGGTTTTTCAGGTCGATGTCTGTCGAAAGACAACTCTGTCGGCTCCCTCTCCCAGGGGGAGAGGGGTGGGCGGGCGGCGTTCCGATGAGGGGGCTTTTCGCGTTTGATCTACGCGGTGTGTTTCAACGCTCTGCGCAAAGCCACCAGCCATTTCACGAAATCCTGCGGGTCCGGTCGCTGCGGCACTTTTACGTCCATGTTTTCTTCCTTGTTATGAGTTCAGCCGGGGGAGTCTGGCCAAAAGCTGTTCGTCCTTGGAGGGCTATTACGAAAAAAAGATCCTTCCTACAGCGAAAGGAAAAATAGCCTTCTTATTCTGTCGCGGCAAACCCGCAGGATAGTTTTTTGTGTGATATCAATATGCTTTATCGGTATTTAAATTCTGATTTTTATACCTTTAAAGTCGGTGCTTGCAGGACGGCTATCCGCTGTCCATGGACTGCACCACCGTCGCTTACCGAGCGACGTCAGGATGTTTCATGACCTTCGATTACGCATTTATCCTCAGCACCCTGCCGGCGTTTCTCAAAGCCGTGGGTGTGACGCTGCAGGTCGGTTTGATCGCCATCGGCACCTCGCTGCTGGTGGCTTTGCTCAATGCGACGATTCTGGTGTTTCGCACGCCTTACCTGCAAAAACTGGTCGGGCTCTATGTGGAACTGGCGCGCAACACGCCGCTGCTGATCCAGCTGTTTTTCGTCTACTTCGCGCTGCCGGCGCTGGGGATCAAGGTTTCCGGTTTCACTGCGGCGATCATCACCATGACGTTTCTCGGCGGCGCCTACCTCACCGAAGTGCTGCGCGCCGGCGTCGATGCGGTGCCCCAGGCGCAGCTCGAATCGGGCCGCTCCATCGGCCTGTCCCACGGCCAGTTGCTGCGCTACGTGATCCTGCCGCAAGCGGGGATCCTCAGCCTGCCGTCGCTGTTCGCCAATTTCATTTTCCTGCTCAAGGAGACCACCGTGGTCTCGGCCGTGGCGGTGCCGGAGATTCTCTACACCACCAAAAGCTACATCGCGCTCTACTACAAAACCTACGAAATGCTCGCCGTGCTGACGCTGATCTGCGTGCTGCTGTTCCTGCCGCTGTCGCTGCTGTTGAGCCGTCTGGAAAGGAGGCTCCAGCATGGCCAGTTCGGGTCTTGAACTACTCTGGGTGTCCTTGCCGCAACTGGCCAAAGGCGCCGGGCAAACCCTTTCGATCTCCTTCCTCAGTATCGCCATCAGCACCGTCGGCGGCGTGCTCTACGGCGTGCTGCGCACGCTCAATGTGACGTGGCTGAACGCGGTGCTGCGGGTTTATCTGGAACTGTTCCGGGCGATTCCGGTGCTGGTCTGGTTGTACCTGCTGTTTTTCGGTCTGCCGATTTTCTTCGGCCTGAGCCTGCCGAGCTTCTGGTGCGCGGTGCTGGTGCTGTCGCTGTGGGGCGCCAGCGAGGTCGGTGAAGTGGCGCGGGGTGCGCTGCATTCGTTGCCGCGCGGGCAGCGTGAGGCGGGGTTGTCGATCGGTCTGAACGCGGCGCAGCTCTACGGCTACGTGCTGCTGCCCCAGGCGCTGAAGCGCATGACGCCGCCGACCATCAACGTCTACACGCGGATCATCAAGACCAGTTCGCTGGCGGTGCTGATCGGTGTGGTGGATGTGATCAAGGTCGGCCAGCAGATCATCGAGCGTACGTACGAATCGGTGCTGATCTACGGCGCGCTGTTTCTGTTTTTCTTTTTCATCTGCTACCCGCTGTCGGCCGCCTCGCGTGTGCTGGAGCGGCGCTGGACGCAAGCATGAGCGCATTGATCGAGTTTCAGGGCTTCAACAAATTCTTCGGCGAACAGCAGGTGCTCAAGGGCATCGACCTGCAAGTGAAGTCCGGCGAAGTGATCGTCATTCTCGGCCCCAGCGGCTGCGGCAAAAGCACTCTGCTGCGTTGCCTCAATGGCCTGGAAACCGCCCACAGCGGCCACCTGAAATTCGCCGGTCGCGAGTTGCTGGACAAGTCCACCGACTGGCGCGAAGTGCGTCAGCAGATCGGCATGGTGTTCCAGAGTTATCACTTGTTCCCGCACATGAGCGTGCTCGACAATTTGCTGCTCGGTCCGCTGAAAGTGCAGAAACGCGAACGCCGCGAAGCACAACAACAAGCCGAAGCATTGCTCGAACGCGTGGGCCTGTCGGACAAGCGCGACGCCTTCCCGCGACAGCTCTCCGGTGGCCAGCAGCAACGCATCGCCATCGTCCGCTCGTTGTGCATGAACCCGCGGGTCATGCTCTTCGACGAAGTCACCGCCGCCCTTGATCCGGAGATGGTCAAGGAAGTGCTGCAAGTGATTCAGGGCCTGGCCCGCGAAGGCATGACTCTGCTGATCGTCACCCACGAAATGGCCTTCGCCCGCGCGGTGGCCGATCGCATCGTGTTCATGGACGCCGGGCGCATCCTTGAACAGAACCCGCCCGAGCTTTTCTTTACGAACCCGCAAACCGCACGCGCGCAGCAGTTCCTGGAGAAGTTCTCCTACGTCGAAGCCCTGCCTTCAACGACCTCGCCCAAAACGACCCAAACCAAGGAACTGGAACTGCCATGAAAACTGCCAAAGCCCTATTCGCATTACCGCTGATCAGCCTCGCGCTGCTGGCCGGCTGCAACAAGACCGAAGAACCGGCCAAGCCGAAAGTCGCCAGCGAAAGCACCGCGCCAGCGGGTTACCTGGACAAGATCAAGGCCCGCGACAAACTGATCGTCGGCGTATTCACCGACAAACCGCCGTTCGGCTTCGTCAATGAAGCTGGTCGCTATGTCGGCTTCGATACCGACATCGGTCGTCAATTCGCCAAGGATCTGCTGGGCGATGAAAACAAGGTCGAGTTCGTGGCCGTGGAACCGGCTAGCCGCATTCCATTCCTGCAAAGCGACAAGGTGGACCTGATCCTCGCCAACATGACCGTGACCCCGGAGCGCAAGGAAGCGGTGGAATTCACCAACCCGAACCTCAAGGTTGCGGTGCAGGCGCTGGTGCCGCAGAGCAGTGATGTGAAAAAGCTCGATGATCTGGCAACCCGCACCACCATCGTCACCACTGGCACCACGGCCGATATCTGGCTGACCAAGAACCACCCGGACTGGAAACTGCTGAAGTTCGAGAAAAACTCCGAGTCGCTGCAAGCCCTGGCCAACGGCCGTGGCGATGCCTACGCGCAGGACAATCTGGTGCTGTTCAGCTGGGCCAAGCAAAACCCGGGCTACCGTGTGCTGGACGAAAAACTTGGCGCCGAAGCGCCGATTGCACCGGCGGTGAAGAAGGGCAACATCGAACTGCGCGATTGGGTGAATACGGAGCTGGCCAAGCTTGGGGAAGAGAAATATCTGCTGAAACTGTATGACCAATATGTGCGTAAAGAGCTGAGTGATGACACCAAGCCTGAGAGTGTGATTGTCGAAGGTGGGAAGTGGCAGGGTTAATTGTCTGATAGTCCGCAGTGAACCCTCCCCCTCACCCCAGCCCTCTCCCCGGAGGGAGAGGGAGCCGACCGAGGTGTGTTGCGTCCTGCATCGACCTGAACGACCGAGTTGACTATGGATTCAGTACAGCAAGATCAGGTCGGCGTAACTCTTGAGCATCCCCCAATCGGTTCCCTCTCCCCTGGGAGAGGGCTAGGGTGAGGGGCTCTTCAACTGGCACACCTAATCCGGCCAATTCCACGCCGGCTCATCCAGAACCCTCTGCCCGACTATTCCCGTCTGACCGAGGGTTTTTTCCAGCACGATGCAATTGCATTCCGGGTCTTGCTGCAATGCCGAAATCAATCGTCGGGCATGTGACACCACCCACACCTGACACTGCTCCGAGACCCGGATAATCAGACGTGCCAGCGCCGGCAGCAGATCCGGATGCAGGCTGGTTTCCGGTTCGTTCAGCACCATCAGCGAAGGCGGGCGTGGTGTCAGCAGCGCGGCGACCAGCAGCAGATAACGCAACGTGCCATCCGACAGTTCCGCCGCCGACAACGGCCGCAACAAGCCTTCCTGAAAGAACTCGATGGCAAAGCGTCCGCCCGCCAGCGGCGCGATGTTCAGCCGTGCGCCGGGAAAGGCATCGCTGATCGCCGCCTGCAACGCCTCGGGATCGCCGATCTCGCGGATGGTCTGCAACGCTGCTGCCAGATCCCGCCCGTCGTGATGCAGCACCGGCGTGCGCGTGCCCAGTTGCGGCTGGCGCACCGGGGCGTCGGCGTCGCTGCGAAAGTGATCGTAGAAGCGCCAGCGGCGGATGAACTCGCGCATCTGGAACACTTCCGGCGAGGTGCGCAGGCTGCCGACCTGATCGAACAGGCTGTCGAAGTTCGGCGTGTATTGCGCCAGAACATCCCAGCCACGACCTTCACGGGCACGGATCATCGGCCCGTCGCGATCCACCAGCAGACTGGCCGGACGATAGAGCGGCCCGGCCCAGATGCATTCCTTTTTGATTTCCGGGTCGAGGGAAAAGAACGAAAGGCTTGGCTCCGGCAAACCCAGGGCAATTGAATAGCTGAAGTCCTCCCCGGCAAACCCCAGACGCAGGCGTTTCACACCCTGGCGCACGGTGGACTGGATCGGTACTTCACCGTTGCGCATGCGCCGGCTGATGGTTTCCGGCCCGGCCCAGAACGTTGAGTCGAGCCCGCCCTCACGGGCCAGCGCATTGACCACGCCGCCCTGAGCGGTTTCCGCCAACAGCCGCAGCGCCCGATACAGGTTGGACTTGCCGCTGCCGTTGGGGCCGGTGATCAGGTTCAGCCGACCCAACGGAATCACCAATTTATTGATCGAGCGGTAATTGGCCACCGCGAGGGTCTTGAGCATTGAATCCTCGTTGATCGTTCCCACGCTGTGCGTGGGAATGCATCTGCGTCAAAGGCAGACGCGGAGCGTCCATGGCGGCGTTACCACGCACAGCGTGGGAACGATCACAGGGAGTATAAGATTCGCGCATGCAGACTCGGAACCCTGTTCTAAGCTCACAGTCGTATCGTCACTTGCACGTTCGTACACAGGAAGGAGTCTGCATGGCGAGTCCCGGAATGAAAACAGTGGTCCTGCTGAGCGTGCTCGCTTTGCTCGCCGCTTGCGGCGAAAAAAAGGCTCCCCAGGAGTATCTTCCGCGAGTCTTTGTGCAAGAGGTCAAGCCGGCGGACTACGCGGCGTCGGTGACCCTCACCGGTGACGTTCAGGCCAGGGTGCAGACCGAACTGTCGTTCCGGGTCGGCGGCAAGATCATCCAGCGCATGGTCGATGTCGGTGACCGCGTCTCGGCCAGACAGGTACTGGCCAAGCTCGATCCCAAGGATTTGCAGACCAACGTCGATTCCGCCCAGGCCCAGGTGCTGGCCGAGCAGGCGCGAGTCAAACAGAGCGCTGCCGCGTTCGTCCGCCAGCAGAAACTGTTGCCCAAGGGCTACACCAGCCAGAGCGAATACGATTCCGCGCAGGCGGCGTTGCGCAGCAGCCAGAGTGCCTTGAGCGCGGCTCAGGCGCAGCTGGCCAACGCCAGGGATCAACTGAGCTACACCTCGCTGATCGCCGACGCGCCGGGTGTCATCACCGAGCGTCAGGCCGAAGTGGGTCAGGTGGTTCAGGCCACAGCGCCGATCTTCAGCCTGGCCCGGGACGGCGATCGCGACGCGGTATTCAACGTGTACGAGTCCCTTTTGGCCGAGCGGCCGGCAGAGCGTTCGATTGTCGTCAGCCTGCTCGACAACCCGGCCATCAAGACCACCGGCACCGTGCGCGAAATCACCCCGGCGGTGTCGGCGCAATCCGGCACGGTGCAAGTCAAGGTCACTCTCGACAGTCTGCCTCAGGGTATGCAGCTTGGCTCGGTGGTCAGTGCCACCGCAAAAGGCTCCGGCAAATCGGCGGTGGAGCTGCCCTGGTCGGCGCTGACCAAAAACATCAGCGAGCCGGCGGTGTGGATGGTCGACGACAAGGGTGAGGCGCAACTGCACAACGTCACTGTCGGTCGTTACCTGACCGGGCACGTGATCATCAGCGAAGGCCTCAAGGGCGGCGAAAAAGTGATCGTTGCCGGTGGGCAATTGCTGCATCCGGGGATGAAAGTCGAGATCGCCGAGAACACCTACAAGGAACTGCAACCGGGAGCACAGCCATGAAGCCTTTATGGGTGTTGTCCATCGGGCTGCTGCTGGTTGCCTGTTCCAAGAGCGAGCCGCCGCCCGAACCGGTGCGGCCGGTGTTGTCGATCAAGGTCCAAGCGCTGAACGAGGAAACCCTCGGTCGTTTCGCCGGCAGCATTCAGGCGCGCTACGAGAGCAACACCGGTTTCCGCGTCGGCGGTCGGATTGCCAGCCGTAACGTCGACGTGGGTGCCGAGGTGGAGAAGGGCACCTTGCTCGCCACCCTCGATCCGTCCGACCAGCAGAACCAGTTGCGCTCGGCCCAGGGCGATCTGGCGAAAGTCGAGGCGCAACTGATCAACGCCCAGGCCAACGCCCGGCGTCAGCAGGCGCTGTTTGATCGTGGTGTCGGCGCCCAGGCGCAACTGGACATCGCCACCACGGATTTGAAAACCACCCAGGCGTCCCTCGACCAGGCGCGGGCGGCAGTCAACCAGAGCAAGGATCAACTCGGCTATACCGAGCTGCGTTCCGACCACAAAGCCGTGGTCACGGCGTGGAACGCCGAGGCCGGGCAAGTGGTGACGGCCGGCCAGCAGGTGGTGACGCTGGCACAACCGGATATCAAGGAAGCGGTGATCGATCTGCCGGACACGCTGGTTGATCAGATCCCCAGCGACGTGGTGTTTCTGGTGGCCGCACAACTTGATCCGAGCATCAATACCACGGCGGTCATTCGTGAAATCGAACCCCAGGCGCAAAGCGCCACGCGCACCCGTCGTGCCCGGTTAACCCTGGCCAGCACGCCACCCGGATTCCGCCTCGGCACGGCAATCAGCGTGACCCTCAGTTCGGCGATCAAACCGAGAATCGAATTGCCTGCGACGGCCTTGCAGGAGGTCGACGGCAAAACCCGGATTTGGGTGATCGACCCGCAAAGTAAGACCGTCGCCCCGCGTGACATCAGCGTAACCAGCCGCACCGACAGCACCGTGGTGCTGGCCGGCGGAGTCAAGTCCGGCGAGCGTGTGGTCAGCGCCGGCGTCAACAGCCTCAAATCCGGACAAGCCGTGAAACTCGACGAGGACAGTCAATGAAAGGGTCTTTCAATCTCTCCGAATGGGCCCTCAAGCATCAGTCTTTCGTCTGGTATCTGATGTTCGTCGCATTGCTCATGGGGGTGTTTTCCTACTTCAATCTGGGGCGCGAGGAAGACCCGTCGTTCACCATCAAGACCATGGTGATCCAGACCAAATGGCCGGGCGCGACCCAGGAGGAAACGCTCAAGCAGGTCACCGACCGCATCGAGAAAAAACTCGAAGAACTCGATTCCCTCGACTACGTGAAAAGCTACACCCGCCCCGGTGAGTCCACGGTCTACGTGTACCTGCGCGACACCACCAGTGCCAAGGACATTCCGGAAATCTGGTACCAGGTGCGCAAGAAGATCGACGACATTCGCGGCCAGTTTCCCCAGGGGATTCAGGGGCCGGGATTCAACGATGAGTTTGGTGACGTGTTCGGCTCGGTCTATGCCTTCACGGCCGATGGTCTGACGATGCGGCAACTGCGCGACTACGTGGAACAGGCGCGCGCCGAGATCCGCAACGTGCCGGGGCTGGGCAAGATCGAGATGGTCGGCCAGCAGGACGAAGTGATCTACCTGAACTTCTCCACCCGCAAGCTGGCGGCGCTGGGCATCGATCAACGCCAGGTGGTGCAGAGCCTGCAATCGCAGAACGCCGTGACCCCGGCGGGTGTGATCGAAGCCGGGCCCGAGCGGATTTCGGTGAGAACCTCCGGGCAGTTCGCCTCGGAAAAGGACTTGGCGGAGGTCAATCTCAAACTCAATGACCGCTTCTATCGTCTGGCCGACATCGCTGAAATCAGCCGTGGCTACGTCGATCCGGCAACCCCGGAATTTCGCTTCGACGGCAAGCCGGCCATCGGTCTGGCGATCGCCATGCAGAAGGGCGGCAACGTCCAGGCCTTCGGCAAGGCGCTGCACGAGCGCATCGATCAGCTCACCGCCGACTTGCCGGTGGGTGTTGGCGTGCACACCGTTTCCGATCAGGCGGTGGTGGTGGAAGAAGCCGTCGGCGGCTTCACCAGCGCGTTGTTCGAAGCGGTGATCATCGTGCTGGTGGTCAGTTTCATCAGCCTTGGCGTTCGAGCCGGACTGGTGGTGGCGTGCTCGATTCCGTTGGTGCTGGCCATGGTGTTCGTCTACATGGAATACAGCGGCATCACCATGCAGCGGATTTCCCTTGGAGCGCTGATCATCGCCCTCGGGCTGCTGGTGGACGACGCGATGATCACCGTGGAGATGATGGTCACGCGCCTGGAAATGGGCGAGACCAAGGAGCAGGCCGCGACGTTTGCCTACACCTCCACAGCGTTTCCGATGCTCACCGGTACGCTGGTGACCGTGGCCGGTTTCGTGCCGATCGGTCTCAACGCCAGCTCCGCCGGTGAGTACACCTACACGCTGTTTGCGGTGATCGCGGTGGCAATGATTGTGTCGTGGGTGGTGGCGGTGTTCTTCGCGCCGGTGATCGGCGTGCACATCCTCAGCACCAACGTAAAACCCCACGAAGCGGAGCCGGGGCGTATCGGGCGAGCGTTCAATCACGGTTTGTTGTGGTCGATGCGCAACCGCTGGTGGTGCATCGGCATCACCGTGCTGTGCTTCGTGCTCGCGGTGTTTTGCATGCGCTTTGTGCAGAACCAGTTCTTCCCGTCTTCCGACCGTCCGGAAATTCTGGTCGACCTCAACCTGCCGCAAAACGCCTCCATCGATGAAACCCGCAAGGCCGTCGACAAACTCGAAGCCACGCTCAAGGGCGACCCGGACATCGTGCGCTGGAGCACTTACATCGGCCAGGGTGCGATCCGTTTCTACCTGCCCCTCGACCAGCAATTGCAGAACCCGTACTACGCGCAACTGGTGATCGTCAGCAAAGACTTCAAGGCCCGCGAAGCCTTGAGCCAGCGCCTGCGAGATCGTCTGCGCAAGGACTTCGTCGGCATCGGCAGCTACGTGCAGGCCCTGGAAATGGGCCCGCCGGTGGGGCGCCCGATTCAGTACCGGGTCAGCGGCAAGGACATCGATCAGGTGCGCAAGCACGCCATCGACCTCGCCACTGAACTGGACAAGAGTCCGCACATCGGCGAGATCATTTACGACTGGAACGAGCCCGGCAAGGTCCTGCGCATCGACATCGCCCAGGACAAGGCGCGTCAGCTCGGACTGTCCTCGGAGGATGTGGCCAACCTGATGAACAGCATTGTCAGTGGCTCGCCGCTGACTCAGGTCGACGACGATATCTACCTGATCAATGTGGTCGGGCGGGCGGTGGATTCCGAACGCGGCACACCGGAAACCCTGCAGAACCTGCAGATCGTCACGCCCAACGGTACGTCGATTCCGCTGCTGGCCTTCGCCACCGTGCGCTATGAACTGGAGCAGCCGCTGGTGTGGCGTCGCGACCGTCTGCCGACCATCACCATCAAGGCCTCGGTGCGCGATGAAATCCAGCCGACCGACCTGGTGAAAGTCCTCAAACCGACCATTGACGCCTTCGCCGCCAAGCTGCCGGTGGGGTACAAGGTCGCCACGGGCGGTACGGTCGAAGAGAGCGGCAAGGCCCAGGGGCCGATTGCCAAGGTGCTGCCGCTGATGCTGTTCCTGATGGCGACTTTCCTGATGATCCAGTTGCACAGCGTGCAGAAGCTGTTCCTGGTGGCCAGTGTCGCGCCGCTCGGGCTGATCGGCGTGGTGCTGGCGCTGGTGCCGACCGGTACGCCGATGGGCTTCGTGGCGATCCTGGGGATTCTGGCGCTGATCGGCATCATCATCCGCAACTCGGTGATCCTCGTGACGCAGATCGAAGAGTTCGAGCACAAGGGCTACTCGCCCTGGGATGCGGTGGTGGAAGCGACCGAGCACCGGCGCCGGCCGATTCTGCTGACCGCCGCAGCGGCGAGCATGGGCATGATCCCGATCGCCCGGGAAGTGTTCTGGGGCCCGATGGCCTACGCGATGATCGGCGGGATTGTGGTGGCGACACTGCTGACGCTGCTGTTCCTGCCGGCGCTGTATGTGGCCTGGTACAAGATTCGCGAGCCGAAGAAAGACGCTTCGACATCGGCACATTAAGTCCGCTTGTTACATATTTGCGAAGGGCCTGACTTACAGCGTCGGCGTATTCGGTTAACGTCCCTCCTCCTTTAGGAGAAGGGACGTCTGATGCTTACCGTTACCTGCTGGCTGCGCGCGCTATTGCTGATTGCCGGTTTATGCCTGTCGTCCCTGTCCTGGGCCGACACGCTATTGGAAAACTCGCTGTGGCGCGTGCAACTCGATCCGGCAACGCTGGCTGTCCATATCACCCCTGCGGGCCGTGAGACGGTGCTGGCGTCGACGGGGATTGCCCCGCACAAGGTCAGTCAGTTGAGCAAGCGCAACAACCGCCTCGACTGGCAATGGGATGACGGAGCCTGGTCCCTCAGCGCCACGCTCGATGAGCGTGATCTGTCCTTCTCGATCACGGCGCGTGAGCCCGCAGAACTGGAATTTCTGCGTCAGCCTGCCCGCGCGATGGGCAAGGGGCTGGTCTGGCCACTGGCCGAGGGGCACTACGTGCCGCGCGGCGATCCGGTGTGGCAGGCATTTCTGTTGAATCAGGGTGAATTCAATACCACTCAGGACCTGAGTTTGCCGCTCTGGGGTGTTGAACATGACGGATTCAGCCTGCACTGGCTGATGACCAATCCCTACAACAATCGGCTGCTGTTCAGTGCCCAAGGCAAGGCGTTGGCACTGTCGGCCCGGCATCGCTTCACGTCACTCGAACCATCGGCGCCATTGACGTTCACCCTGTTCCTCGGGGTGGCCGACCCGTTGGCCGGCGCCAAGCGCTACCGGCAGTGGCTGATCGATAACGGTCGTTATGAAACCTTGAGCAGCAAATTCACGAAAACACCTGAGGCGAGGCGACTGCCCGGCGCCAGTCATCTATACCTGTGGGGCAACGACCTGCTGGGGGCCAAAGATGTGCGCAGTTGGCCCATGCTGCTCGACATCTTGCGCGGTGGTGGCTCGCTGGCCAGTGGCCTGAAAGCGGGAATGGATCGTGAGGCGTTGCAGATCCTGGCCACTGGCGGGGAGTTGAACCGCTATCAGAAAAAAGTGCTTTTGCGCGGTCTCAATCACTCCCTGAATACCCTGGCGCGCAAGACCTGGCAGGCCCGGGCAGTGCCGGACATGCAGGCTCTGGTCAACGGTTACGCTGATGTACGCGCACAAGTGGCAGCCCACCTCGGTGAGGCGCTGACCCCCGACCCCGAGCGCTGGGGCAGCACGTTTTCGCTGGATACGATCAAGCAATTACAGAACGCCGGGCTGTCCCGTTTGTGGTTGGGACTGGGTGAGGGCTGGGAGGGCGGACTCTGGCACCCCGAGACGATCAAGGCAGGCGTGGCGGCGGGCTATCTGATCGCACCGTACGATTCCTATGAAACGGCGCTGAGCCGTGGTGAGAATCCTGATTGGACCACCGCACATCTGGGGGACAGGGCAAATCTTGAGTGTGCAATCGTGAAGAGCGACGGAACGCTGAAAAGCGGCTTCCAGCAATCGGGGCATTACACCGACCCTCGCTGCGTGCGGCCGCTGCTTGAGCAACGGGTCGCGGCCATTCGCGACGCCGCCGGTTTCAACAGCTGGTTTCTCGATGCCTATGCCACCGGCATGCTGTTCGACAGCTACCGTCCCGGGGCAACGATGACCCAGGCACAGAATGCCGAAGGCAACATCGGGGCATCACGCTGGATCAATGAAGTGCTGAAGCTGCCCGCCGGCTCGGAGGATGGCAACGCAACGACCGCGCAAGGCGTGTTGTTCGCCCATGGCATGCAGACGCCGGTGATCGGTTGGGGCGACGTCGAAATGAGCAAAAAACCCGAATCCAGGTACTTTGCAGGCAAGTGGTATCCGCCGGAGCAGCCCGAGGTTTTCTTCAAACCTGTGCCGATCAAAGAGTCGTTGCGGCGTATTCACTTTGATCCGGCCAGCCGTTTGCCGTTGTATCAGGCGGTGTTCCATGGCTCGGTGATCACGTCCCACCATTGGCTGTTCGATAGCCTGAAACTGACCAATGTACGGGCGGACAACGAACTTGCGCAGTTGCTCTACAACGTTGCGCCGCTGTATCACCTCAGTGTCGACACGCTTGCGCAGCGATTGCCGCAGATTGCCCGTCAGGATGCGTTCTTCCGGCCTTTGCATGAACGTCTGGCGACCCAGGCCCTCACCGGTTTCGAATGGTTGAGCGCGGACCGGCTGGTTCAGCAGACATCCTTTGAAGACGGCACGCGCTTGTTGGCCAACTTTGATGTGCAGGCGCACGAGGTACAGGGGCAGATCCTTCCCGGGCGGAGCATCACGGTGCGCTCGCCGGAGAGTGCACCTGCCTTGTATCAGGTTGAGACAGGGCCCTGAGTCTCAGATCTTGCGCCAGACACTCGCCAGCCAAGGCTGTTGCTCACGCGGCAGCCCCGTCGGCCGGTAGTAATGCTCCAGCTCGACGAACCCGGCAGCGGTCAACAATCCGCGCCAGGCTTCAAGATCGTGATACGAGCCGTAACGCGGCCCGTTCCAGCCTTCACGGTTATCCCCGCGCGGGTTGGAACTGAACAGCACGCCGCCCGGTTTCAATGTCCCGTGCAACTGCTTCAAGACTCGTGGCAATTCCTGCAACGGCACATGAAACAGCACCGCGTTGGCGAAGATGCCGTCGAAGCGTTCTGCCGGCAGATCCAGCTTCAGGAAATCCTGGCACCACACCTCACAGCCACTGTCCTCCCGAGCCATCTGCGCGAATTTTTCCGCACCGTCGAGGCCGACGGCTATGTGACCCATCCGTGTGAATGTCTGCAAATCCCGCCCCGGCCCACAGCCGAAATCGAGGATGGAAAACGGCGCGTCACCCTGGATGTGGCGCAGCAGGGCGTCGATGTTCTGGCTGACATCGTGATCGCGGGTGCCTTCACGAAAGTCCTCGGCCACTGAGTTGTAGTGGCCGAGGGTGGTGGAGGTGATCTGTTCCAGATCGGTGGGGGTCTGTTTCATGGTCGGGCTGCGCTGGCAATGGATGTTGCCGACTATACGCCATGCAGTTCAGCGCTTGTTCAACCCCCGCGCCAGACGATCGCCGCCCAGCTGAATCAGCGCCACCAGCGCCACCAGCAGCACGATCACGGTCAGCATGATCTGACTGTCGAAACGCTGATAACCATAGCGATAGGCGATGTCACCCAGCCCGCCGGCGCCAATCGCTCCGGCCATCGCCGAGGAGTTGATCATCGTCACCAGCGTAATGGTGAACCCGCCAACGATGCCCGGCAGCGCTTCGGGCAACAGCACGTGCCAGACGATATGCCAGCGTCGGCAGCCCATGGCTTGCGCGGCTTCGATCAAACCGTGGTCCACCTCGCGCAGGCTCACTTCGGCGATCCGCGCAAAAAACGGCGTGGCCGCGATGGTCAGCGGCACAACGGCGGCCCATACGCCGTAGGTGGTGCCGACGATCAGCCGGGTGAACGGGATCAGCGCGACCATCAGGATCAGGAACGGAATCGAGCGAAACAGGTTCACGAATGCACCCAGAGCGCGGTTCAGAACTGGCGCTTCATAGATCCCGCCCTTGTCGCTGGTGACCAGAATCACCGCCATCGGAATCCCGGCGAGCAACGCGATCAGCGACGACACGCCGACCATCAGAAACGTATCGATGAAACCCTGCAGCAAGCGATCAAACCACATAGCCCAGCACCTCCGTGCGTTGCGCCCATTGGCCGGCACGCTGACGCAATTCCTCGGCGTTCAGCTTTGATCCCGCCACTGCCAGCAACAGTTGCCCTAGCGCGTGGCCCTGAATCCGTTCCACACCGCCCTGGAGCAATTTCACCCGGCCACCGAGCGCGGCGAACAGCGCGGCCAGATCCGGTTCATCCTGCTGGCGGCCGGTGAACTGCAAACGCAGCACCACAGATGCATCGGACGACGACGGTTGCGCCTGCAAACGGCTTTGCAACTCTTCGGGCAAGGCGTGTTGCAACGGCGCGAGCAAGGTCTGGCTGACCTCGTGTTGCGGGTTGCCGAACACTTCCCAGACCGGGCCTTGTTCGACGATGCGGCCATGTTCCAGCACGACGACGCGGTCGCAGATTTCGCGGATCACGGCCATCTCGTGAGTGATCAGCACGATGGTCAGGCCCAGGCGTTTGTTGATCTCGCGCAGCAGGCCGAGGATCGACTGGGTGGTTTCCGGATCCAGTGCCGAAGTGGCTTCGTCACACAGCAGAATGTCCGGGTCATGCACCAGTGCGCGGGCGATGCCGACACGCTGTTTCTGCCCGCCGGAGAGCTGCGCCGGATACGCCTTGTGCTTCGCTTGCAGGCCCACCAGCTCCAGCAGTTCGCGAACCTTTTTCTCCCGTTGCTCCTTCGGGACACCGGCGACTTTCAGCGGCAGCTCGACGTTCTGCCACACCGTTTTTGCCGACATCAGATTGAAGTGCTGAAAGATCATGCCGATCCGCCGCCGCAGGGCGACGAGGCGATCCTCGTCATACTCGCCGATGTCCACCTGATCGATCAGCACTCGGCCCGAGGTCGGTTGTTCGAGGCGGTTGATGGTGCGGATCAGCGACGACTTGCCGGCGCCGCTGCGGCCGATGATGCCGAACACTTCACCGCGCTGGATCGCCAGGTCGATGCCTTGCAGGGCTGCGACCGGGCCTTGCTTGCCGTCGTAGGTTTTGCCGAGCCCGATGAAGCGCACATGGGCGCGGTTCAGCTCGGGATGCAGTTCGGTGCGCTCCGCGAGCGCGGGTGGCTCTGGAAGATCCAGTCGCCGTTGGATGGCTGCGGTCATCCTCAGCTTTCCCAACCGGCCTGGTACAGCTTGCCATGGGCCTTGTCCAGCGCGGCGCGAACGGCCGGCGAATGCTGGTAGATGTCGACGAACTTGATCAGGCGCGGATCGGTTTTGCTTTTGGGCTGGATCACGAACTGGATCACGTATTCCTTGTGGTCGAGGCCGTCGAACAGCAGCGCGGAACCTGCGTCGAAGGTCTTCGCCAATCGGATGTAGGCCGGGTAGCCCTGGACCAGATCAGCGTCATCGTAGGCGCGCACCAGTTGCACGGCTTCGACCTGGAGGATCTTGATCTTCTTCGGGTTGGCGACGATATCGTCTTCGGTGGCCTTGTAGCCGACGCCCGGTTTCAACGTGATCAGACCGGCCTTGGCCAGCAGTTGCAGGCCGCGTCCGCTGTTGATCGGGTCGTTGGCGATGGCGACGCTGGCGCCCTCAGGCAACTCATCGAAGCTTTTGTATTTCTTCGAGTACAGGCCGACGTTGTTGATGATCCCCGGGGCAAACGGCACCAGGTCAAAACCGGAAGCAGCCTTGGCGTTTTCCAGGAACGGGATGTGCTGGAAGTAGTTCACGTCGATGTCACCGGCGGCGAGGCTGACGTTGGGCGCGATCCAGTCGGTGAACTCCACCAGCTCGACTTTCAGGCCTTGCTTGCCGGCCTCTTCGACGGCGGCTTCCAACGGAATCGCGAACGCGGCGGTGGTGCCGATTTTCAACGGCGCGTCGGCGGCGAAAATGGCCGAGCTGAACAGGCCGAAGGTCAGGGCCAGTGCTTTGACTGGGTGGGACAGGAGCTTCTTGGTCATGGTGGTTTTCCAGTCAGTGCGAGGAGGTGTGTCGGTAGTGGGCGCCCGTGTGTTGCTCCGGCAAGTGCGCTTCGCCGTGAAACAGTTTTTCCCGCAGGCTGCCGGTGTCGTACGCGGTCTTGTACGAGCCGCGCCGTTGCAGTTCCGGGATCACCAGATCGATGAAATCCACATAGCTTTCCGGGGTGACGATGCGGGTCAGGTTGAAGCCGTCGAGACCGGTTTCGGCGATCCACGATTCCAGCTCATCCGCCACTTGCTGCGGGGAGCCGACCACGGTGATGTAGCGCCCGCCCAGAGCGTGCTGGTCGAGTAACTTGCGGCGGGTCCAGTCGTTGTTCTGCAAGTTCTTGGTGGCGGACTGGATCGCGTTGCTCTTCACGTACTGGATCGGCTCGTCGATTTCGTACTGGGAAAAATCGATCCCGGTGGAGGCCGAAAAATGCGCCACGCCCGCTTCGGCGCTGGCGTAGCTCAGGTACTCGGCGTGCTTGGCCCACGCCACTTCCTCGGTCTCGCCGACGATCACGTTGAGGCCCATGAACACCTTGATGTCCTCGGGATTGCGTCCGGCTTCGACGGCGCTGGCACGGACCTTGTCCACCTGCACTTTGGTCGACGGTTTGTTCTGGCCACTGATGAACACGCACTCGGCATGGCGTCCGGCGAACAGCAGTCCCCGATCCGAACTGCCGGCCTGGAACAGCACTGGCGTGCGCTGCGGAGACGGCTCGCACAGGTGATAACCCTCGACCTGATAGAACTCGCCCTTGTGCACGACCTTGTGCACCTTGTCCGGCTGCGCGTAGATCCGTTGCTGCGGATCGTTGAGCACCGCACCGTTTTCCCAGCTGCCTTCCCAGAGTTTGTAGAGCACTTCGAGGTACTCGTCGGCCTGGTCGTAACGCCGGTCATGCTCGACCTGCTCACTCAGGCCCATGGCCTTGGCGGCGCTGTCCAGATAGCCGGTGACGATGTTCCAGCCCACCCGCCCACGGCTCAGGTGGTCGAGGGTCGACATGCGTCGGGCGAACAGATACGGCGGCTCGTAGGTGAGGTTGGCGGTCAGGCCGAAGCCGAGGTTTTTGGTCACCGCGGACATCGCCGATACCAGCAGCAGTGGATCGTTGACCGGCAGCTGGATCGACTCTTTCAACGTGACGTCAACCGAGTTCTGGTAGACGTCGTACACGCCGACGATGTCGGCGATGAACAGTCCGTCGAACAGCCCGCGCTCCAGCAATTGCGCCAGTTCGGTCCAGTACTCGATGGTCTTGTATCGGGTCGAGGTGTCGCGGGGATGCGTCCACAACCCGTGGTTGATGTGGCCGATGCAGTTCATGTTGAACGCATTGAGCAGGATCTTTTTCTTGCTCATCAGATAGTCCCTCGCAGCGGAGGGTTTTCATCGTTGAGGTAGTAATTGCCCACCGCGTGATACTTCCAGCGTACTGGATCGTGCAGGGTGTGCACCCGGGCGTTGCGCCAGTGACGGTCGAGGCCGTGCTCGATCAGGGTGGCCTGGCTGCCGGCCAGTTCGAACAACGTGCTGCCGGCGGCCAGGGAGATTTCGGTGCTGATCGCCCGCGCTTCGGCGACGGCAATCGAGGCTGCTGCAACCGTCTCGGCGTTGGTCTCGGCCTGGGCCGCATCGAGGAATTCGCCGGCGCGTTCGAGAAGGGCTTCGGTGGCGTGCAGGCGGATACTCAGGTGGCCGAAGCTTTTGAGGGTCAGCGGGTCTTCGGTGGCCTTGTCATTCCCCGAATCGATCCATGGACGGGTCTTGCTGCGTACGAAGTGCAGCGCATCTTCGAAGGCGGCGCGGGCGATGCCGGTGTCGATGGCGGCGTGGAGGATCTGCGCCAGCGGGCCGACCGAGGTCGGGCGTTCGAAAGCACTCTGGAACGGGATGACATCTTCGGCGGCGACATACACGTCTTCGAACACCACCGAGCCGCTGCCGGTGGTGCGCTGACCGAAGCCGCTCCAGTCGTCGATCACGGTCAGGCCTTTGCTGTCACGCGGGACGAAGGCCAGTTGCTGCACGCCGTTTTCATCGACCACGGACGTTGGAATCCGTTGGGCGTAAATGGCACCGGTTGCATAGAACTTGCGGCCGTTGATGCGATAGCCGCTGCCGTCGCGTTTGAGGCTGGTGACACGGTCGTGGGCGGTCCTGGTGCCCAGTTCCGCCAGAGCATTGCCGAAGCGCTGACCAGCGAGGACTTCAGCGTAGAGACGTTGTTTCTGCTCGTGGCTGCCGTTTACCCGGAGCACTTCGAGGGCATAGAAATGGTTTTGCGGAATCTGCCCGAGCGAGCCATCGGCCCGGGCGATCAGGGCGATGACTTTGGCCAGCGTCACGTTGGACACGCCGGCGCCGCCGTACTCCTTGGGAACGCTGATGCCCCACAGGCCGGAGCGGGAAAACACGTCGAGTTCCGGCAGCGGCAGGCGGCGTTCGCGGTCGCGCAGGTTGCTGTCGCGCTGGAAGTCTTCGGCCAGGTCACTGGCCACGATCAGGGCTTGCTCGTCGCTGGTGATGACCGCGACGGGATGGGAAAAGGTCATAGGTTTTCTCCAGATGTCTGGTCGTCAGATCCAGGAATGGCGAGCCGGCAACTTGCCGTTGAGGCGCCAGGCGCCGACCGCGTGGTACTTCCAGCGCACCGGGTCGTGCAGGGTGTGCACCCGGGCGTTGCGCCAGTGACGGTCGAGGTTGAATTCGGCGAGGGTGGCGCGGCTGCCGGCCAGTTCGAAAAGCTTTTCACTGGCCAGCAGCGAGATCTCGGTGGTCAGCACCTTGGCTTCGGCCACGGCAATCGACGCGCGGGCGGCGGATTCGGCGGTGAGTGGTGCGGCGTGCACCTGATCCAGCACTTGCCCGGCCTTGCGCAGCAGCGCCTCGGCGGCGTGCAGTTCGATTTTCAGTTTGCCGATGTCGGCGATCACGTAGAGATCGTCGCTGGCGCGTTCGACCTTGGCATCGATCCACGGCCGGGCGCGGGTCTTCACGAATTCGATGGCGTCATCGATGGCGCCGCGGGCGATGCCGGCGTCGATGGCCGCTTGAATCAGCTGCGACACCGCGCCTTGGGTGTTGGGCTTTTCGTTGATCTTCCAGTTGTCCACCACAAGGCCAGCGTCGACTCGCACGTTGTGCAGCAGGATCGTTCCGCTGGCGGTGGTGCGCTGGCCGAAACCGGACCAGTCATCGACGATGCGCAGACCCGGTGTGCCACGGCGGACGAAGGCCAGCACTTGCTTGCCGTCATCGTTGAGTGCCTTGACCGCGACCCAGTGGGCGAACAGTGCGCCGGTGGAATAGAACTTCTGGCCGTTGATCACGTAGTCATCACCATCGGCGGTGATGCGCGCTTTCAGTTCCAGGGTGTCCTTGGTGCCGCGTTCCGGCCCGGCGTTACCGATGCGCCAGCCTTCGAGCACACTCTGCAACAGCTGCTGTTTCTGCGCTTCTGTGGCGCTGCCGAGGATCAGGTTGATGATGCCGAACTGGTTCTGCGGGATCTGCCCCAGTGCCGGGTCGGCCGCGGAAATGATCGCGAACACCTCGGCCAGGGTGACGAAGGAAACCTGCGGCCCGCCGTACTCGCGCGGGATGGCAATACTGCCCAGGCCGCTGCGGGTGAATTGCTCGATTTCTGCCCACGGGAGCTTGCGCTGACGGTCGCGTTTGGCGGCCTGCACGCGGGCGGCTTGCGCCAGTTCATGTGCAGCCTTGATGGCTTGAGCGTCGTTGCGCAGCACTTGTGCGGGCAACAACAACGGGGCGATGTCCAGATCACTCTGGACGTTTGCGTCTGCCAGACTGGACATCAGTGCCACTCCTTGGCTGCACGCAATGCCCTGGCGATCCGCACTGGGGTGATTGGGTTCCGGACCATGTTACCTACCTCACATCTCATGAAAAACGCCGCAAAAGTGCGGCGAACGAAAGAATGTCCGGTGGTCCGGTTCATATACCCTAAGCGCGTATAAAATTTAAATAAACTAACTTTTAGGAATATGCATAGAAGATCGAAAGCTCACTCGACTTTGCGCTCCGCAGCCATGGGAATTTGCCTCAAGGGCACTTTCAGATAAGGATTCACGCAGCCAATCTTCAGGGTGCGTGGCGGCGCCCAGCGCGAGTTGTTGCCCACTCGATCAATGACGCAGTAAGTCACATCCAGTCGCAGGTCTTCGCCCGCTTCGACGATGATTGCCGGCGGCACCCAGACCTGGATTCCCTGGCCGACATCGGCTTGCGTGACAGGGGGCAGATCCATCCGCGCATCACCCCAGCGCAGAGTGATTTCGTCGCCTTCGGCCATGTTCAGGTAAGGCTCGATGGTCAGAGGGACGCCGCGCTTGATCTGACTCGGGTTGACCCCACGCCGGCGGATAACGTCTGGAAGGCTGACCGGCAGCAGATACTGATTTTCTTCCTCGCATCCCGGCGCAGGTTGCCCGCCCGGGCAGTCGAGCTTGACCTCAAACCGGGCGCTGGGAGACAAGGTCGGGTTTCTTCCGACCTGCATGACCCGGTAATGCACGCAGGGTGAACCGTTGACAATGAAGCTCTCGGGTACCCGCAGGCAAATCGTGCTTCCGACATCCCCGGCATTCAGCACGCGGGAAGCGACGTAGCAGCCATCCCAGAACAGCTCGATCAAGTCGCCGCTGTCCATCTCGTCATACGGTTCGATTTCGAGCGACAGGTTGGCGGCCGCCATGAGGTTGATTCCGGTGCCATGGGTTTGCTCCAGGGCCGGCGGTGCCAATTTCGGGATGATTGAAATGCAGGTCATCGGTTTCTCTCCTTGAAGTCTTGCAGCGAAGTCCGTTTTCGAAAGAACGAATGGCGTGTATTACCCGGCAATAAAACTTTGGAGTCTCGTACAAGTTATAAAGGAACTTGTTGAACTAGCGTTTGCCGGTTGATGACTAGATAAGAGTTCGCCGGAAGAGGTGTCAAGCGAGCGGATTAGTTAATCCGTGAATTACCAGTTAATCAGAAACGTCCTACGTTGTTATAGCAATAGGACTAGGCGTGACAAGGAACCTGGCTACAGGTTTTGGCGGTTTTCAGCGTGTTTCGTCGGGTGCTCTTGTGAAGCGAGGAATCAACGTGCGACGAATTTTACGCACGGTGAAGTTGTTGCAGGACATATATATTTGCTGTCGTCGCAGGAGGGGGTTTGTTTGTGTTTTGAGGGGGTTTGCATGTCTGGCGAAATATCACTTCCATCCGTGGAAGTGAGCGGTTTGCACTTTTCAGTGCTCAGCCGTTGTTGCGGAACTTGCTGAGAAACTGTCGCGTGCGTTCTTCTTTCGGATTGGCAAACAACGCCTTGGCTTCGCCTTGCTCGACGATCACGCCTTTATCGAAAAACACCACGCGGTTGGCCACGTCACGGGCAAATGCCATTTCGTGGGTGACGATAACCATGGTGCGTTTTTCTTCGGCCAGACCGCGAATGGTCGCCAATACTTCGCCCACCAACTCGGGGTCGAGGGCCGAAGTCGGTTCGTCGAACAGGATCACTTCCGGTTCCATCGCCAGCGCCCGGGCAATCGCCACGCGCTGTTGCTGGCCGCCGGACAGGCGCCGTGGGTAGGCGTCTTCCTTGCCCGCCAGGCCGACCTTGGCCAGCAGCTTCTTGCCCAGGGCAATGGCTTCGTCGCGAGGCGTCTTCTTGACCACGATCGGGCCTTCGATGACGTTTTCCAGGGCGGTGCGGTGGGGGAACAGGTTGAAGTTCTGGAACACAAAGCCCACGTGCTGGCGCAGGTTGCGCACCAAGCTTTGCTGCTGGTTCAGCGGGCGGCTGGTATCGATCTCGATCTCGCCGACCTTGATCCGGCCGCTGGTGGGTTCCTCAAGGAAGTTCAGGCAGCGCAGGAACGTGGTCTTGCCCGAGCCGCTGGGTCCGATGATTGCCACGACCTCGCCTTCTTTCACTTCCAGATCAATGCCGTTGAGCACGACTTGACCCTTGAACTGCTTCGTCAGTTTTTCCACGACAATCATGGGGTCAGGACTCCTGGTCGTGCCGATTGACCCGCGCTTCCAGCTTGTTCTGGAAGTGCGACAGCACCGTGGCCAGAATCCAGTAGATCAGCGCGGCGGCAAGATACATGGTGAAGACTTCGAAAGTCCGGGCGGTAATCAGCTGCGCTTGACGGAACAGCTCCGGCACCTGAATGGTGGCGGCCAGTGCGGTGTCCTTGACCAGTGAAATGAAGCTGTTGCCCAGCGGCGGCAACGCCGTGCGCATGGCCTGCGGCAGGATGGCCCGGCGCAGGGTCTGCGCGCGGGTCATGCCGATGCTCGCAGCGGCTTCCCACTGGCCGCGTTCGATCGAACCGATCGCGGCACGCAGGATTTCACAGGCGTAGGCGGCCATGTTCAGCGAGAAGCCGATCAGCGCCGCCGGCAGCGGGTCGAGTTCCATGCCCAATTGCGGCAAGCCGTAATAGATCACGAACAGTTGCACCAGCAACGGCGTGCCGCGAAAGAACGACACGTAGATGCGGGCCAGCCAGCTGACCGACTTGAAGCGCGACAGGCGCATCAACGCCAGGCCAAAGCCCAGCAGCAGGCCGAAGAACATGCCGCCCAGGCTAAGGATTACCGTGTAGTACGCGCCCTTCAACAGGAAGGGCGCGGAGTCCAGTGCGAGTTGGAAAGCTTCTTCCATTATTGGGTGACGTCAGCGTTGAAGTATTTCGTGGACAGCTTCTCAAGGGTGCCGTCGGCGCGCAGTTCGTCGAGGGCCTTGTTCACGGCAGCCAGCAGTTCAGGCTCGCCTTTGCGCAGGGCAATACCGGCTTCCTGACGCGAGAAGGCTTCACCGGCAGCCACGGTTTTCGGCGCTTTCTTGGCATATTCCAGCGCAGCGAGACGGTCGATCAGAATTGCGTCGGTACGGCCGTTGTTCAGGTCGGCGAACTTGGTCGGATCATCGTCGTAGGTGCGAACGTCGGCACCCGGCACGTTGGCGCGGACCCACTGTTCGTAGTTGGTGCCCAGACCCACGCCGACTTTCTTGCCGGACAGGTCGGCCGCGGATTTGATGTTCAGCGCGGCTGCCTTGTCTTTCAGCACCAGCGCCTGAATCCCGGACACGGTGTACGGTTCGGAGAAGTCATACTTCTTCTTGCGCTCGTCGGAGATGGTCACCTGATTGACCACGACGTCCAGACGCTTGGATTCCAGGGCTGCGAGGATGCCGTCCCATTTGGTCGGCTGAATCTTGGCCTTGACGCCCAGCTTCTTGGCCAGGGCTTCGGACAGTTCGACTTCGAAACCCGACAGCTTGCCGTCGGCATCGACGAAGCTGAACGGTGGGTAAGTGCCTTCCAGGCCGACGTTGATAACGCCTTTGTCCTTGATCTGTTGCAGTTGCTCACCGGCAACGGCGCTGCTGATCAGGCCGGCGCTCAGTGCCAGGCCCAGCGAACCTACCAGCAGATTTCGACGTAGTGCGGAAAAAATCATGACAAGCCCCTGTGTTTTCTTATGGAAGACGCTTAAGGAAAGTTGGCGAATCCGGGAATTGGACGACAGCGCTATCCTGCCTTAAAGCAGCTTATGCGTCTCTCGCGAAATTCGCCTGCGGCGAGACTATATGACGGTTCTTTTAGAATGGAAAATAATGAATTTTCTTTTTGTTATTCTTAAATTGAATATGTGTTTTTGATATTCCGAACGTTCCCAAACGCTGCGTGGGAGCGTCCCGGGCTGCATTCCCACGCAGAGCGTGGGAACGAGCGCTGCAGTATGCGCGTCGACCTACTACAGAAAGTCCGTGTACGCGAACAACGCCGGGGCACCGCCGGTGTGCAGGAAGATGATCGGGCCGTCGTCGAAACGCCCGCGACCGATGCCGTCGAGCAGCCCTGCCATGGCCTTGCCGGTGTAGACCGGATCCAGCAGCACCGCGTCCTGGCTGGCCAGCAGTTTCACCGCTGCGAGGGTTCCAGCATTCGGCTCGCCGTAGCGCGGGCCGAAGTATTCGTCCCACAACTCGACCTTGAAACTCTCCGGCAGCGCCACGCCCAGCAGATCGGCGGTGCGTTCGGCCAGGCCTTGCACTTTCGGGCGCTGATCTTCTTCGCTGCGCGAAACCGTCACGCCGATCACCGGCAGTTGCGGCAGCGCTTCGCTCAAGGCCAGGGCCAGGCCGCTGTGAGTGCCAGCGCTGCCCGAGGCCAGCACCACGGCAGAAAATTGCAGGCCGGTGTCCTTGATCTGTTCAGCCAGCTCCAGACCGGCGCGTACGTAACCCAGCGCGCCGAGGGCGTTGGAGCCACCGATCGGAACCAGATACGGCTTCTTGCCGTTGCTGCGCAGGCGCACGGCGAGGGCCGCCAGTTGCTCGTCGGCGTTGTCGAGGTTGTCGACCAGCTCGACCTTGGTGTCGAACAGATCCAGCAGCAGGCGGTTGCCGTTGCCGGTGTAATTGACGTCGTCGGTGCCCAGCGGGTTTTCCAGCAGGGCTACGCAGCCCAGACCCAGTTTTGCGGCCAGCGCAGCGGTCTGGCGAACGTGGTTCGACTGCAGTGCGCCGGCGGTGATCAGGGTGTCCGCGCCTTGGGCGAGGGCATCGGCGGCGAGGTATTCGAGCTTGCGCAGCTTGTTGCCGCCCATGGCCAGTGGCGTCAGGTCATCGCGCTTGATGTAGACATCGCGACCGAGCCAGGTGGACAGGCGCTCGAGTTTTTCCAGTGGGGTCGGTTGGCCGAGCAGGTCGAGGCGATTAAAGCGGTCCAGCTGTTGTTTGATCGGTTGTGTGGACATGGTTCCGTATTGATGCAAGGAGATGTCAGGACTATAGGCACGCCGATTTACCGGGGCAACCGTCATTCGCTTATAGCCAAATGTGCTTAGGCCAGCACTATCGGTTCTTAATTCGCGTCCGATGCGTTGCCGTAAAGTAGTGGCCGTTGACGCGGCCAGACAGTCCGGCCGCCCGTGAGGAGTCTTTACCGTGAGCGAGCGTTCCAGCCATTGGCAATTGCAGACCATCGTCAGCCAACTGCGTACCGCCCGGGATCAATGGCGTACGCAAAATGGCCGCGCCAGCGGCGAGCAGGGCGGACGCGAGCTGCCGTCCCGTGATGCGATGGCGCAGATTCTCGAAGCCTTGTGCGGCGCGTTGTTCCCGATGCGTCTGGGGCCGGTGGACCTGCGTGAAGAAAGCGAGGATTTTTACGTCGGCCACACCCTTGATGTCGCGTTGAATGCATTGCTGGCGCAAGCACGACTCGAACTGCGTTACGTCGCCCGCCACAGTGCCCGGGACGACAGCGAAGTCGAGACACAGGCCATCAGGATCATTCAGGATTTCGCTCTGGCGCTGCCAGGCCTGCGCAGCCTGCTCGACACCGATGTGCTGGCCGCGTATCACGGCGATCCGGCGGCGCGCAGCGTCGATGAAGTGCTGCTGTGCTATCCGGGGATTCTGGCGGTGATTCACCATCGCCTGGCGCACCATTTGTATCGTGCAGGCCTGCCCCTGCTGGCGCGGATCAGTTCGGAAATCGCCCACTCGGCAACCGGCATCGATATTCACCCTGGCGCGCAGATCGGCCGCAGCTTCTTCATCGACCACGGGACCGGAGTAGTGATCGGCGAGACCGCGATCATCGGCGAGCGCGTCAGGATTTATCAGGCGGTGACCCTCGGCGCCAAACGCTTCCCGGCGGACGAGGACGGTCAGTTGCAAAAGGGTCACCCACGCCATCCGATCGTCGAGGACGATGTGGTGATTTACGCCGGCGCGACGATTCTGGGGCGGATCACCATCGGCAAAGGCTCGACCATCGGCGGCAACGTGTGGCTGACCCGCAGCGTGCCGGCCGGGTGCAACCTGACTCAGGCCAACCTGCAGCATGATGACGGGACGCAGAAGTAACGCTTGCACCTGATCGTTCCTGCGCAACGCGGGAACGATCGCTCTCACTAAAGCGTCATACCCCCTCTTGAGCTAGCGTACGAAAGGTACCGCTGAGCCCTGCGATTAGTCCTGAGCATGCTATCCATGTTTAACTTGAACGTTCATTCAAGTTAAACCGGTAGCTCGCTGCCCGCTCACAACAGGAGGCTTGCCTTTGCTGAGTCCGATCATTTCAGCCATTTCTCAACCCCTTGAGGTGCACCGTTCATGAGTGCATCGTCTACCCCCGCCAGCGGTCTGGTACGCATGAATCCGCCGGTGTTCTGGTTCGCCGCAACGGTGATTCTGCTCTTTGGCCTCGTTGTCATTGCCATGCCGGAACAGGCCGGTGCCTGGCTTCTTGAAGCGCAAAACTGGGCGGCCAATACGGTCGGCTGGTACTACATGCTCGCGATGACCCTGTATCTGGTCTTCGTGGTGGTCACCGCGTTATCGGGCTACGGCAAGATCAAACTCGGTGCCGACCACGACGAACCCGAATTCAGTTACCTGTCCTGGGCCGGCATGCTGTTTGCCGCCGGGATCAGCATCACGCTGTTTTTCTTCTGTGTATCCGAACCGCTGACCCACATGCTCCAGCCGCCGCAAGGCGAGGCTGGCACGGCGGATGCGGCGCGTCAGGCGATGCAGATTCTGTTTCTGCACTGGGGCCTGCATGGCTGGGGCGTGTTCGCCTTTGTCGGCATGGCGCTGGCGTATTTCGCCTATCGGCACAACCTGCCGCTGGCCCTGCGTTCGGCGCTGTATCCGCTGATCGGCAAGCGCATCAACGGGCCCATCGGCTACGCGGTCGATGGCTTCGGCATCATCGCCACGGTGTTCGGCCTCGGTGCGGACATGGGCTTCGGCGTGCTTCATCTCAACTCGGGTCTGGACTACCTGTTCGGCATCGCCCACACCCAGTGGATTCAGGTCGGCCTGATCACGCTGATGATGGGCGCGGCGATCATCGTCGCCGTTTCCGGTGTAGATAAGGGCGTGCGGGTCATGTCCGATATCAACATGCTGCTGGCCTGTGCGCTGCTGCTGTTCGTGTTGTTCGCCGGTCCTACCCAGCATTTGCTCAACACCCTGATCCAGAACCTCGGTGACTACCTCGGCGCGTTGCCGATGAAGAGTTTCGACCTCTACGCCTACGACAAACCAAGCGACTGGCTCGGCGGCTGGACGGTGTTCTACTGGGCCTGGTGGATTGCATGGTCGCCGTTCGTGGGCCTGTTCATCGCACGGATTTCCCGTGGCCGGACCATCCGCGAATTCGTCTTCGGCGTGCTTTTGATCCCGCTCGGTTTCACCCTGGCGTGGATGTCGATCTTCGGCAACAGCGCCATCGATCAGGTGCTCAATCACGGCATGTCGGCACTGGGCATGTCGGCCCTCGACAACCCGTCGATGACGCTTTACCTGCTGCTGGAAACCTACCCGTGGAGCAAGACCGTCATCGCGGTGACGGTGTTTATCAGCTTCGTGTTCTTCGTCACCTCCGCCGACTCCGGCACCGTGGTGCTCTCGACCCTGTCGGCCAAGGGCGGCAATCCGGATGAAGACGGGCCGAAATGGTTGCGGGTGTTCTGGGGTGCGATGACCGCGCTGGTGACCAGCGCACTGCTGTTCTCCGGCAGCATCGATGCGCTGAAGTCGGCGGTGGTGCTGACCTCGTTGCCGTTCTCGCTGATTCTGCTGCTGATGATGTGGGGGCTGCACAAGGCGTTCTATCTGGAGTCGCAGAAGCAGATCGCGCAACTGCATTCGCTGGCGCCGGTGTCCGGCTCCCGGCGTGGCAAGGGTGGTTGGCGACAGCGTTTGAGCCAGGCTGTGCACTTCCCGTCGCGTGACGAGGTGTACCGCTTCATGGACACCACGGTGAAACCGGCCATCGAAGAAGTGACGGCGGTGTTTGTCGAAAAGGGGCTGAATGTCGTGACGCAACCCGATCCGGCCCACGACAGCGTCAGCCTGGAAATCGGTCACGGCGAGCTGCACCCGTTCATCTATCAGGTGCAGATGCGCGGCTACTTCACGCCGTCGTTTGCCCGTGGCGGCATGGGTTCCAAGCAGCTCAACAACCGTCGCTACTACCGCGCGGAAGTGCACCTGAGCGAGGGTAGTCAGGATTACGATCTGGTCGGTTATACGAAAGAACAGATCATCAACGACATCCTCGACCAGTACGAACGGCACATGCAGTTCCTGCATCTGGTGCGTTGATCGGAGCAGGGCGCCGGGACGGTTTCAGGTCTCGGCGCTCAGCACCATGAACAACACCATCGCAGCGATCGGCACGCCAAACACGGCACTGCCAATCGCAATCTCCGCCCCCAGCGGCTGCCCGGCGTGCACCACGCCGACCGCGCCATTGATCACCGTCAACGCCAGCCACAACGCTGCGAAACCGTAGGCCATGGTCTGTCGACTGAAGCCGATGCGCTCGCCGATATAGAGCATCAGCGCCAGCAGGATCAGGCCGAAGAAGATGATGATTGCGGTGTGCATGGTCGCGCCTGTGGGATGTGCGGTGTTACCTAGAGCATAGCCAAACCGGCCCACGCCATACTTGTCAGGTACTTTCCCGCTCTATGACCGTGCACTGCAGCAGATTCAACCGCTGCACCTCATCGCTCGGCAACACGCCCAGGCTTTCCAGCACCCGGGTTGCCGCCAGCACGCCAATCTCCAGCGCGGGCGGTTTGATCGTGCTGAGACTCGGCAGCAGCATCTCGGCGAACGGGTAGTCGCCGAAGCCGAGGACGGCGCAGTCTTCGGGGATTTTGAGGCCGGCGCGTTGTCCGGCGAGCAGGCCGCCGGCGGCGAGGTTGTCGTTGGCGAAGAGGATAGCGTCCGGGCGCGGTGAGGCGCTCATCAGCGCTTCCATCGCTTGCTTGCCGGCTTCGAACGGGGCGCGATCGGCGTCCGGTGCGAATACCCAGGGCTCCAGACCGAGTTCACGCACGGTCGCTGCGTAACCGTCGCGGCGCTCCAGTGCGCTGAAGTCGCCGGGTGCGCTGTTTTGCACAAACGCGATCCGCCGATAGCCCTTGCCGTGCAAATAACGAGCGGCGCTGACCCCCACCTCGAAGTGCGAAAAGCCGATTTGCATCGGCTCGCGATCCGGCTGGTAATCCCAGGTTTCGATCACCGGGATATCCGCTTCGGCGAGCATCTTTTCCGTGCCCGCACTGTGGAAGTGACTGGTGACCACCAGCGCCGCCGGCGACCAGCCGAGGAACGCCCGCACGGCGTTTTCTTCCTGTTCAGTGCTGAAGTAACTCGAGGCCAGCAATAGCTGATAGCCGTGACGGCTGAGGGTGTCGCTGAAACCCTGAATGGTGTTGGCGAAGATCGGCCCGGAGATGTTCGGAATCACCATGCCGACGATTTTCCCCCGTGCCGAGGCGAGGCCGCCGGCCACCAGATTCGGCACATAACCCAGCTCGGCGACCACCGCCGCGATCCGTTCGCGGCGTTCGGGCGAGACCTGTTCCGGCTGGTTGAAGTAGCGCGACACGGTGATTGCCGAAACACCGGCCTGGCGCGCCACCGCGTTGAGGGTCACGCGACCGGCGCCACGGCGTTTGCGGGGCTTTTCTTCGCTCAAGGCTCGATCCTTCTTAAAAACCAAAACGCATATAAAAGTAATTTTTCAGTATTGGACGGTCTATGTCCGGCTTGCCAATACTGGCGATGTTAGCGCTAACAAAGCGCATTGTCTGCTACTCGCTCGAGCGAATGCCCAAGACACCGAGACAGGCGCTGTCGTCGCAGAACGGCAGCGGTTCAGGGCAACTTTTCGAGCGGGCACACATGCACAACATTCCTGGGGCGACACACAAACTGGCGCAATCGATCCGCGCTGCGGGCTGGCTACTCACCGGGCTGGCCGCGCTGCCGCTGCCGGCCGCGTTCGCCGCCGACAGCACCGATCAGGAGCCGACACTCAAGTCCGTCACGGTCACCGCCACCCGCCGCGAAGAGTCGCTGCAAAAGGTCCCGGTGGCGGTGTCGGTGATCGACGGCGAGCAACTGGAGCGTGACAACCGCAACAGCGTGGCGAGCATCGTCCAGCAAGTGCCGTCGCTGAATTTCCGCACTGGCGCATCGAACAAGGACACCTCGCTGTTCGTGCGCGGCGTAGGGACGATTTCCACCTCGCCGGGCGTCGAGCCGACCGTGGCCACGGTGATTGATGGCGTGGTTTATGCGCGTCCCGGCCAATCCACTCTGGATCTGCTGGACCTGGAACGCGTCGAAGTCTTGCGCGGCCCGCAAGGCACGCTGTTCGGCAAGAACGCTTCGGCCGGCGTGCTGAACATCACCAGCAAGGCCCCGACCGCCGAGACCCACGGCTACATCGATCAGTCGTACTACAGCGGCAATGAAAGCCGCACCCGTTTCGGCATTGGCGGGAGCCTGATTCCGGACACGCTCAAGGGTTCGATCAGCACCTTGTTCGGCACTTACGACGGCAATGTCGACAACAAGCACAACGGCCAGGAGGTCAACGGCTACAACCATCGCGGCGTGCGCGGCAAACTGGAATTCACCCCGAACGACGACGTCACCTTCACCCTGATCGCCGACTACATGCAGTCCCACGATGACGGCCCCAACGGCGTCGTGACCAAAGCTCTGACCCCGGCCTTCGCCAATGCGCTGAGCCCGGTCAGCGCCACTCGCCACAACCGCGACATCAACACCGACACTCGCTCCCACGTCGAGGACACCAACAAGGGCCTGTCCGGTCAGCTCGACTGGCAACTGGGCGATTACACCCTGACCTCGATCACCGCGTGGCGTGGCTGGGACAACACTCAGTATCAGGACGGCGACCGCCTCGGTACGGTAACGGCGGCGTTCCCCGGTACGGCGGACAAGGGTGACCTGGCCTTCGACCAGTACTCGCAGGAGCTGCGTCTGGCCTCGCCCAAAGGCGAGTTCCTCGAATACGTCGGCGGTCTGTTCTACATGCACGGCAAGGATGACGAGACCTATCAACGCACACTGACCACCACCACACGAACTGATCGCGGCGTCGCCGATTACAGCACCACCAGCGACAGCTACGCCGTGTTCGGTGAGAGCACGTTGAATTTCACTTCGGACTTCCGTGGCATCGCCGGCCTGCGCTACACCCATGACGATCTGGAATACGATCACCGTCGCGTTTCCACTTCCGCCACCACCGTCAGCGGCATTCAACCGGCCACCCGCAGCTCCGGTTCGGTGGATGAAGATGGCTGGTCCGGCCGGCTCGGTTTGCAGTACGACCTGAGCGATACCGTCACCACTTATCTGACCTACTCGCGCGGCTACAAAGGCCCGGCCTACAACGTGTTCTTCAACATGCAGCCACGCGACACCGAAGCGCTGAAACCGGAAACCTCCAACACCTGGGAGGCGGGGATCAAAGCCTCAAGCTGGAACAATCGCCTGACCACCAACCTCGCGGTTTTCCACAGCGACTACGACAACTACCAAGCGAACTTTTTCGACACCGTCGCCGGGCAAGTCGTAACGCGTCTGATCAACGCCGGCAGCGTCAGCACCGAAGGCGTGGAAATCGATTACGCCTTGCAAGCGACCCAGCAACTGAAGTTTTCCGGCGCACTGGCCTACACCCGCGCCCGCATCGACCAGTTCGCCTGCCCGGCGGGTGCGGCGGCGTCGTGCAACGTCAACGGCAAGCCGCTGCCGTTCAGCCCGGACTGGAAAAGCTACGTGCGCGCCGACTACACGATCCCGCTGGATAACGGCCTGGATATCGAACTCGGCACCGACTACAGCTGGCAGAGCGAAGTGCAGTACGACATCAGCCAGAACGCCGACACCAAACAAGGCGCCTACGGCCTCTGGAACGCCAGCGTCGCCCTAGCCGATTACACCAACGGCTGGCGCGTGGCGCTGCTCGGCAAAAACCTTACCGACAAGTCCTATTCGCCGTTGCTCGCCAGCGGTGGAAATTACATTTACCGCGCCGTGCCTCGCGATGACGAGCGCTACTTCGGCGTGCAACTGCGCAAGGACTTCTGAGATGAGCAGACAGCTGAAACTCGGCGCGTTCCTCATGGCCACCGGGCACCACGTTGCCGCATGGCGTCACCCGGACGTACCGGCCAACGCCGGGCTGGATTTCGCCCATTACAAACGCCTGGCGCAGATTGCCGAGGCGGCGAAGTTCGACACCTTGTTCGTCGCCGATAGCGTCGCCGCTCCGACCCAGGACATCGCCAGCCGCATGGCCCGTTCGGATCACTTCGAACCGCTGACGTTGCTCTCGGCCTTGAGCGCGGTAACCGAGCACATCGGCCTGATCGCCACCGCTACCACCAGTTACAACGAGCCGTACCACGTGGCGCGCAAGTTCGCTTCGCTCGATCACCTGTCGGGCGGGCGAGCGGGGTGGAATCTGGTGACCTCGGACAATGCCGCCGAAGCGCAGAATTTCGGCCGCGACGAACACATCGGCCACGCCGAACGCTACAGCCGCGCCCGGGAGTTTCATCAAGTGGTCACCGGGCTTTGGGACAGTTGGCAGGATGATGCCTTCCTTCGCGACAAGGCCAGCGGTGCGTATTACGACCCGGAAAAACTGCACGTGCTGGATCACGTCGGTGAGCACTTCCGGGTCAAAGGCCCGCTGAATGTCGCGCGCTCGCCGCAGGGTCAGCCGGTGATCGTGCAGGCCGGCTCGTCGGAAACCGGACGTGAACTGGCAGCGCAGACAGCCGAAGTGGTATTCACAGCGCAGACCTCGCTGGCCAGCGCCCAGGCGTTTTACGCCGACCTCAAGGGCCGCTTGCCGAAATACGGACGCAGCGCCGATTCGCTGAAAATCATGCCCGGCGTGTTCGTCGTGGTCGGGCAGACGGACGCCGAAGCGCAGGAAAAATGTGAAACGTTTCAGCAATTGGTCGAACCCGAGGTGGGCGTCGCCCTGCTTGGGCGTATGCTGGGCAACTTCGATCTGTCGAAGTACCCGCTGGACGGACCGCTGCCGGATTTGCCGCTGACTGAAAGCGGCCAGCAGAGCCGGCAGAAACTGCTGACCGAACTGGCCGGCCGGGAGCATCTGACCCTGGCCGAACTGGGTCGCAGAATCGCCGGCGGTCGCGGGCATTACAGCGTCGTCGGCACCCCGGCGCAGATTGCCGACCGTTTGCAGGAATGGTTCGAGCAGGGCGCGGCGGACGGTTTCAACGTGCTGGTGCCGCACCTGCCCGGCGGGCTCGAAGACTTCGCCAACGGCGTGGTCCCGGAACTGCAACGGCGTGGGCTGTTCAGAACCGAATACGAGGGCCGGACCTTGCGCCAGAACCTTGGCCTCGCCCGGCCCGGCAACAGATTTGCGTAGCAATCGACACCCGATTCAAGACCGACAAGAGAGGATTCGATGACTTACACCGCTGCCGAAAACCGCTATGACTCCATCCCTTACCGCCGCGTCGGACGCAGCGGTCTGGTGCTGCCGGCGCTTTCCCTGGGCCTGTGGCACAACTTCGGCGACAGCACGCCGATCGACACCCAGCGCGCGTTGCTGCGCACGGCGTTCGACCTGGGCATCAACCACTTCGACCTGGCCAACAACTACGGCCCGCCCTACGGCAGCGCCGAGATCAACTTCGGTCGTCTGCTGCGCGAAGACTTCAAGCAATACCGCGACGAACTGATCATCTCCAGCAAGGCCGGCTGGGACATGTGGCCCGGCCCTTACGGCCAGGGCGGCGGTTCGCGCAAATACGTGCTGGCCAGCCTCGACCAGAGCCTGCAACGCCTGGGCCTGGACTATGTGGATATCTTCTATTCGCACCGCTTCGACCCGGACACCCCGCTGGAAGAAACCGCCAGCGCCCTCGCCACGGCGGTGCAGCAGGGCAAGGCGTTGTACATCGGCATCTCGTCGTACTCCGGGGTGAAAACCCGCGAAATCGCCGCGTTGCTCAAAGAGTGGAAAGTACCGCTGCTGATCCACCAACCGGCCTACAACCTGCTCAACCGCTGGGTGGAAAAGGACCTGCTCGACACCACCGACGAGCTCGGCACTGGCGTGATTGCCTTCACCCCGCTGGCGCAGGGTCTGCTGACCGACAAATACCTCAACGGCGTGCCGGCGGATGCGCGGGTCAACCGTCCGGGCGGTGGTTCGTTGCAGGCTTCGCACTTGTCCGAGGCCAACATTGCTCACGTGCGGGCGTTGAATGAAATCGCCAAGCGTCGTGGCCAGAGCCTGGCGCAACTGGCCTTGGCCTGGACGCTGCGCGATCCTCGGGTGACCTCGGCATTGATTGGCGCGAGCCGGCCGGAGCAGATTATCGAGAACGTCGGGGCGTTGAAGAATCTGAGCTTCAGTGCTGAGGAACTGGCGGAGATTGACCGGTTTGCCCAGGAGGGCGGGATCAATCTTTGGGAGAAACCATCGACGGCTGAATAAGTGACTGGCGCCGAAATATTCGGCGCCTGCTCTGACGCTTTCGCGGGCAAGCCCGCTCCCACAGGGGCCGAGTCGTACACAAAATCTGCGAACACAGCTGTATTTGTGGGAGCGGGCTTGCCCGCGAAGAGGCCGGCTCAAGCACCAAAGAAATCGGGGCCTATTTAAAGAACGGCACATCTCCTAACACCGTAGCCCGCTGCATCACTCGCCGCGCCGGCCGGTAGTCATCCACCGCGTAATGCTGCGTCACGCGGTTGTCCCAGAACGCGATGTCATCCTTCTGCCAGCGCCAGCGAATGGTGAATTCCGGCCGCGTCGCGTGGGCGAACAGAAACTTCAAAATCGCTTCGCTCTCGGTCTCCGACAGCTCATTGATCTTCGACGTGAACCCTTCGTTGACGAACAACGAACGGCGTCCGCTCACCGGATGAGTCCGAATCACCGGGTGCGACAGCGGTGGATTCTTGCGCCGCGCCTCTTCCCACTGCGCCAGTGCTTGCGGGGTGTTGCCGTAGCGCTCCAGCGGAAACGAACGGGTGAAGTCATGAGTCGCGGTCAGCCCTTCGAGCAGTGCTTTCATTGGCGCCGACAGCGCTTCATAGGCGGCGATCCCGCTGGCCCACAACGTGTCGCCACCGAACTCCGGCAACAGCTTGGCGCTGAGCACCGCGCCCATGGCCGGGGTCGGCAGGAAGGTCACGTCGGTGTGCCAGATCGCGTTGTCGCGCACGTCGGTGACGGCGGTGTCGAGGATCAGCACTTCCGGTTGTTCCGGTACGTTCGGGTAGATCGGGTGAATGTGCAGGTCGCCGAAATAGTGGGCGAAGCGCGCCTGTTGCGAAGGCTCGATCGGCTGATTGCGGAAGAACAGCACCTGGTATTTGAGCAGCGCCTGCTCGATGGCGTCGCGCTGTTCCAGGTTCAGCGGCTGGCTGATGTCGACGCCGCTGATCTGTGCGCCGAGGGCCGAGCTTAACGGGGTGATGTTCAGGCTGCTCATGGTGGTTCTCTTCAATTCCGGGGCCCCGAAACTGTCGGGGTAGTCAGTGCTGAAAAATCAGTGGGCCTGGCCGTGCCACGGCACCAGTTTGCGTTGCAGGGCGCGCAGGCCCATCTCCATGGCGAAGGCGATCAGGGCGATGACCAGAATCCCCAGCACCACCACATCGGTGACCAGAAACTGCGCGGCCGACTGCACCATGAAGCCCAGGCCGCTGGTGGCCGCGATCAGTTCGGCGGCGACCAGCGTCGACCAGCCGACACCCAGGCCGATGCGCACACCGGTCAGAATGTCCGGCAGAGCACTTGGCAAAATCACATGGCGGATCAGTTGTGCGCGGGTGGCGCCCAGCGACTGCGCGGCGCGCAATTTGGCCGGGTCGACGGTGCGCACGCCAGTGGCGGTGGCAATCGCGATCGGAGCGAAAATCGCCAGGTAGATCAGCAGCACTTTCGACAATTCGCCGATGCCGCACCAGATCACGATCAGCGGCAGATAGGCGAGCGGTGGAATCGGGCGGTAGAACTCGATCAGCGGATCGAGCACGCCACGGGCGATGCGGTTGGCGCCGATGGCAATGCCCACCGGCACGGCGGTCAGAATCGCAAAACCCAGGCCCAGGCCGATGCGGCTCAGGCTCGCGCCCAGGTGCTGCCACAACGTTGAATCCATGTAGCCCGTGGTCGCCAGCAACCAGCCTTTTTGCAGCACGGCGGACGGTGGCGGCAGGAACAGCGGTTCGATCAGGCCGGTGGCCGTCACGGCCCACCAGATCACCAGTAACGCGAACAGGGTCAGCAGGCTGATCCAGCGGGTGCTGAGGCTGCGGCGCACGGGAATCACCACCGACGGGGCGGCAGGTTTCACGGCGGTGGCGGAAACGTCGTAACTGCTCATGCGCGCTCCTGCCGCTGAGCGGCGCTGCGTTGCGAGAACACTTTGGCGAGTACGTGTTCACGGGTTTCGATGAAGCGCGGATCGGACTTGATCGACCGCGCCGATTCGCCGGCGGCGTAGCGCTGGCCGAAGTCGAGATGCAGACGTTCGACGATCTGCCCCGGATTCGGCGCCAGCAAAATCAGGTCAGTAGCGAGGAACACCGCTTCTTCAATGTCGTGGGTAATCAGGAACACCGGTTTGGCGGTGCGTTGCCAGACTTGCAGCAACAGCTCCTGCATCTGTTCGCGGGTAAAGGCGTCGAGGGCGCCGAAGGGTTCATCCATCAACAGCACGCGTGGGTCGGCGGCGAGGGCGCGGGCCAGGCCGACGCGCTGTTTCTGGCCGCCGGAGAGCTGCCAGATGCGACGGTGTTCAAAACCGGAAAGGTCGACCAGCGCGAGCATTTCCCGGGCGCGCTGTTCGCGTTTGTCCTTGGCCACACCGGCCAGTTCGAGACCGAAAGCCACGTTGGCCAGCACGTCCTGCCAGGGCAGCAGGGCGTCGTCCTGGAACACCACGCCGCGCTCGGCGCTCGGGCCTTTGACCGGTATGTTGTCGAGGGTGATGCGACCGGCGCTTGGTTCGACGAAGCCGGCAATCAGGTTCAACAACGAAGTTTTGCCACTGCCGGACGGGCCCAGGGCCACCAGCAATTGCTGAGGGCCGAGGGTCAGGGAAATGTCGGACAGTACCGGTTCCGGACTGCCGGGATACTGTGCGCTGATGCGCTCCAGCTGTAGCAAGGCCATCGCAGTTAACTCCCGATCAGTTGGTGATGTACTTGGCGCTGACGTACGGCGCGTAGTCCGGCAGTACCGCTTCGACCTTGCCTTGCTCCTTGAGGAACGCAGCGGTGTCGGTGATGGCTTTGGTAGTCGGTGCACCGAGGTCACTGACCTGATCCGCCGCCAGCGGGTAGACGTTGCCTTGCAGCAGTAATGGAATGTCGCTGGCCTTGGCACCGGACAGTTTCACCAGCTTGTCGACGTTGCTCTGGTTGGCCAGCCAGGCTTTTGGATCCTTGCGGTAGTCGGCGTAGGCGTCGAGGGTGACTTTGGCGAAGGCCGTGACGATTTCCGGGTGCTTCTCGGCGAAATCCTTGCGCACGATCCAGGCGTCGAAGGTCGGCGCGCCGAACTTGGCCAGTTCACCGGAAGTGATCAGCACTTTGCCATTTTCCTTGGCCACACCCAGCGCCGGATCCCACACGTAAGTGGCGTCGATGTCACCGCGTTTCCACGCGGCAATGATCGCTGGCGGGGCGAGGTTGAGGACGGTGACTTTCGAAGGGTCGATGTTCCAGTGCTTCAGCGCGGCGAGCAGGCTGTAGTGACCGGTGGACACGAACGGCACGGCGATTTTCTTGCCGACCAGATCCTGCGGGGTCTTGATGCCGGAACCGTCGCGGGCGACCAGCGCTTCGGCGGCGCCGATCTGGGTGGCAATTAGAAAGGTTTCCACCGGGACCTTGCGGGTGATCGCCGCGGTCAGCGGGCTGGAACCGAGGTAGCCGATCTGCACGTCACCGGAGGCGATGGCGGCAATGATATCGGCACCGTTATCGAACTTGCGCCAGTTGATGTCGGCCTTGGTGGCTTTCTCGTAGGCGCCGTCGGCCTGGGCGACTTTCGCCGGATCGACGGTGGTCTGGTAGGCAACAGTGAGGTCGGCGGCCTGAGCCAGGAAACTCGCGGCAGCCAGAGAGGCCACGGCCAGCAGGCGAAGCGGGACATTCAGTTTCATTGAAGAGCTCCATATCAGGCGACCGAGCGTCGGCGTGAAAGGAGATTAAATGATCTAAGAAACTAAAAATAAATAACTTTTTAGAATGAGCTTATGAGCGGAAAAATCTAAGCGTGGGGGTGTTTGATCGTTCCCACGCAGACGGTTCGCCGCCTCGACGTGGGAATGATTGACCATCAGAGAAGGAAGTGTCAGTTGCTGATCGCCAGAATACTCGCCTGATACGACCCGACAAACACGTCGAAATCGCCGACCTCGTTCTGTTCCAGCTCAGCCTGTTGCGCCAGTGAAGAGCGCGCCAGTTCTTCAAACTTCGCTTGCTCGTCAGCCGCCAACGGCTCGCTGCGGAAGAACTCGGCGTGGGCCTGGCTCTGGCGCAGGGAGAATTGCGCGAAGCTTTCCTTGTGCTCGGCCATGGCCGCCAGCACCTGGGCCGAAGGTGTCAGGGACGAGTCCTTGACCTTCGCCAGTTGCGCGTCGAGGGCCTTGCTGTGGGCATCGCCGCCATGGCTCTGATCGAGCAACGCGGCCAGCGGAGCAATTTTTTCCAGCAGTTGCGCCGCCCATTCCTTCATGTCGACCGGTTGGCCGTCGCGCTGCAATTGCAGGCCCGGACGGCGACCTTCCTTGACCACGCTGAGGAAGTTGGAGGTGGCGTTGCCGCAGCTGATGTTGGTCAGCAACGGGCTGTCGTTCAGCGCGCAGTACAGCAGGAACGCGTCGAGGAAGCGCGACTCGGTCAGATCGATGCCCATCGGCAGGAACGGGTTGATGTCCAGGCAGCGCACTTCGACGTACTGGATGCCACGGGCCATCAAGGCCTGGATCGGCCGCTCGCCGGTGTAGGTCACGCGTTTCGGGCGGATGTTGGAGTAGTACTCGTTTTCGATCTGCAGGATGTTGGTGTTCAGTTGCACCCACTCGCCATCCTGGTGCGTGCCGATTTCAACGTACGGCGCGTACGGCGTGGCCACCGCTTGGCGCAGGCTGTCGGTGTAGCTGGCCAGGTCGTTGTAGCAAGGGGTCAGGCCGGCCTGGGCGTTGCTCTGGTAACCGAGGTCACTCATGCGCAGGCTGGTGGCGTAGGGCAGGTAGAGGGTGTCCGGATCCAGCTGTTCCAGCTGATGCGAACGGCCGCGCAGGAAGCCGGCGTCCAGCGCCGGCGAAGCGCCGAACAGGTACATCAGCAGCCAGCTGTAGCGACGGAAGTTACGGATCAGCGCGATGTAGGACGACGACTGGAAATCCCGGTCGGTGCCGACGAAGCCTTCGGCTTCTTTCAGCAACGGCCAGAGCTTTTCCGGCAGGGAGAAGTTGTAGTGAATCCCGGCGATGCACTGCATGGTCTTGCCGTAACGCAGGGCCAGGCCCTTGCGGTAGACGTACTTGAGCTGACCGATGTTGGAGGTGCCGTAATAGGCGATCGGGATGTCTTCCTCGGCCGGCAACGGGCACGGCATCGATGGACTCCACAGGTACTCGTTGCCGAGCTTGCTGTAGGCAAAGCGATGAATCTTGTCCAGGCTGGCCAGGGTATCGGCAGGGTCTGGCAGGGCGGGCGTGATGAACTCCAGCAGCGACTCGGAATAGTCGGTGGTGATCTGTTCGTTGGTCAGCGCGGAACCCAGGGCTTCAGGGTGCGGCGTTTGGGCCAGGCGGCCTTCGCCGGTCACGCGCAGGCATTCACGTTCGATACCGTGAAGGCACTGCTCAAGCAGAGAGAGGTTAGCGCGCTCGCCGAGCAGAGCCAGGCGGCGGTTGAGAAGTTCGCTCAATTTGGATTCCTTCACGCGTCAGTCGCCCCAATATGGGGGTGGGCAGGACGGTCTACAAGGGTGAAGTTGAAACTGGCGTTTTCGCCTGGTTTTTCGGGCTCTGAAGCCCCCGTTGAAGCGCCAACTTCATTCCCTGAATCTGGCCGATGCACGCGAAGATTACGCGATCCCTGTGGGAGCGGGCTTGCCCGCGAAGGCGTCGTGTCAGGCGACCTGATGCTGCCTGACACTCCCTCTTCGCGGGCAAGCCCGCTCCCACAGAAAAGCTCGACGCTGCGATCACAGCGCCGAAATTAACTCAAAATGATGAACAACATCTACAGGACAGCGAACGTGCCTTGCGCTTTTGCGACCAGTTTGTCGCCCTGCATCACGTCGGCTTCGACCACCAGCGTGCGCCGGCCCGGGTGGATCACCCGCGCCGTGCACATCACCTCGCCTTCGGAGACGGCGCGGATGTAGTTGATCTTGCACTCGATGGTCGCGCTCTGCTGATCAAAGCCGTGGGTGCTGGAACAGGCCAGCCCCATGGCGATATCGACCAGACTGAACAGCGCGCCACCGTGCAGCTTGCCGCCGCGATTGCGCAGTTCGGGTTCCAGCGCCAGGGCGACTTGCGCCACCCCGGTTTCCAGGCTGTGCAGGCGACAGCCCAACAGCTTGAAAAACGCGCTCTCGACGAGCCCGGCCGGCATTTCCATCAACGTTTCTTCAACTGCTTGGCGTTGGCGAACAGCGACGCCATGGCGTTGTTCGCCGGAGCTGCCGGGGTGCTTTCCTTGCGCGGAGTCGAACCCTGGGACTGGCGTGGCGCCGAGCCCGGACGCGAGCCACGGGCACCGTCGATCTTCTCGCCCGGGGTGTCGCTCATGCGCATCGACAGGCCGACGCGTTTGCGCGGGATGTCGACTTCCATGACCTTCACCTTCACCACGTCACCGGCCTTCACCGCCTCGCGCGGATCCTTGATGAATTTCTCCGACAGCGCGGAAATGTGCACCAGACCGTCCTGATGCACGCCGATGTCGACGAACGCACCGAACGCGGTCACGTTGGTCACCACGCCTTCGAGGATCATCCCCAGTTGCAGGTCCTTCAGGTCCTCGACGCCTTCCTGGAACTCGGCGGTCTTGAACTCCGGACGCGGGTCGCGGCCCGGTTTTTCCAGTTCCTGCAGGATGTCGGTGACGGTTGGCAGACCGAAGGTCTCGTCGGTGAATTTCTTCGGATCCAGACGCTTGAGGAACGCCGCGTCGCCGATCAGCGAGCGGATGTCGCGGTCGGTTTCAGCGGCGATGCGTTGCACCAGCGGATAGGCTTCCGGGTGAACGGCCGAGGAATCCAGCGGGTTATCGCCGTTCATCACGCGCAGGAAGCCGGCCGCCTGCTCAAAGGTTTTCTCGCCCAGACGCGCGACTTTCTTCAGCGCAGCGCGGGTCTTGAATGCGCCGTGCTCGTCCCGGTGGGCCACGATGTTCTGCGCCAGGGTCGCGTTGAGGCCGGAGATCCGCGCCAGCAGCGCCACGGACGCAGTGTTCACGTCCACGCCCACGGCGTTCACGCAGTCCTCGACCACGGCGTCCAGGCCGCGCGCCAGCTTCAGCTGCGACACGTCGTGCTGGTACTGGCCGACACCGATGGATTTCGGATCGATTTTCACCAGCTCTGCCAGTGGGTCCTGCAGACGGCGGGCAATCGATACTGCGCCACGGATCGATACGTCCAGATCCGGGAATTCCTTGGCCGCCAGTTCCGATGCCGAGTACACCGATGCGCCGGCTTCGGAGACCATGACCTTGGTCATTTTCATCGCCGGGTATTTTTTGATCAGCTCGGTGGCCAGCTTGTCGGTTTCACGGCTGGCGGTGCCGTTGCCGATGGCGATCAGATCGACCGAGTGCTTGGCGCACAGGGCGGCCAGGATGGCGATGGTCTGATCCCACTTGTTGTGCGGTACGTGCGGGTAAACCGTGGTGTGATCCAGCAGCTTGCCGGTGGCGTCGACCACGGCGACCTTGCAGCCGGTGCGCAGGCCCGGGTCCAGGCCCAGGGTGGCACGCGGGCCGGCCGGGGCGGCCAGCAGCAGGTCGTGCAGATTGTGGGCGAACACGTTGATCGCCTCGGTTTCGGCGCCGTCGCGCAGCTCGCCGAGCAGGTCGGTTTCCAGGTGGGTGTAGAGCTTGACCTTCCAGGTCCAGCGCACCACTTCGCCCAGCCATTTGTCGGCCGGACGGTTCTGGTTCTGGATGCCGACGTGCTGGCCGATCATACCTTCGCACGGGTGCAGGGTGCCCGGCAGTTCTTCGCCGACTTTCAGCGCGGAGCTGAGAATGCCTTCGTTGCGACCACGGAAAATTGCCAGCGCGCGGTGCGACGGCATGCTTTTCAGCGGTTCGTCGTGTTCGAAGTAATCGCGGAACTTGGCGCCTTCCTCTTCCTTGCCGGCGATCACGCGGGCGCTGAGGGTGGCTTCCTGCTTCAAATAATTGCGCAGTTTGTCCAGCAGGTTGGCGTCTTCGGCGAAGCGCTCCATGAGGATGTATTTGGCGCCTTCCAGCGCTGCCTTGGCATCGGCCACGCCTTTTTCGGCGTCGACGAAGCGCGCAGCTTCGGCTTCGGGGGTCAGGCTCGGGTCGTTGAACAGACCGTCGGCCAGCTCGCCGAGGCCGGCCTCCAGGGCGATCTGGCCCTTGGTGCGGCGCTTCTGCTTGTACGGCAGGTACAGGTCTTCGAGGCGGGTCTTGGTGTCGGCGAGTTTGATTTCGCGTTCCAGTTCGGGGGTGAGTTTGCCCTGCTCCTGGATGCTGGAAAGAATGCTGATGCGCCGTTCGTCGAGTTCTCGCAGGTAGCGCAGACGCTCTTCCAGATGACGCAACTGAGTGTCATCGAGGCTGCCGGTCACTTCTTTCCGGTAACGGGCGATGAAGGGAACGGTAGAGCCTTCATCGAGTAGCGCGACGGCCGCTTCGACCTGTTGTGGGCGTACGCCGAGTTCCTCGGCGATGCGGCTGTTGATGCTGTCCATAAAACCACCTGACAAATTGTGAAAGCAGGCTCGCAGGCGCGTAAATGAAGGCCCGGAGTCTGGTGGGGCGGCTTGATGCTGGCCGCTGCCTGGGTCAAAAGGCATTCCATTGACCCGTGAAATCGAACAATTACTGCGGCGACCCGGAAAATAAAGGACGGCCACCTGCGGTAACGATTCAGACGTTGCCTGGCACAAAAGGCCGCGCATTATAACCGGCGTTCTGTCATTCGGGGGCGACGCAGTCTGTAGGCTCAAGCCCCGGTTTTCTGGCAGTGAAGGAAAAATCTGCTAACAATGCACACGGTGCGTATAACGGCAGCTACGCCATAATGCGCGCCGAGCTAAAAGGAGCATCCAATGAGCAGCACTGCACAAACTGCTGAAGGCGAAAAAATTCTTATTGTTGACGACGATCCGGGGCTGAGCAGCCTGCTGGAACGCTTCTTCGTCAGCAAGGGCTACCGTGCCCGCGCCGTACCGAACACCGAGCAGATGGATCGTCTGCTGTCGCGCGAAGTGTTCAACCTGGTCGTTCTCGACCTGATGCTGCCAGGCGAAGACGGCCTGACCGCTTGCCGTCGCCTGCGTGGCGCGAACAATCAGATCCCGATCATCATGCTCACCGCCAAGGGCGACGAGCTGAGCCGTATCAAGGGTCTGGAGCTGGGCGCCGACGACTACCTGGCCAAGCCGTTCAACCCGGACGAGCTGATGGCCCGGGTCAAAGCCGTACTGCGCCGTCAGGCCGCACCGGTGCCGGGCGCGCCGGGCAGTGAAGAAGAAAACGTCACGTTCGGCGACTACGTGCTGTCCCTGGCCACCCGCGAACTCAAGCGCGGCGACGAAGTGCACATGCTCACCACCGGTGAGTTTGCGGTACTCAAGGCCTTGGTGATGAACGCCCGTCAGCCGCTGACCCGCGACAAGCTGATGAACCTGGCTCGTGGCCGGGAGTGGGATGCCCTGGAGCGTTCCATCGACGTGCAGATTTCCCGTCTGCGCCGGATGATCGAACCCGATCCGTCCAAACCGCGCTACATCCAGACTGTCTGGGGCGTGGGTTATGTATTCGTGCCGGATGGCAACTCCACCAAGTGACGGGTGATTTGTAGGAGCGGGTCTGCGGGAAACGGTCGAAAGTGCCTCCTCCGCAGACTCGCTATCCGCAATATGCGAGCATTGCTCGCTCCTGCAAGTGCGTAGCGGTTATCCATGAAAACCCCTGTCTGGTTCCCCCAAAGTTTCTTCTCCCGCACCCTCTGGCTGGTGCTCATCGTCGTATTGTTTTCCAAGGCACTGACCCTGGTTTATCTGCTGATGAACGAGGATGTGCTGGTGGATCGCCAATACAGCCACGGCGTCGCCCTGACGCTGCGCGCCTATTGGGCCGCCGATGAAGAGAACCGCGCGAAGATCGCCGATGCCGCAACCCTGATCCGGGTGGTCGGTGCCGGTGTGCCGGAAGGTGAACAGCACTGGCCTTACAGCGAAATCTACCAGCGGCAGATGCAGGCGGAGCTGGGTGCCGATACGGAAGTCCGGCTGCGCATGCATTCGCCGCCGGCGTTGTGGGTGCGCGCGCCGAGCCTGGGGGACGGATGGCTGAAAGTGCCGCTGTATCCTCATCCGTTGCGTGGCCAGAAAATCTGGAACGTGCTCGGATGGTTCCTCGCCATCGGGCTGCTTTCGACCGCTTCCGCATGGATTTTCGTCAGCCAGCTCAACCAACCGTTGAAACGTCTGGTCTATGCCGCCCGGCAACTCGGTCAGGGCCGCAGCGTGCGCCTGCCGATCAGCGATACGCCCAGCGAAATGACCGAGGTTTATCGCGCCTTCAATCAGATGGCTGAAGACGTCGAACAGGCCGGTCGTGAACGTGAACTGATGCTCGCCGGCGTTTCCCATGACCTGCGAACACCGCTGACCCGTCTGCGACTGTCACTGGAGTTGATGGGCGATCGCACCGACCTGACCGACGACATGGTGCGCGACATCGAAGACATGGACGCGATCCTCGACCAGTTCCTCGCGTTCATTCGCGATGGTCGAGACGAGTCGGTGGAAGAGGTGGATCTGAGCGATCTGGTGCGCGAAGTCGCGGCGCCGTACAACCAGAGTGAAGAAAAGGTGCGTTTGCGTCTGGAGCCGATCCAGCCGTTCCCGCTGCGTCGGGTGTCGATGAAACGTCTGCTGAACAACCTGATCGGCAACGCGTTGAACCATGCCGGCGGTAGCGTGGACGTCGCGGCCTATGTGTCCGGCGACACCAGCGCGCCGTATGTGGTGCTGAGCGTGATGGACCGTGGGGCGGGGATTGATCCGTCGGAGCTCGAGGCGATCTTCAATCCGTTCACCCGTGGCGACCGCGCGCGGGGCGGGAAGGGCACCGGGCTGGGCTTGGCGATCGTCAAGCGGATTGCGTCGATGCACGGCGGCAATGTCGAGTTGCGTAACCGGTCCGGTGGCGGGCTGGAAGCACGGGTTCGGTTGCCGCTGGGATTGATGTTGCCAAGAGATGCCGTTTAACGGCGGATATCCTGCCGGGTCTGACGGCCTCTTCGCGAGCAAGCTCGCTCCCACAGTTGAAATGCATCCCCCTGTGGGAGCCAGCTCGCGATGGCGGCCATTTGGCCGCCTCATCGCTTCAGGTCTAGCCCTTGCCTTTGGTGCGGGTCATGTTCGGCCCGCCATTCTTCTCAAGGTGTTCGATGATGATCCCCGCCACGTTCTTGCCGGTGGTGGTCTCGATCCCTTCCAGGCCCGGCGACGAGTTCACTTCCATCACCAGCGGCCCGTGATTGGAGCGCAGGATATCCACACCCGCCACCGCCAGGCCCATGACCTTGGCGGCACGCAACGCGGTCATGCGTTCTTCCGGGGTGATCTTGATCAGGCTGGCGCTGCCGCCACGGTGCAGGTTGGAGCGGAATTCCCCGGGCTTGGCCTGACGCTTCATCGCCGCGATCACCTTGTCACCGACCACGAAACAGCGAATATCCGCGCCGCCCGCTTCCTTGATGTATTCCTGCACCATGATGTTCTGCTTCAGGCCCATGAATGCCTCGATCACCGACTCCGCCGCCGTTGCAGTTTCACACAGCACCACGCCGATCCCCTGGGTACCTTCCAGCACCTTGATCACCAATGGAGCGCCGTTGACCATGTCGATCAGGTCGGGAATGTCGTCCGGCGAGTGGGCGAACCCGGTCACTGGCAGGCCGATGCCACGGCGGGAAAGCAGCTGCAGCGAACGCAGTTTGTCCCGGGAGCGGGCGATGGCCACCGATTCGTTGAGCGGGAACACCCCCATCATTTCGAACTGACGCAGCACCGCGCAGCCATAGAACGTCACCGATGCGCCAATCCGCGGGATCACCGCGTCGAAACCTTCCAGCGGTTTGCCGCGATAGTGGATCTGCGGTTTGTGGCTGGCGATGTTCATGTAGGCGCGCAAGGTGTCGATCACCACCATTTCATGCCCGCGTTCGGTGCCGGCTTCGACCAGACGACGGGTGGAATACAGACGCGGATTGCGCGACAGCACAGCGATCTTCATGCAACACCTGTGGAGGAGGTAGATACCGGGAACACCGGCTTGTCTTGTACATACTTGATGCCCGGATTGACCACCAGCTGGCCGTCGATCAGGGCTTTGGAACCGAGCAACAGGCGATAGCGCATGGACTTGCGGCAGGCGAGGGTGAACTCGACCGGCCAGACCCGATCACCGAGGGCCAGGGTGGTGCTGATCACGTAGCGCACCTGGGCCTGGCCGTTGGAACTCTTGATGGTTTTGCGGGTGACCAGCGGCGCTTCGCAACGCCGGTGGCGCAACTGCACCACCGTGCCCAGGTGCGCAGTGAAACGCACCCATTTCTCGCCGTCCCGTTCAAACGGCTCGATGTCGGTGGCGTGCAGGCTGGAGGTGCTGGCGCCGGTGTCGATTTTCGCCCGAAGGCCCGCGACTCCCAGATCCGGGAGTGCCACCCACTCGCGCAGACCGACAACGGTCAAATGGTCAAATGTCTTCAATGGAAAAAACCAACAATTAACGCGTCCACGCTGCAGGGGAAACCTGAGCTAACGCTTTGAATGCAGGCTTGGCGAACCAGAATCCCTGCATCAGAAATATTCCACAATCCGCCAGGAAATCCCGTTCACCAGCGCTTTCTATGCCTTCGGCGATGACTGTAACGTCCAACTCCGCACAGATTGTGACAATCCCCCGAACGATAGCCTGACGAATACGGTCACGGTCGATATCGCGGATCAGCGCCATGTCGAGTTTGATCAGGTCAGGCTGGAAATCGGCCAGTAGATTGAGCCCTGAATAGCCGGCACCGAAATCGTCGATGGCCGTCTTGAAGCCGAATTCGCGGTATTCACGCAGAATATTGGTCAAATGGCGATAGTTATCTACGTGCTCGCTTTCCAGGGTTTCGAAAATCAGACGGTCGATCGGGAAATTGTGTTTCCTGGCGGCCTCCAGGGTGCTGCGAATGCATAACTCTGGACGATAGACGGCGTTGGGCATGAAGTTGATCGACAAGTGTGTCTGCATATTAAGCGCGGCCGCGCCTTCGATGGCGCGAGTCCGGCAGAGTTGGTCGAAACGGTAGCGGTTGTCTTCTGTAACCTGATCCAGCACGGTTAACGCGCCTTCGCCGGCCGGACCACGAACCAGCGCCTCGTAGGCGTAAACCGACTCGTCACGCAGATCCACGATGGGCTGATAGGCGAAGGAAAAATCGAAGCCCAGCGGCTCGCTTTGCTGGCAGCCCGGGCACCCGGATCGGGGCGAGGTCAATGAAGACGGAAATTTGGTCACTCGATCACTCCATGCCGTTGAACCGGCGAAGATCACAGTTTATCTGGAGGGCCGGATCCTTGCGCCCGACAGAATCGGTAGTACAGTTCCGACTACTGGCTGAACGAGGAATTCATATGGCGCAAAAACAGGAAGAGGACGACAAGGTCCGTCTCGATAAATGGTTGTGGGCAGCGCGTTTTTATAAAACACGGGCCTTGGCCAAGGCTGCGATCGAGAGCGGCAAAGTGCATTGTCGGGGAGAGCGCTGCAAGCCTGGCAAAGAGCCACGCATTGGCGACGAATTCGAGATTCGTACCGGCTTCGAGGAAAAGACTGTAGTGGTCCAGGCCCTGTCGATCGTGCGTCGTGGCGCGCCGGAAGCTCAGACACTGTATGCGGAGACCGAGGCCAGTATCGCCAAGCGCGAGGCGGCTGCGGCGATGCGCAAGGCCGGGGCGATGGGCGTGACCACCGATGGCAAACCCAGCAAGAAGCAGCGGCGGGATCTGTTTAAATTTCGTGGGAACAGCAGCGGCGAATAAAAAATCGCAGCTTGCCGGTCCTGACTCAAGACCCGTCAAAGGCTGCGATTTTTTTCAGTGGTCGTCGATTATCGTGCGGACACGATGGTCATCCGCGAAATCACCGGCAACTTGCCCAGCAGCCCGAAAATCGGCGCCGTGACCTTCAGCCAGAAATTCGCCGCGTGATAGGCGAACGGCGTGTAGTAACCCCAACCCAGCGCCCACACCGCCAGCAGCAGACCACCGATGTAATCGTCCTGGCCCCAGTGTGCGCCGGCTACCAGACGCGGCAGCATGAACAGCAGCGCCAGGCCCCAGATCGTCAGGAACTGGCCGGCTGAACGACTGAACACCCCCATGAACAGCGCCCAGATCAGCAACACCGAAGCGTGGTCACCGGGGAAACTCTGGCTTGAGCGATCCTTCAGCTCAAAGGCCTTCTCCAGATGCGGGAAGTAATCGCTCATATGGACGGCGCCTTCGAGCACCATGGAGGGACTGTTGTGCTGCCAGCCCATGTGATCGGCGAATTTGGAAAACAGCGCGCGGATGACCACCATCAGCAGCAGGATCGAGAAAAATCCGAAGAAGGCGCGACGTACATCAATCGCCTTGAAGACCCAGTCGCCCTTGATCAGCAACGTCAGCAGAATCAGTCCGACGACAACATCGAACGGGCGCAGACTTGCAATTGCCCAGATGTGGAGCCATATGGGGTTGCTGGCCAGCGGAGTATTGAGTGAGCGGAACAGCCACTCGTCGAAAACCACACACAGCATCTGGCCTGTAGGCCATAACCAGAAAGCCAGTAGTGCCAATGGCACCGTATTGCACAGAAGCAGCCGGCCGAGGTTCCACCTTGATTGGAACAAACCCGGATTGTTCATAAAATGCCTCCCGTGGCTGAACACAGGCATCAAAATGGATGCCAGAAGCGCGGGATTTTCATTCTTTGTAACCATTTTGTCATTAAAATCAGATACCTAAACCTATGACCGATTTCCTCGATACCGATTACACCCAACGCTTCATCTTCGATGACAGCGACACGCGCGGCGAACTGGTGTCGCTGGAACGCAGCTACGCCGAAGTGCTCGCCAAGCACCCGTATCCCGAGCCGGTTGCGCAATTGCTGGGCGAATTCATGGCTGCCGCGTCGTTGCTGGTGGGCACTCTGAAATTCGATGGCTTGCTGATCCTTCAGGCACGCTCCGAAGGCCCGATTCCGCTGTTGATGATCGAGTGCTCCAGCGAGCGTGAGATCCGTGGCCTGGCCCGTTACGAGGCTGACCAGATTGCCCCCGACGCGACCCTCGCCGACCTGATGCCTGAGGGCGTTCTGGCCCTGACGATCGACCCGACCGTCGGCCAGCGCTATCAGGGCATCGTCGATCTCGACGGCGAAACCCTGTCCGACTGTTTCACCAACTACTTCGTCATGTCCCAGCAGGTCGGCACCCGCTTCAAGCTCTGCGCCGATGGTCGTCGCGCCCGTGGCCTGCTGCTGCAGCAACTGCCTGCCGATCGCCTGAAAGATGAAGAAGAGCGCGCCGCCAGCTGGCAGCACATCACCGCGCTGGGCAACACCCTGACCGCTGATGAACTGTTGAGCCTGGACAACGAAACGGTTCTGCATCGTCTTTACCATGAAGAGCAGGTCCGTCTGTTCGATGTGCAGAAACTGCGTTTCCACTGCAGTTGCTCCCGTGAGCGTTCGGGCAATGCACTGGTCAGCCTGGGTCTGGAAGATGCGCAGCAATTGGTGGCCGAGCAGGGTGGCAGCGTCGAGATCGATTGCCAGTTCTGCAACCAGCGCTACCTGTTCGATGCGGCGGATATCGCTCAATTGTTCGCTGGCGCGGGCGTCGAGACGCCGTCAGATACCCGGCACTAAAACGGTTCAGCGCAGGTAAATTCACTGCTCAACGACGGAATAACGCCGTTACGACGGGAGGGCCCTACTCTTTTTGGGCTTTTCTGGCATAATCCGGCCCACTTTTTTCGCGGTAGTAGTGCACGACTTTCTACTACAAAACGTTTGGAGCACACTCGGCCACTGGCCGACGGGGAACCTCATGACGCAAGCCAATAACGCCGTGTACACCGATCTGAGTGTTGATGATCTGGTAAAAGAAGCCCTGAAACGCGGTGAAGGCGAGCTTGCCGATACCGGCGCTCTGGTTGTTCGCACCGGTCACCGCACCGGCCGTTCGCCAGTCGACCGTTTCATCGTTGAAGAGCCTTCCACCCAGGCTGCCATTGCCTGGGGCCCGATCAACCGCAAGTTCCCGGCCGACAAGTTCGACGCGCTGTGGGCTCGTGTTGAAGCATTCAACAACGCGCAAGAGCATTTCGTTTCCCACGTGCATGTAGGCGCGGCCGAAGATCACTACCTGGCCGTGAAGATGACCACCCAGACTGCCTGGCAGAACCTGTTCGGTCGTTGCCTGTTCATCAATCCGGCCCAGTACAACCCGGCCGGTCGCGAAGAGTGGCAAGTGCTGAACGTCGCCAACTTCGAGTGCGTGCCTGAGCGTGACGGCACCAATTCCGACGGTTGCGTGATCATCAACTTTGCCCAGAAGAAAGTGCTGATCGCCGGCATGCGTTACGCCGGTGAAATGAAGAAAGCCATGTTCTCGGTGCAGAACTTCCTGCTGCCGGCCGCTGACGTGCTGCCAATGCACTGCGCTGCCAACATCGGCGAAGAGGGCGACGTGACCCTGTTCTTCGGTCTGTCGGGCACCGGCAAGACCACCCTGTCCGCCGACGAAAGCCGTTACCTGATCGGTGACGACGAACACGGCTGGGGTGAAGGTGTTGTGTTCAACATCGAAGGCGGCTGCTACGCCAAGTGCATCGACTTGTCCGAGAAGAACGAGCCGGTCATCTGGAAAGCCATCAAGCACGGCGCTGTGCTGGAAAACGTCGTGATCGACGACGCCAAGCACGCCGACTACGCCGATGTCAGCCTGACCCAGAACAGCCGCGCAGCCTACCCGCTGGAGCACGTTGCCAAGCGTTCCGAGAAGAACCTGGGCGGCGAGCCCAATGCTGTAATCTTCCTGACCTGCGACCTGACCGGCGTCCTGCCGCCAGTGTCGATCCTGAACAACGAGCAGGCGGCCTACCACTTCCTGTCCGGCTACACCGCACTGGTGGGCTCGACTGAAATGGGTTCGGGCAGCGGCATCAAGTCGACCTTCTCCACCTGCTTCGGCGCACCGTTCTTCCCGCGCCCGGCTGGCGAATACGCTGAGCTGCTGATCAAGCGCATCAAGGGCTTCGGCTCCAAGGTCTACCTGGTCAACACCGGCTGGACCGGCGGTGGCTACGGCGTCGGCAAGCGCTTCAACATCCCGACCACCCGCGCCGTGATCGCAGCGATCCAGAGCGGTGCATTGATCGGTGCTGAAACCGAACACCTGGACACCATCAACCTGGACGTGCCACTGGCCGTACCGGGCGTCGAAACCAACCTGCTCAACCCACGCAACACCTGGGCTGACAAGGCTGCGTACGACGAAGCTGCCAAAGCACTGGCCGGTCTGTTCATCGAGAACTTCAAGAAGTTCGACGTGAGCGACGCGATCAAGGCTGCCGGGCCTAAGTTGTAAGACTTAGTTCTGGTGAATGAAAAAGCCGCCTCTTGAGGGCGGCTTTTTTGTGGGTGATTGGTTGGACTTCGTTGTCAGATCAACTGCCATTATTCCCGCAGAGTCCGCGCTAAACAGCCAGAATAATGCTACTTAAGGAGCCTCGAACTCCTAAGCATTTTTTCTCCAGCCATCATGGCCATTGCCGTCTGGTATGCAGCACTCGCAGCACTTCCACAACATCAACTTTGATTGCGTAGATGATGACGTAGTTTGGGGTGACGACGATTTCGCGGGTGCCTTCCGCGATACCTTTTCGGTATATGGCTGGGTGCTGGCGAGCGCTTTCTCCTTTCAGTTCGAAAACCTCATCGAGCTCAATCGCTGCAACGGGATTTTCCTGTCCGATACGCTCCATGATGTTGTCTCGGTCATCCAGCGCCTCTTGGCGCCAGACTAACCTCATCAACGTACTCGCTGACGCAGGGCATCACGCTTGGCGGCAAATATCCTGCGAGCGTCTTCATCGCTGACGCTGGGTCTTGGGTCATCAATGCTGATTTGTACCTGTTGCTTGACCCATTCTTCATACGCAGCAGCTTCATGAGCTTGCTTCATCGCTTCGGCGCGATCAGGGCGAGCATAGGTTTTTATTTGAAGAGGATCATAACTGGAGGCGTCCACATCGAAGTGATTGATACCCACTCCTTGCAGGTAGGTCACAAGTGTTTCGAACCGCTTGAACAGCCGCACCTGACCACTGCGCTGTGCTGCCAGTGAATACTCTTTGCTTCCTTGCTGAACTTGAATCGACCAGCCACCGGGCTTGGCGACGATATGTGCGCTACTGATCGAACCGTTCTCAAACAGTCGCGTGAGAGTGCTGTGATCAATGGTTTCAGTGGTCATGAAAGCAAGCCCTTGGTTGAACAATGGCTCCCATCGTACGCAATCAATAATAGTTTGCAAAATCCAGATCCTTAAGTTTTGCGCCGGAAATGTCAGCGTCAGTGTTTGAGATAGAGGCAGGCAGTTCTAGCCATGAACACGCCTGCCTGAGGAGTTCGTCAGGCCGGGGCTTTCCAGCTGAGCATTTTCTGCTGGGCGACTTGCAGCAGGTCACAGCCGTCTTTGGTCAGCAGGTAGAGGGCGTGGGTGATGTGCGGGATGTCTTCGACGTCGGCGTGTTTGAAGCAGAGGCAGTAGAGGGTTTGCAGCAGGTCGCTTGAGGCGCGCAGGCGCTGGACGGCGCATTCGAGGATGTCTTGCGGGTTGGCATCGGTGTCGATGACCAGGGGCTTGGTGTCGGTGAGGTTGGAGTCGAGTGGGCGGTAGCGATCGGAGTGGAGCTCGTTCCATGATTTCATTTTTTCTATCTCTGTAGGCATCGATGAACCGCTGCTACCGTGACCAAGCGGTGGAGGCGGACTGTGTTCAAGTTGGTCAAACCGGCAGAGATAACCCGGTACGCCGAAGCGTCCCAAACACAGCCCGCCATAAAGCATGCCGACAGAAAGAGCTCGGCAGCATACAAGGGCATGTATCAGTTATCTCTGTTTTTCAGGTGACCAAACCTGAATCGCTGATTGGGCAGCGACACTCACAACTATAGATTTGGGCTAACAGGCACCGATAGAAGACAAGGCGCCGCTGCCTGTAGGAACGGGATGCAGATCCGGGCAGGCCGTTCCTACAGATCAATCACGGTTTCAACGAATCGCCCGATACGCCTCAACATCCAGCACACTCGTCGTCAGCCCGCTCGCCGGGGTGTAGATCGTGCCTTTCACCGTCGAAAACGGAACGCCTTTGCTGCCCAGCGAAACGTAGCGTTCGCCTTGATCCAGTTCGGTGAACCAGGTGTAGGAGCACTTTTCCATGGCCTTGTATTTCGCTGCCGCATTGACGATGGTGGCGGCATGGTTGCGAAGGTCGGCGTCGGAGAGGTTGAGGTTTTTCTCGAGGACGGTGCCCCAGCGTTTCAGGCAGACCTCTGCAAAGTGGCGGACGATGAGACCCGGTTCGGCCAGCACTTTGGGACCACTGTTGCCATCGGCGGAGGCGTTGCCGACCAGGGTGGCGTGACGGCCGGGCATGGGGAAGATGCTGGTCTTGGTGCTGGTCGCGGTTTGTGGGATGACGCAACTGAAGCCTTTGGATCGTTCGTCCCGTGCATAGAAGCCCACGTACTCTTTTACGTTGGTGTTGAGCTTCACCCGGTGTTCCTGAAAGTTACCGATACCGGGCACGGGATCAATGGCGAAGATATTCACTGGAATGTTTTTCAGCGCAGTGTCGTTGAACATCGCATTGGCCAGCATGTGGCAACTTATGCCGCCACGGCTCCAGCCCACCAGATTGACTTTTGTTGGAATGACACCGTCCTTGCGGAAAGTTTTAATGATCTGCTCCTGCAACTTCTGTTGCGTGATGCTGCGGTCGCCGTAGTTGTACTTGCGCCACAGCCACGAGCCCTCGACTTTTACATCTTCAATCGGAATGCCTGCCGCTTTGAGGCGGTTATATTCTGCTTCGGTCAGTTGCTCGCGCTGCCAGTCGCATTTGCCTTTGATGATGTTCATCGCGTGCTGGACGTTTTCCTCCCAGCCCTTGCCGAACAGGGTTCCGCTGAGGCCATAGTCCTTGGATTTGGTGAACAGGTCATCGGCCTGCAGGTTACTGGTGCCGGGGCCATCGACCACGATCCATTCGGCGAACTCGCGACCAGAGTGATGGGAGGCAAGTGTGGAGACCAGTTCGCCATCCCAATAATTTTCGTGGGTGTTATCAAACTTTGTCGAACCTGTACCGCAAAAGAAAATAGTTAGCGTAGTCATGTTGTTGCTCTGGGTTGATGAAAGAGCAAACAGGCTAGTTCTGAACTTCGCAGTAATGGAAGTGAAGGGTTGTTTCGAACTTTGTAAGTTTGGATGGTGGCGTTAATTATTTATTCGTTGTCTTGCAACTTCCAGCAAGTCGCAGCCGTCCTGCGTCAACAGATAAAGCGCATTGACGATGTTGGGGATGTCTTTGACATCGGCCTGTTTGAAACACAGGCAGTAAAGAGTTTCCAGCAGATTGTTGGCTGCCCGCAGCCGCTGATCGGCAGCATCAAGGAGATCGCGGTGGCTCGCTTCGGTATCAATGACCAGCACGGGCGTTTCGCTATAGCTGGTTGTGAGTGCGCGGTATCGGGTGTTTGACGGCTTGAACATGTTCATGATCGGGGTGTGTCCTTTACGAAGTCGCTGTGGCGGGCCGACACAGTGTTTTCAGTCGCGCCGGCCACTATAGAAGGGTGCCCTCGAGCGGGACAAGACAGCCGCGATGGACAGAATTCGTAGGGGTTTTTCCGGGGTTCGGGCATTTGCCCTACGCATTTTTGCGGTGTTTTCACAGCCAAACCCTGACGGAAGAAATTTCCTACGCGTTTGTCGGGCGATTCCCGGTAAACCTCTGTATGGTGCGCGCCAGAATCCGTAGGGCGTTTCCAGACGTCCGACACACGCTTAAAGGGAATTAGGTATGCAGTGGCTACGAATGGCCTCGATCATCTTGCTGTGGGCCAGTGGTTGTCGTTTGACGGTGGCCTCCGACACGGGCAATGGGCTGGCGCTGGCCAACCTGGAGCGCAGCGGTTGGCCCGATGCACTCACCACTCAAGCCAACATTGACACAGCTTCCCGCGCTGAAGTGTTGATCTTCGGCAAGGCTCTGCTGGCGAGCGAAGCGCTGGACGAAACGGGACTCAAACAACGACTGGGCGTGCAGCAAATGCAGCTCAAGTCGATCCGGCAAGTGCGCGACGGTCTGTGGGATCGCTTGCTCCATACCTATCGCAACGCCAGTCAGAATTGCGACGAACAAGCGTTTTGCCCGCGGGTGCGCAGCGTCGCCGACTTGCGTCAGTTGGCGGCGGCATTTACGGGCGATATCAGCCCGGCCCATGCACTGTGGGCGAGCAAGAGCCTGGACGTGCATGAGCGGGTACTGGATGAGCAATTGCGGGTGGCCGTCCTGCGGCCATAGCGCTTTGGCGGGTGTCAGGTTGAAGAGGTTTCACCCGTTGTCACGGCGGAAGCCCAGGGCGGTGGAAAGTTGTCGGGAGAGGGCGTACATCCACCCAGTAACAGGGATGCAAGGATCAGGGCGAAGGGCAGTTTCAAAGGCTTTGACATGTTCACTCCTTGATAAAAATCCATGGGCATCGGCCGTCCTGGCTCGAGGCGTGACGGACATTACCTTCAGGTCGATTCACGCGGCGATGAACAAAGTGTTTCATTTGTTTGATCCCGTGGCGTGGCCGCCGACGCTGTATCATCCCGTATCGATTTGCCCCCGACCTTTTCTCGATTCGCTGCGATCGCCCGCTAGGCTGTTGGCATCACGGCGGTCAACGGAGTGACAGCGAATGCACAACACCCTGGAACAGGTTTTCGGTTATCCACAATTTCGACCCGGTCAGGAAGCGGCAATCAGCGCTGTGCTGGCCGGGCGCTCGGCGGCGGCGATTTTTCCCACGGGTTCCGGCAAGTCCCTTTGCTACCAGGTCCCGGCGCTCCTGCTGCCGCACCTGACGCTGGTGGTTTCGCCGTTGCTGGCACTGATGCAGGATCAGCTTGAGTTCTTGCGGCGCCACGGCATTTCGGCGGGGAGCATCGACTCGGCACAGAGCCGCGAAGATGCCAACGACGTGATGACCCGTGCCCGTTCGGGCGAATTGAAGATTCTGATGATTTCCGTTGAGCGCTTGAAGAACGAGCGCTTCCGCAATTTTTTGCAGCAGGTGCCGATCTCGCTGCTGGTGGTGGATGAGGCGCACTGCATCTCCGAATGGGGCCATAACTTCCGGCCCGACTACCTCAAGCTGCCCGACTACCAGCGCCAGTTCAACATTGCGCAGACCTTGCTGCTGACTGCCACGGCAACGCCGAAAGTCATCGCCGACATGCAGGCGAAATTCGCCATCGCCGCCGAGGATGTGGTGACCACCGGTTTCTACCGGCCCAACCTCAATCTGCTGGTGGAGCCGGTACGCAGTGAGGACAAGCGTCGACGGCTGGTGCAGTGGATGGCCGAGCGTGCGGGTCAGCCGAGCATCGTCTACGTCACTCTGCAGAAAACCGCCGAACACATCGCCGAGCATCTGGAGCGCAATGGCATCCAGGCCGAGGCTTACCACGCCGGGTTGCCCCACGAACAACGTGAAGCGATCCAGAAGCGCTTCATGGGCGGGCAGTCCAATTGCATCGTCGCCACCATCGCGTTCGGCATGGGCATCGACAAGAGCGACATCCGCAACGTGGTGCATTTCGACCTGCCCAAATCCATTGAAAACTACAGCCAGGAAATCGGCCGCGCCGGGCGTGACGGGCAACCCTCCGACTGTCTGGTGCTGGCCAACCGCGACAGTCTCAATGTGCTGGAAAACTTCATCTATGGCGACACGCCGGAGCGCGATGGCATTCGCCATGTGCTGGACGAGTTACAGGCCGCTGCACCTGAAGGTCAGTGGGAGTTTTTACTCGGGCCGCTGGCGGATCAGAGCAACATCCGTGCGCTGCCATTGAAGACGTTGCTGGTGCAACTGGAGCTGCGAGGGCTGATTGCCCCGCGCTACGCGTATTACGCCGAATACCGTTTCAAATACCTGCTGGAGCCCGAGGCGTTGCTTGAGCGTTTTGAGGGTGAGCGCAGGGATTTCGTCGCGGCGATCATCCAGACTTCGAGCCGCGCGCGGACCTGGGCCACGGTGAATTTCGAGGCGATGTATTCGCAATATTCGGCCGAGCGAAATCGTGTGGTGAAGGCGCTGGATTACTTCCAGGAGAAGGGCTGGGTCGAGCTGGAAAGCAAACAGATGACCGAGGTCTACAACGTGCTGCACAGCGCCTTCGACAGCCAGGTCCTGAGTGGCGAGTTGCATGATGACTTTTCCCGCCACGAACAGGCCGAAGTGGCGCGGATTCACGCGATGCTCGAATTGTTCGCCACCGAGCGTTGCCTGGGTCACCGACTGGCGGAGTACTTCGGTGATCACAATGCCCCCGAGCATTGCGGGCATTGTTCGGTGTGCCACGGGCAGGTCGCCCGGCTGCCGTCACCTCCGGCGTTGCCGGCGCTTGTGGATAAAAGTTTTCCGGCGTTGTGCGGCGACTTTATCCACAGGCATGAGCAACTGACCGGCAGTGTTCCTTCGGCGGAGCGGCTGACGCGGTTTCTGTGCGGGATCAGTGTGCCGCTGTTTACCAAACTCAAGGCGCGAACCATCTCCGGGTATGCGGCGCTGGAGGACTACCCCTACGCGGACTTGCGGGCGTGGGCTCAGGCGCATCTCTGAGGCATCGAATCCATTTGCTGAATGTCGATCATCACGGCAATAAACTTCAAAAATGCCCGGTGGCTGACTATGGTGAAGGCTGTCTTCGGATCGCCCACAAGAGAACAGCATGAGCCAGACATCCTTCGAAATTCAGCGGGCCGCCGTGATCGGCGCTGGCACCATGGGCCGTGGCATTGTCATGTGCCTGGCCAACGCCGGCGTGTCAGTGCAATGGGTCGACAACAATCCACAGATGCTTGAGCAGGCGCTGAAGACGGTGGCCGATACCTATGCGCACAACGTGCGTCAGGGGCGGATCGATCAGGCCGAGGCTGATGCGCGAATCGCCCGGGTCAGCGCGGCGGCGGATTATGTGGCGATCCGCAACGTCGACCTGGTGATTGAGGCGGTGTACGAGAACCTTGAGCTCAAGCAGAAGATCTTCCGTGAGCTCGATGGCGTGCTGAAGCCAGAGGCGCTGCTGGCGAGCAATACTTCGGCGCTGGACATCGACGCCATTGCCGCCGCGACACGGCGGCCGACTCAAGTGCTGGGCCTGCATTTCTTCAGCCCGGCGCACATCATGAAACTGCTGGAAATAGTCCGTGGCGCGCAGACCTCACCGGCTGTGCTTGAAGCCGCTCTGGAGTTGGGCAAGCGCATGGGCAAGGTCAGTGTGGTGTCGGGCAACTGCCACGGTTTTATCGGCAACCGCATGCTCCATCCATACGTGCTCGAAGCGCGCAAGATGTTGCTCGAAGGGGCGTATCCACATCAGGTCGATGCGGCGTTGCAGAGTTTCGGTTTCGCCATGGGGCCGTTTCGCATGTACGACGTGGTCGGCATCGATCTTGAGTGGCGTGCCCGCGAGCTGGCCGGCAAAGGGCAGGACGCGCCCGAGGTTCAGGTGGATAACCGCTTGTGTGAACTGGGTCGCTTCGGTCAGAAGTCCGGCAACGGTTACTACCATTACGAACCAGGCAGTCGTCAGGCCGAGCATGACCCTGAAGTGGACGCACTGGTGTTGAGCGTCAGCGAAGGTCTGGGGTTTCATCGCCGTGAGATCGGGTCCGAGGAGATCCTTGAGCGCTGTCTGCTGGCGTTGGTCAACGAGGGCGCGAAGATCCTGCAGGAAGGGATTGCCGAGTCGGCGCATGACATCGATCAGGTTTACCTGAACGGCTATGGCTTCCCGGCGGAGAGGGGCGGGCCGATGGCCTGGGCGGACGATCAGGGGCTGGCAGATATTCACAAGCGGCTGCTGGCGCTGGAAACGCGGCAGGGAGATCAGTGGCGACCGGCACAATTGATTGGCGAGCTGGCGGCGCGAGGAAAGGGTTTTTACCTTTAGACTGAGCCGATCACTCAAGGAATCGACACTGATGTCCAACCCGATGCCGCAACGCGCCGATTACCCGCATTTCCAGCCGATCACCACGCGCTGGCACGACAACGATGCCTATGGCCACGTCAACAACGTCACCTACTACAGCTTTTTCGATACGGCCGTGAACACCTACCTGATTCAGGTCGGTGGGCTGGATATTCACGATGGCGAGGTGGTGGGGTTTGTGGTGAGTTCGTCTTGCGATTACTTCGCCTCGATTGCGTTCCCGGACTTGATCGAAGTCGGCTTGCGGGTCGGCAAACTGGGCAACAGTTCAGTGCAATACGAGCTGGCCGTATTCAAGGCTGGCGAGCATGAAGCCTGTGCGGCGGGGCGTTTCGTGCATGTGTTCGTTGATCGTGCATCGAACCAGCCGGTGGCGATCCCGGCAGGTTTGCGCGGGGCACTGGAACGGCTGGCGATCTGACAGGCAAAAAAAATCGCAGCTCGGGGGAGCTGCGATCTGGCTGTACCGGCAACGAGGTCAGGCCTCAGTCGCGGTAGTAGCGGTGATGCTTGCGATGGCCGTACGCGTGGCCACGACCACGGTGATCGTCGCGGTAGTAGCGACCACGGTCACGGCCGCGATCGTAATAGCGGTCTTCGCGATTGCTCTCGTTGCCCATGTAGTTACCCAGCGCGCCACCGGCGCCGCCACCTGCTGCGGCGCCGATCAGGCTGCCGGTGGTGCCGCCCATGCTGCGGCCGACCACGTTACCGCCGGCTGCGCCCAATGCACCGCCAATGGCGGCTTCGCCACGGCTGTGTTTGTTGGCGCCCACCGCGCTACCACCCGCGCCACCCAGGGCCGCGCCAATGGTTGAACCTGTGCTGCCGCCTAAAGACTGACCGACGACCGAGCCAAGAACCCCGCCCAATGCGCCGCCCACACCTGCTTCGGTGGTGCCTCCGGCAGAAGCGAAGCCACTGACCAGGCCAAGGGACAACAAGAGAATCTGGGAGAACTTCATAGAGGAGCCTCAAAGGGATGACGGCGCGATCCTGAGGCTCTGCAATGGGCGTGACAATCGAAATCCGACGAATAGCACGACCTGTATACAATTCTGCAAGCTACTGATTTTTGGGTGGAACTTAACCGTTTTTCGCCGGTCTTTAACTACTTCGGACAGGCCGCTTTGATCACAAAGCGGCCTTTTTTGTGGGCGGTTGAAAAGTGTTCGCGCAGGAAAAGATCATTGATTCGGCTGCCGCTTTCGCGAGCGGGCTCGTTCAGGCGCCGTCTCAGGCTGACTTGGCCATGATCAGTCCCGTCTCACTCGCCGCCTCCAACCTGATTGCGATGAACTTCGACGTCGGCGTATGGCTGCCATCGCCGGTGCTTTCCAGCGGCACCAACGGGTTCACTTCAGGGTAATAAGCCGCCGCTTGTCCCGCCGGTATATCGAACGCCAGCAGCGTGAAGCCCTTCACCCGACGCTCGCGTCCATCGTCCCACAGCGACACGATGTCAGCCTTCTGCCCGGGCTTGAAGCCCAGGCGAATGATGTCGGCTTCGTTGGCGAACAGCACATCACGCTGCCCCTTCACCCCGCGATAACGGTCGTCGAGACCATAAATCGTGGTGTTGTACTGATCGTGAGAGCGCATCGATTGCAGGATCAGGTCCGGCAGTTTGCCGGTGGCGCGGGTGCGTTCGTGAATCAGGTCCTTGGGCAGCAGGTTCGGCTTGAAGTTGGCCCGGCCCGATGTGGTGTTCCACTTGCGCGCGCCGGCGCTGTTGCCGAGGTAGAAACCGCCCGGGTTCTTGACCTTCTCGTTGAAGTCCTTGAAGCCCGGAATGGTGTCGGCGATCAGTTCGCGAATGCGCCGGTAGTCGGCCACCAGCCAGTTCCAGTCCACCGGTTTGCTGCCCAGGGTTGCGGCGGCGATGCCGGCGATGATCGACGGCTCCGAGCGCATCTGGTTCGACAGCGGCTGCAGCTGACCATTGGAGGCGTGCACCATGCTGAACGAGTCTTCCACGGTGACGGCTTGCGGGCCCTCGGTCTGGATGTCGATGTCGGTACGGCCCAGGCACGGCAGGATCAATGCGTCCTTGCCGTGGGCGAGGTGGCTGCGGTTGAGCTTGGTGCTGATCTGCACGGTCAGGTCGCAGTTGCTCAGGGCCTGGAAGGTGCGCGGGCTGTCCGGCGTGGCCTGGGCAAAGTTGCCGCCCAGGCCGATGAACACCTTGGCGCGACCTTCGGCCATCGCGTGAATCGCCTCGACCACGTTGTGCCCGTTGTGGCGTGGCACCTTGAACTGGAAGCGACGCTCCAGGGAGTCGAGGAACGCCACCGGCGGACGCTCGTTGATGCCCATGGTGCGGTCGCCCTGCACGTTACTGTGGCCGCGCACCGGGCACAGACCGGCGCCGGGCTTGCCGATGTTGCCGCGCAGCAGCATCAGGTTGGCGATTTCCTGGATGGTCGGCACTGAATGGCGGTGCTGGGTGATGCCCATCGCCCAGCACATGATCACGTTCTTGCCTTTGGCGTACATGCGCGCCGCTTGCTCGATCTCGACCAAGGTCAGGCCGGACTGCGAGACGATCTGCTCCCACGGCGTGTCATCGACGACGCCCAGGTATTCCAGCACGTTGACGCTGTGTTCATTGAGGAAATCGTGATCGAACACCGCCGGTGCGCCGGCCTTCTGCGCATCGCGTTCCCATTGCAGCAGGAATTTGGCCATGCCGCGCAACACCGCCATGTCGCCGCCCAGTGCCGGGCGGAAATACGCGGTGTTGGTCGGTTTGTCGCCATTGGTGAGCATTTCGATCGGGTGCTGCGGGTGCTGGAAGCGTTCCAGGCCGCGCTCTTTCAGCGGGTTGATGCACACCACCTGAGCACCGCGCTTCACCGCTTCACGCAGGGGTTCGAGCATGCGCGGATGGTTGGTGCCCGGGTTCTGGCCCCAGACGAAAATCGCATCGGCGTGTTCGAAATCGTCGAAGGTCACGGTGCCTTTGCCGACACCGACACTTTGCGCCAACGCAACACCGCTGGCCTCGTGGCACATGTTCGAGCAGTCGGGGAAGTTGTTGGTGCCGAAGGCGCGCACGAACAGTTGATACAGGTACGCCGCTTCGTTGCTGGCGCGGCCCGAGGTGTAGAACTCGGCCTGATCCGGACTCGACAGCGCTTGCAGGTGTTTGCCGATCAGCGCGTAGGCATCGTCCCAGCTGATTGGCTTGTAGCGATCGGTTTCGGCGTCATACACGACCGGCTCGGTCAGGCGACCTTGATACTCGAGCCAGTAGTCGCTCTGCTCCAGCAAAGCGGTGACGCTGTGTTTGGCGAAGAATTTGCCGTCCACCCGACGTTTGGTCGCTTCCCAGTTCACCGCTTTGGCGCCGTTCTCGCAGAACTTGACCATGCCGCTTTCCGGGGAATCGCCCCAGGCGCAGCCCGGGCAGTCGAATCCGCCGTTCTGGTTGGTCTTGAGCATCATGCGCAGGTTCTTCAGCGCATTGTCGCTGGTCAGCCAGGCCTGGGCCACGCTGATCAGTGCGCCCCAGCCGCCGGCAGCGCCCTTGTAAGGCTTGTAGCGCGGGACGGGTTTCTGGTCGGCTTGATGGTGTTGGCTCACGAGTGTTTCTCCATTTCTGGGCTATACACCCGCGGCGCGTTCTTCTGCGGCAGGTGGATGAGATTGAGGTGGTGGCGCCGGGCCCATTGCACGGCGAGGCCGGTGGGCGCGGACAGACTGACTAGGGTCTGGATGCCGGCACGCAAGACTTTCTGGATCAATTCGAGGCTGCAGCGGCTGGTGACGATCGCCAGGCCGCCGGTTGTGGATATCTTTTGTCGGATCAGGCCGCCGATCAGTTTGTCGAGAGCGTTGTGCCGGCCGATGTCTTCACGACCCAGCAGCAATTCGCCGCTGGCATTCATGAACACCGCCGCGTGCACCGCGCCGCAATGTTGGCCCAATGGCTGGAAGGCGCCGATGCGTTGGCGCAGACCGTCGAGCCATTCGGCGGGCGGCAACGGTGCGCCGGGCAAAACCTTGAGATCAGGCAACGCCTGCTCCACCGCTTCGACGCCGCACAACCCGCAACCGCTGGTGCCGGCCAGTTGCCGACGCTGCTGCTTGAGGTTCCAGAAGGCGCGGTTGGCGATGGTCACTTGCGCGTATTGCGCCGAGCCCGCACCGGTCAGTTGCAGGTCGTAGATGTCCGAGGCGTCTTCGATGATGCCGCTGCCGAGGCTGAAGCCGACGATGAAGTCTTCAAGGTCGGTCGGGGTGACCAGCATCACCGCCTGGCTGATGCCGTTGTAGGCAATCGCCAGTGCGACTTCTTCGGCCAGCGCGGTGCTGGCCGACTCCGCCAGGGGCAGGTCGCTGTAGCTGTAGGTCTGACTGGCGGCGGGCGCGGGCGTTTCGAGTGCAGGCGCCGCGCAGGCCGGGCGCTTGGCGTTCATGGCATCACCGAGGGATTGATCAACGTTAAGACTAGGCGCGGCAACTTGTCGCGTCTAATCGCTAGTGTCGATCTATCGATAGATGCCGTCGATCAAGCGGCCGCTGGCGATTTCTGATAAAGCGCGAAACAGGCCTCGGCCAGTGCCGAACGCGGGGCGCCGCGGCGCATGATCAAGCCCAGGCGGGCGAGGGTCTGGGCGTTTTCGATCGGTTGCAGGCGCAGGTGATCGGTGAGGCTTTCGAGGCCGCCGTCCAGCGGCATGATCGCGCAGCAGAATCCGCCGTGCACAGCTTGTAACAATTGATGCACTGCGTCGGTCTGCAACAACGGCTGTGGTGTCAGGCCGCGGCTGTGGAAATTGTGGTCGATGGACTGGCGAAAGTGCATGCCGCTGGTGAGCATGCCCAGCGGCAGTTCGATCAGCGCCTGCCAGCTCAGCGGTGCTTCGCCGAAACTGAAGGAACGCTGATCGTAGAGCAGGCCCATGCGGGTTTCGTCGAACGCCAGGGATTCGAAACGCTCATTGTCGAGACGATCCAGATAGGACACGCCGATGTCGATCCGGTTGTCCGCCAGTTGTTCGAGGATCTGCTCCGAACTCAGCGCCGACAGCTCGAAACGCAGGTCCGGGTGTGCGGCGTGCAGGCGTTGCATCAACGGCAGCGGGTCGAAACTCGACAGCGGCACGACCCCCAGACGCAAGGTGCCAATCAGGTTGCCGCGACAGGCTGCCGCTTCCGCCTGCAGGCCGTCATAAGCCGCCAGCACCGTGCGCGCCCAGGCCAGCACGCGTTCACCAGGTGCGGTGAAACCTTCGAAGCGCTGGCCGCGATTGACCAGCGGCAGATCGAGTTCTTCTTCGAGGCTGCGCAGGCGCATCGACAAGGTCGGCTGGGTAATGTGGCAGCGGGCGGCGGCCTGGCCGAAGTGGCGGGTTTCGTCGAGGGCGATGAGGAATTTCAGCTGCTTGATGTCCATCTTCGCTCCGGGGCGCTGGCAAGGGTGGGCGATTCTACCGCTTGCGCGGGGGCAGGGTCATTGGTCGGGCCGGAACCGGGCTGGTTCGCGGTGGTCTAGGCTTGGGCGTCTGGAACCTAAATCAAGGAGTGTGCGCTATGAGTCTTTTGAGCTTTGTAAAAGAAGCAGGTGAGAAACTGATCGACCTGCTGACCCCCGGCAACGCCAATGCCAGCGAGCAATTGAAGGAGCACATCAGCAAGGTCGGGTTGGGTAACCCGAATGTCCAGGCGACCGTGGACGGTGACAAGGTGACGGTCACCGGCGAAGTGGCAAGCCAGGAAGAGAAAGAGAAGATTCTGCTGGCCGTCGGCAATATCGAAGGCGTGGGCAGTGTCGATGACCAGATCACGGTCACCGGGCCGGTGGTGGCTGCCGCACGTTTCGTGGTGGTGAAAAAGGGCGACACCCTCAGCGCGATTTCCCTGGCGGTGTATGGCAATGCCAACCAGTACAACAAGATTTTCGAGGCCAACAAGCCGCTGCTCAAGGACGTGAACAAGATCTATCCGGGGCAGACGCTGCGTATTCCCGAGTAACAACAGGCTGCGGGAGCTGCCTTCGGCAACTCCCGCAACATTCAGAGTCCGGCAATCAAATCCCGGTAATCCTCGACCGCCGCAAACTCCCCGGTGTCTTTCGGCCCTTTGCGGCTGTCCGGTTCCCTGACGGCCAACAGATGCGCCACGCCGAAATTCCGCGCACTGCGCAGGATCGACAAGGTGTCGTCGATGAACAGGCTGCGCGCCGGGTCGAAGTCGATGTCGGCCTGCAAGGCGTCCCAGAATTGCGGGTTCTCCTTGGGAAAACCGTAATCGTGGGAACTGATCAGCCGCTCGAAGTACGGCGCCAGCTCAATTCGTTCCAGTTTCAGCGACAGCGAATCACGGTGTGCATTGGTGATCATCACCACGCGTTTGCCGGCGCGTCTGAGGGCAGCCAGAAACGTGTCGGCGTCGGGACGCAGGGCGATCAGGTGGGCGGTTTCCAGCTTCAGTTCGCGCACCGACAGCTTCAGCTCCGCGCTCCAGAAATCCAGGCAATACCACTGCAATTGACCGGCATGGCGTTCGAACAACGGCTGCAACTCCATCTCCGCCATGGCCCGGCTCACGCCGTGCAGTTCGGCGTAGCGTTGTGGCAAGTGTTCCAGCCAGAAATGGTTGTCGAAGTGCAGATCCAGCAACGTGCCGTCCATGTCCAGCAGAACGGTATCGATGTCGGACCACGGTAATGAAGGCATGGCAACGTCTCGAACGGTAGAAAGATATCCGACGCAAACAATCGGAAAAGCCGCGTTATAGTAGCGCGTTCACGCCAAGGAGCTTTGCATGCGCCAGAAACCAACCGTACTCGCCCGGGAAATCGTCGCCACCAGCCGTCTGTTCTGCGTCGAAGAGCTGAAGCTGCGCTTTTCCAATGGCGTGGAGCGCACCTACGAGCGGCTGGTGGGCAAGGGCGCCGGTTACGGCGCGGTGATGATTGTGGCGATGCTCGATGCGGAGCACGCGGTGCTGGTCGAGGAATACTGCGGCGGCACCGACGAGTACGAACTGTCACTGCCCAAAGGGTTGATCGAACCGGGCGAGGACGTGCTGGCGGCGGCCGAGCGCGAGCTCAAGGAAGAGGCGGGCTACGGTGCCCGGCAACTGGAACACCTGACCGAGCTGTCGTTGTCCCCCGGTTACATGAGCCAGAAAATCCAGGTGGTGCTTGCCAGCAATCTGTATGAAGAGCGCCTGGAAGGCGACGAGCCGGAGCCGATGCGGGTGGACAAGATCAACCTGCGGGACCTTTCTTCATTGGCGCAAAATCCGCAATTTTCCGAAGGTCGGGCCTTGGCGGCGTTGTACCTGGCCCGCGATCTGCTGACCCAGCGCGGCTTTTTTCAGTCATGAGTGAGATGTCTATGAGTTTTCCCCATCCGTTGATGGCGCCGGGGGTTGAACTGGCGTTGCGGGCCGGCGAGGCGATTCTGCCGTTCTGGCGTGCCGATGTGGCGGTGACCGCCAAGTCTGATGATTCGCCGGTGACCGCTGCGGATATCGCCGCGCACGAGGTGATCGTGGCCGGCCTGACCGCCCTGGATCCGAGCATCCCGGTGTTGTCCGAAGAAGACGCCAGCATCCCGCAGAGCGTGCGCGCCGGCTGGCAGCGCTGGTGGCTGGTGGATCCGCTGGATGGCACCAAGGAATTCATCAGCGGCAGCGAAGAATTCACCGTCAACATTGCCTTGATCGAAAATGGCCGGGTAGTTTTTGGCGTGGTGTCGATGCCGACCAATGGGCGTTTCTACGTCGGTGGTGCGGGGCTGGGTGCCTGGCGTGGCGATAAGGGCGGTACGCCAGTGGCGATTCAGGTGCGTGACGTGCCGGGGCCTGGCGAAGCCTTCACCGTGGTCGCCAGCCGTCGCCATTCGAGTCCGGAGCAGGAGCGGCTGCTGTCTGGTTTGAGTGCAAGCCTGGGCGAATTGCAACTGGCCAATATCGGCAGTTCGCTGAAATTCTGTCTGCTGGCCGAAGGCGCAGCGGATTGCTATCCGCGGCTTGCGCCGACATCCCAGTGGGACACGGCGGCGGCGCAAGGCGTGCTGGAAGGCGCAGGTGGCGAGGTGCTGAGTTTGAACGGAGAAGCGTTCTGCTACCCGGCGCGGGAAACACTGCTGAACGAGTTCTTCCTGGCGCTGCCGGCAAAAGCCGCGTGGCGCACGAAGCTGCTGGAACTGGCCCGTTCGTAATCGCACTTACACACCTCAGCGGTGCAGGACGTACTGCCCGCTGAAGGTCACCGCATCCTCATCGCTACCCGCATTGACGACTCGCGTTTGCAGTGTCAATCGCGCCCGCCCGTAGCGCTGATACATCGTCAGAAACTTCTTCCACACGGCCGCATTCGGCGCTGCGCAGATGGCGTTGGCATCGCCGGTAACCGGCAGCGGATAACTGATCTGTCCTTCCTGGATCACGATGTGTCCGTCGGTGATGCCTTCTTCCTTCAAGCGCAGATGCAGCCAGCCCCAGCCGGCCAGCACTGCGCCGCAATACAGACTGCCGCCGAACATGGTGCTCTTGTGATTGACGTTGGCTTCCAGTGGCAGGTGCAAACGCAACTCATGCTCGTGCCAGTCAAGCACTTTGAGGCCCATGTCCCGGGTCAGCGGAATGTCGTGATGGAGGACGGATTCCAGATAGCGACTGTCACGATTCATTCGGATTCGTCTCCATGGCTGCTGCTGTCGGCGAAGTTCAGCCCGTGCTTGCGCAGTTTGTCGTGCAGGGTCTTGCGCGGAATACCCAGCGCTTCGGCGAGACTGCGCACCGAGCTGTGCGAACGGGCCAGTTCGGCGGCGATCAGCGACTTTTCGAAATTTTCCACCTGTTCACTCAGGCCTCCACTCGTGACCTCGATGGTGCCACTGCTGCCGTCGGTCTGAGTATTGTCCAGCGCCAGTTCCAGGCCGAGGGCGAAACGTTCCGCCGCGTTCTGCAATTCGCGCACATTGCCCGGCCATGAGTGACGCAGCAGCAACGCCCGTTGTGCCGGTTGCAGTTCATGAGGTGGCAGACCGTGGCGGGCGCTGGCTTCATCGGCGTAGTGCTGGAAGAGCACCAGCGCGTCTTCGCCCCGCTCACGCAGTGGCGGAATGCGCAGCGGCGCCACGTTGAGGCGGTAATACAAGTCCGCCCGGAACCGTCCTTGATCGGCGGCCTGGCGCAGGTCTTCCTTGGTCGCGGCGATGACGCGGATATCCAGCGGGATCAACTGATTGCCGCCCAGCCGTTCGACCACTCGTTCCTGCAGCATGCGCAGCAGTTTGACCTGCACGTCCATGCTCATGCTCTCGATTTCATCGAGAAACAACGTGCCGCCATTGGCGAATTCGAATTTACCGATCCGGCGTTTTTGCGCACCGGTGAATGCGCCGGGCTCGTGGCCGAACAGTTCGCTTTCCACGACCGACTCGGCCAGTGCCCCGGCGTTGATCGCCACGAACGGGCCGTTGCGCCGGCTCGACAGGTCGTGCAGTGCGCGGGCGACGACTTCTTTGCCGGCACCGGTTTCGCCGAGGATCAGGACATCAGCCTTGGTCGCGGCCAGTGCGCCGATCTGCTCGCGCAGACGCGCCATCGGGGCGGACTGGCCGACCAGTCGCGCGCTCAGTTCGTTGCGGTCGCTGAGGGCCATGCGCAGGCTGCGGTTGTCCAGCACCAGGCGCCGCAGGGCCAGTGCGCGGCGCACGCTGTCGAGCAGGGCGTCGCTGGCAAACGGCTTTTCGAGGAAGTCGTAAGCACCGGCGCGCATGGCCTGCACGGCCAGTGGCACGTCGCCGTGGCCAGTGATCAGCAGCACGGGCAGCTCAGGGTCCTGGGCGTGCAGTTCGCTCAATAATTCAAGACCGTCCATGCCGGGCATGCGGATGTCGCTGACCACCACGCCAGGCCAGTCACGCTCCAGTTGGGCGGCCAGGCCCTTGGCTTCGGACAGCGGAAGGATTTTCAGGCCGGCCAGATCCAGCGTCTGGCCCAGGGCCTGACGCAGGTGCGGATCGTCGTCGATCAGCACCACCTGAATGCGGTTGTCGATGGTCATGCACTTCGATCCTCGGACGGTTGCAGGCTTACCCCGGGCGCGCCGGCGCGCAGCCGCAGGGTGATCAAGGCGCCACCTTGCTTGTGGTTGGCGAACGACAGTTCACCGCCGAAGGCGCGCATCAGGGTTTCGCAAATGGCCAAACCCAGACCCAGGCCCTGCGTACGGGTCTTGGTGGTGTAAAACGGTTCGCTGGCGCGGCCCAGGGCTTCCATGCAAAACCCCGGGCCGTTGTCACGAATGTACAGATTGACGCCTTCACCGGTGGATTCGGCACTCAGCCACAATTTGCGCGGCGGGCCTTTCTCGGTCAGGGCATCGAGTGCATTGGCCAGCAGGTTGCCGAGCACCTGGCGCAGACGGGTTTCCCCGGCCTCGACCCACAAGGTTGCGGCGGGCAGGTCGCGGATCAGCTCGACATCCATACTCCGACGACGTTTGGCCAGCAGCGCCAACGCATCGTCCAGCGCCGGTTGCAGGGCCACGCTTTCCGGGGCATGACGATCGCGGCGGGCGAAGGCGCGCAGGTGAGCGATGATCGATGCCATGCGCCCGGTCAGTTCGCTGATCAATTTAAGGTTGCCGCGAGCGTCGTCGGTGCGCTGATGGTCAAGCAGCACCTCGGCGTTTTCCGCATAACTGCGGATCGCCGCCAGCGGCTGATTGAGCTCGTGGCTGATGCTCGCCGACATGGTGCCCAGCGCCGACAGCTTGCCGGCCTGCACCAGATCGTCCTGAGCGCGCACCAGCTCCTGCTGGGCGTGCTCGCGTTCCAGCACTTCCTGTTTCAGGCGCCGATTGAGCCCCTCCAGATCGCTGGTCCGTTCGGCAACCCGACCTTCGAGTTCACGCCGGGCCTTGGCTTCGAAGGCAATCCGTTCCAGATAGTGTCGGCGGCGCTGCATCATCAGCCCGAGCAACAGCATGACCACCAACAGCGTGGCGCCGCCAACGGCCACCACGGTCCGCACCGGACGGTCGATCAAGGTGCGCGGAGCAAGAATGCTGACGCTCCAGCCGGTTTCCTCGATCGCCCGGGTCTGGGTCAGCCAGGCTGTCGAGCTGAGATTCAGCGGACGCGGTGAGCGAGTCGGATAGGGCTGAATGGCGGTGATCGCCGAGCGTTCATCGTCATTTAGCGGACGGGTCGAGCGGAATCGCCATTCCGGGCGCGACGTAAGGATGACCACGCCGTTGTGATCGGTCACCAGCAATTGTTCCGGGGTTTTTCCCCACAGGCTTTCGGTGTGGTCGAGATCGACCTTGATTACGAGCACGCCGATGATTTTTTCGCCATTGCGCACGGCCGCCGCAAAGAAGTAACCACGCTTGGCGGACGTGGTGCCGAGGCCGAAGAAGCGCCCCAGCCGCCCGGCCATCGCTTCGCTGAAGTAAGGCCGGAACGAGAAATTGCGCCCGACGAAACTGTCATGCTTGTCCCAGTTCGAGGCCGCCAGCGTCTTGCCGGTAGTATCCATCAAGTACATGACTTCGGCACCGGTCTGGGCGGCGATGTTCTTCAGCAGGCGATTGGCATTGCCCTGAGTGACACCATCGTCCGGTGCACCGATGACCGCCCGCAGGGCCGGCAGGTCGCCGAGGATCTGTGGCAGCACTTCGTAGCGATGCAGGGTGCCCAGCAGGTTGGCGACGTAGAGGTCGAGTGTCTGGCGGTTCTGCCCGATCAGTTCACTGCGGTAATAGCGCTCGGCCAGATGTTGCAGCGGCCACAGCAGCGGGGCCAGGCACAGGGCCAGCAGGGCGAGGCTGCGCCAGCGAGGTCTGCGGGGAAGGGGTGGAGTCATGATCCTCAAGCGCCTGGGGGAACAGGCGCATTATGCCCGGGCCGGGCTTGATCTGTGCATCCGCTTTTTTCGGATACGCGTGCGTGGAAGATTCACACAGAGATTCAGGAAAAGACTTCGGCGTCCTTGAAAAAAGCTGCGGTCTGGTCCTTGGCAGACAGCGTCGGCGTTTCAGTCAATTGCCAGTCAATGCCCAGGTCCGGATCGTTCCAGCGAATGCTGCGTTCGGCCGCCGGGGTGTAGTAGTCCGTGGTTTTATAGAGGAACTCGGCGTAGTCGCTCAGCACCAGGAAACCATGGGCGAAACCTTTCGGAATCCACAGTTGGCGGTAATTGTCGGCGGACAGGTGTACAGCCACCCATTTACCGAAGTTCGGCGAGCTGCGGCGAATATCCACCGCCACGTCGAGAACTTCACCTGCGGTGACCCGCACCAGTTTGCCCTGGGTATGTTGCACCTGGTAATGCAAACCGCGCAGTACGCCTTTTTGTGATCGGGAATGGTTGTCCTGGACGAAATGCGGAGTGATACCGGTTGCGTCCTCAAAAGCCTTGGCATTGAAACTTTCGTAAAAGAAACCGCGCTCGTCACCAAATACCTTGGGTTCGATGATCAGAACACCCGGTAGGTCGGTGGTAATTACATTCATGAAAAAATTCCAAGTAAAGGTGGAATGACCGATATTTTTGCGCAAAGTGCCGGAGCGCGCGAGTTCTGATGTTTTTTATAGTCTATCGGGTCGCTACCGGCCATCGGGTAGACCACTACGGTAGTCCTGATCCTTCAGGGTGAGGTGGAGGGGCGTGGAACGCAATCTGAAAAACCTGTGGGAAAAGTCACCTTTAATGATAGTCGTGTGTATCGGCAGTCATTTCCCGATCTGAACCGATTTAAGGGGTTGCTTATCGTCTGAAGCAATGGCGATATAAACGCCTTATAAAAATACAGGGGTCGCTTCATGTCGTTCGCCACGCTGATTCACCGCGCCAGTCTGCCCGGCCCGCAGGTCACTGCGGAGCAAGCCTTGCAAGTGTTGGAGCAACATTACGGGTTGGGCGGCACATTGCAGGCGCTGGGCAGCCAGCAGGATCTCAACTATCGCGTAGACAGCGAACGCGGGCGATTCGTACTGAAGATCTGTCGCGGCGACTATTCGCTGGTGGAGCTGCAGGCCCAGCATGCCGGCCTGAAGTATCTGGTTGAACATTGCGATGTCCACGTTCCCCGGGTCATCCCGGCCAGTGACGGCCAGGACCTATTGTCGCTGGAGATCGGTGGAGAAGCGGTGCACGTGCGGCTGCTCGACTACATCGAGGGCCAGTCTCTGACGGCCCTGGATCATCTCGGCCACGAGGTGGTTGCCGGATTCGGTCGACTCTGCGGTGAAATGGATCTGGCCCTGGCCGGGTTCGACCATCCAGGACTTGAACGTACATTGCAGTGGGATGCGCGCCATGCCGGCGCCCTGATCGAGCACCTGCTGCCAGTGATCGAGGACCGGCAACAGCGCGGTCTGATCGCCAATGCCGCCGAGCAGGCTGGACGGCGCCTGCAACCGCTGCTGGACAAATTGCCGGTGCAGGCGATCCACATGGACATCACCGATGACAACGTGGTCTGGCAGCGCGATGCCCGGCGTCACTGGCAAATGCAAGGCGTCATCGATTTCGGTGATCTGGTGCGCACCTGGCGCATCACCGATCTGTCGGTCACCTGCGCCGCGCTGCTGCATCACGCCGAGGGCGATCCGTTCGTGATCCTGCCGGCGGTGCAGGCCTATCACGCAGTCAATCCGCTGCAACACGAAGAATTGCAGGCGCTGTGGCCGCTGATCGTGACGCGCGCGGCAGTGCTGGTGCTCAGTGGCGAGCAACAGGTCAGCATCGATCCGGGCAATACCTATAGCCGTGACAATCTTACGCATGAGTGGGAAATTTTCCGGGTCGCCACTTCAGTGCCTCTGGCGCTGATGGAAGCGGCGATCCTCTCGGCGGTCGGGCAGGCGTTGCCAGCCATCGACAGTGAAGGTTTCGCACCTTTGTTGCCGGAGCTGGTGGGGCGCGAATTCGCGTTGATCGATCTGGGTGTTCTGAGCGCGCACTTCGAGGCGGGCAACTGGGAGCAGCCGGGCATCGATCAACGTCTGTTGAGTGAAGCCGCCGCGATCCATGGTCTGGCTGCCAGTCGATACGGGCAGTACCGTTTGTCCCGCACCCGGCCTGACAGCGCCGGGGAACCTGAGACGTTTCCGCTGCACGTCGAGTTGCGTGTGCCTTGCGGGGCAGCAGTCGAAGCGCCGTTTGCCGGCGTGCTGCATCTGTCGGCTGACGGCGCGCTGCGACTCGACGGCCCGAATCTGAGCGTGCGCCTGTGGGGTGTGACGCCCTCGCTGCACAGCGGCGCGGCGCTGGTCAAAGGACAGGTGCTGGGATCGGTGGACGGTCCGTTGATTGTGCAACTGGTCCGCGATGCGCATCTGGAGGCGCCGCTGTTCTGTACGCCGACCCGTGCTCTGGCGTGGCAGGTACTGTCGCCATCGCCGGCAGCGCTGCTGGGCCTGGCCTGCGACGCCGAGCCCGAGCTGGATGCGAAAGCCCTGCTTGCCCGTCGTGACGCCAGTTTCGCCCGCACTCAAAAACATTATTACGTCGACCCGCCGCGTATCGAACGCGGCTGGCGCAATCACCTGATCGACATGCAAGGCCGTTCCTACCTCGACATGCTCAATAACGTCGCGGTGCTCGGGCACGGTCATCCACGCATGGCGGCGGTCGCGAGCCGACAGTGGTCGTTGCTCAATACCAATTCGCGGTTCAACTATGCGGCGGTCGCCGAGTTTTCCGAACGCTTGCTGAAACTGGCGCCGGAGGGCATGGACCGGGTGTTCCTGGTCAACAGCGGCAGCGAAGCCAATGATCTGGCGATTCGCCTGGCCTGGGCCTACAGCGGCGGGCGCGACATGCTCAGTGTGCTGGAGGCCTATCACGGCTGGACGGTCGGCGCAGATGCGGTGTCGACCTCGATCGCCGACAACCCGCAGGCTCTGAGCAGTCGTCCGGACTGGGTGCACCCGGTGACCGCGCCGAATATCTATCGGGGCGAATTCCGGGGGCTCGATTCGGCGCCGGACTACGTGCGCAGCGTCGAACACAACCTGGCCAAAATCGACGAGCAGAAACGCCAACTGGCCGGGTTCATCTGCGAGCCGGTCTACGGCAATGCAGGCGGGATCTCGCTGCCACCCGGTTATCTGAAAAAAGTTTATGAATTGGTGCGTGCTCGAGGCGGTGTGTGCATCGCCGACGAGGTACAGGTCGGTTATGGGCGTATGGGGAATTTCTTCTGGGGCTTCGAAGAGCAAGGCGTGGTGCCGGACATCATCACCATGGCCAAGGGCATGGGTAATGGCCAGCCGCTGGGCGCCGTGATCACCCGGCGGGAAATCGCCGAAGCGCTGGAGGCCGAGGGTTACTTCTTCTCGTCCGCTGGCGGCAGTCCGGTGAGCTGCCAGATCGGCATGGCCGTGCTTGATGTGATGGAAGAGGAAAAACTCTGGGAAAACGCCCAGGTGGTCGGCGGGTACTTCAAGCAGCGGCTGGAGGCATTGATCGATAAACATCCGCTGGTCGGTGCGGTGCATGGCTCGGGGTTCTATCTGGGGGTCGAACTGATCCGCAATCGCCAGACCCTGGAGCCGGCGACCGAAGAAACCACGCTGCTGTGTGATCGCCTGCGGGAGCTGGGGATCTTCATGCAGCCGACCGGCGATGACTTGAACATCCTCAAGATCAAACCGCCGATGGTCACTTCGCGTCAGAGTGTGGATTTCTTTGTCGACATGCTGTCGAAGGTGCTGGAAGAAGGCCTATGAGACTGTGATAGTCCGATTAATACCGATTTCTATCGGTATTAATCGGTAAAAACAAAACTCGATATTTGTTTTTAGCTTTTAAAGTCGATATTTATCGTTTATAAAGTCGCTATCGTCCGTCGTCCAAACCTGTTCGGCGCGTTGAACAACCTCGACCGTTCCCTGGAGTCCTGATCGACATGACCACCTTGAAAAGTACCCCACGCGCCGATGGCTTCTACATGCCGGCCGAGTGGGCGCCGCAAACCCAGACCTGGATGATCTGGCCCGAGCGTCCGGACAACTGGCGTCTGGGCGGCAAGCCGGCGCAGGTCGCTCATGCTGCCGTGGCCAAGGCCATCGCGCGTTTCGAACCGGTGACCGTGGCGGTGTCCGCCGGCCAGTACGAAAATGCTCGCGCGCGCCTTGATGTGCCGAATATCCGCGTGGTCGAGATGTCCAGCGATGACGCCTGGGTCCGCGACAGCGGCCCGACCTTCGTGATCAACAACAGCGGCGAAGTGCGCGGTGTGAACTGGGACTTCAACGCCTGGGGCGGTTTTGACGGAGGCCTGTATTCGCCGTGGAACCGCGATTCCCAGGTCGGCGGCAAGATCCTCGAAATCGAGCGCAGCCCGCGTTATCGCACCGAAGGCTTCGTGCTCGAAGGCGGCTCGATTCACGTCGACGGCGAAGGCACCCTGATCACCACCGAAGAATGCCTGCTCAACCGCAATCGCAACCCGCACCTGGGTCGTGAAGAAATCGAAGCGGTGCTGCGCGACAACCTGTCCGTGGACAAGATCATCTGGCTACCGGATGGCCTGTTCAACGACGAAACCGACGGCCATGTGGATAACTTCTGCTGCTATGTGCGTCCGGGCGAAGTGCTGCTGGCGTGGACCGACGATCCGCAGGATCCGAACTACCCGCGCTGCCAGGCTGCGATGAAAGTGCTGGAAAGCAGCACCGACGCCAAGGGGCGCCCGTTCACGGTGCACAAGATGCCGATTCCGGGGCCGCTGTTTGCCACCGAAGAGGAATGCGCAGGCGTGGACCCGGTGGACGGCACTCAGGAGCGCAACCCGAGCGTGCGTCTGGCCGGTTCCTACGTGAACTTCCTGATCGTCAACGGCGGCATCATCGCGCCGAGTTTCGACGATCCAATGGATGCTCCGGCCCGTGAGATTCTGCAGAACCTGTTCCCGCAACACGAAGTGGTGATGGTGCCGGGTCGCGAACTGTTACTGGGGGGCGGCAATATTCACTGCCTTACCCAACAGCAACCCGCTCCGCACAAAGAGTGAGTGCAGATGTAACAGCTTGAGTTGATTGGAAAATCGACCGGGCAGTCATTTGTTGCCTACGCTTGAAGAGAAACCCGCAGCCCGTCAGGACTGCGGGTTTCTTTATATCCGCCTGTCGGCAGTTTCAACACATTGGCATAGCTCTTGTATCGCTTATGACGCACTAGGGAGGGGGGAGAACTTCAACAGTTCTGTCATAAACCTTGGATAACGTAGCCGCTCACGAACGGGGAGAGAGCGCGGAAATGAACGCCGAAGTGAACGTAATCAGCGAGCGGACAATGCATCCCATGGCTGTAAATAGTGAGTCGCTCCAGATTGTCGCGCACTGGTTGAAGTCCAATGGAACGCGTCAGATCAGGGAACCTGATCCGCGCCGGATGATGATCGAGCGTTACCCCGCTGGCCTGTTCAGCGAGGCCGAATTGGACGCATTGTGGGATGTGATGGAAGGATAAGAAGAATAGACAAGGATTGTAAAAAGCGCTGCCGGGATGGCAGCGCTTTTTTTATGGGCGTGAATCAGAAGCTGTAGGTGCCGGTCATGACCAGGCTGCGCGGCGCGCCTGGCTGGATCTGGAAGGCGCTGGTGGCCGACGCGTAATACTCGCGGTCGGTGATGTTGTTCAGCGCTGCGCGCAGGTCCCAGTCCTTGTGGCGGTAACCGACCAGAGCGTCCCAGCGCCCATAGCCCGGCAGCACGGTGGTGTTGGCGTTGTCGGCGTAACGCTGACCGACCAGGGTCAGGCCGGTTTCGCCGTACCAGCCCATCTCCGGTTTCCAGGTCAGGAACAGGCTGCCGTTGTGCTTGGCGACATTATTGACGCGTTTGCCTTCCAGGCCGTTGTTGTCCTTCTCGATGGTCGCGTCCTGCACACCGACGCCACCACGCACATACCAGTTGCCGACGATCTTGCCGGTACCGGTCAACTCGATCCCGCGCGAACGCTGCAGACCGCTGAGCACGGTCAGGGTCGGGTCGTTCGGATCGGTGGTGCGACGGTTGTAGAGTTCCAGTTCATAGACGGCGAGGGTGGTGCTCAGGCGATCGTCGAGCCAGTCGCTCTTCACTCCAATCTCTTTCTGCTTGGTCAGCTCCGGGCTCAGGTCGTTGGTATTGCCGGCTGCGCCTGGAGTGATACCGATCAGACCGCCGCCCACCGGCGAGAAAGTCTTGGTCCACGAGGCGTAGAACGAGTGGTTCTGCAGCGGCGTCCAGACCACACCGAAACGCGGGCTGGTGCTGTGGCTGTCGCGGTCCTCGGAGATGTTGCGCAGTTTGTTGGTCGACTCGATATCGAAGGTGTCATAGCGCAGGCCTGCCAGCAGTTGCCATTGATCGTTCAGGCGCAGTTGGTCCTGAACGTAGATCGCGCGACTTTCGACTTCTGTATGGCTGCTGCTCGACACCTGCATACGGCCGGTGTGGCGCAGATTTCGATCCGGGTTGTACAGGTCCAGCGATGGCACTGCGGAGCTGCCGCGTCCGGAGGTTGCCGCGTTGTACAGCGTCGGGTCGCGGCGCTGGCTGCCGGTTTCGAGGCCGGTCAGCAAGCGGTGTTCGAGGCCGAAGGTGTGGAATCCACCTTCCAGTTCGACGTTGTTGAATACGTTGCGGGTGGTCAGGTCCTGTTGCCAGTGCTGGCGGGTGACCTTGTTGGTCTTCGCATCGAAACCGGTGAGGTAGGTGTTGTCGAAATCGCTGTCGAGCTTGAACACACCGAGGGTGTGGCGCAGTTGCCAGTTGTCGTTGATTTCATAGCTCAGCTTCGAGCGCAGGGACTGTGCCTTGTCATCGATGAAGTCGTGATCGTTGCCGTAGGTCGTGTCTCGGCCAACATCCGCCGGACGTCCACCGACGCCGGGAATGCCGCGATCCGGCGTACGGTTGTAGCGGCTGTATTCGTACTGCACCAGCCAGTTCAGGTCAGGCGTAAGCTGCCAGCTCATCGACGGCGCAAACAGTTTGCGGTTGCCGCTGACACCGTCGCGGAAGCTGTTCTCGTCCATGTTGCCCATGTTCAGGCGCAGGCTGATGTTCTCGCTCGGGTCGGTGCTGAGGTCGGCGTACAGGCTGCGCAGATCTTCGCTGCCGCCCTGAGCCTCGATGGTCGAGCGGCGGCCGGATTCGGGCGCCTTGCTCACACGGTTGACGATCCCGCCCTGGCTGCCACGGCCATACAGCACGGCGGCCGGCCCCTTGAGCACTTCGACGCGTTCGATGTTGTGCAGATCGCGCTTGTACTGGCTGTCGTCGCGGATGCCGTCCAGATAGAAGTCGTTGCTGGCGTCGAAACCCCGGATGCGCAGGCTGTCGAAGCGCGTATCGCCTGCGCCGCTGACGTTGGGAATCCCGCTCAGGGCGTCTTCGATGTCATTGATGCCGTAATCCGCGACGTTGGCAGTCTTGATCGAATCGATCGCCTGCGGCACGTAGCGCACGGGGGTGGACGTACGGGTTGCGGTGTTGCTGACCTTTACGCGCGGGTCGTCGGCCTGCGCTTCAGCGCTGATCGAAGTGGCGGGAAGTTCGGTCGCGGAGTAAGCGAAACCGGAGGACAAAACGGCAGAAAGCCCAAGCGTGACGGGCGTAAGACGGAACGGGGCAGGCATTGAAAAGCGCATCCGAAAGGGTGAAAGAATTCAAACGCGCGGATGGTAATGCTTTGCATTTGCTTCCGTTAATTATTCCTGAAAGGTTCCTTGGTTTGATTGTGTCAATTTATTTCATGTTTGTGTCGGAGCGGACAATGAGCGCATTTGACCGATTGCCGAAACAGACTGAAAGCCATTCCGGCGTTTTTCCGCAACGACCCATGGACTAATGTGCCGGCATCATTTTTCCCATCTTCCAGCCGGAGCTTTTCGATGACTCTTCATTACATCTACGACCCGCTGTGTGGCTGGTGCTACGGCGCCAAGCCGCTGGTACAGGCCGCACAGCAAGTTCTGCCGGTGATCGCCCATGCTGGCGGCATGATGACCGGTGCCAACCGTCAGAGCGTTTCACCGCAACTGCGCAATTACGTGATACCTCACGACCGACGCATTGCCGAATACACCGGACAGCCGTTTGGCGAAGCCTATTTCGAAGGTCTGTTGCGTGATCACACGGCGGTATTTGATTCCACGCCACCGATTGCCGCTGTCATGGCAGCAGAACGCCTCGATGGGCGTGGCCTGGAACTGCTGGGTCGTTTGCAAACCGCACACTATGTAGAAGGCCGGCGGATTGCCGATGAGGTCGTGCTCGTGGAGTGCGCGGTAGAGATGGGCTACGAGGCGGACACTTTCCTCAAAAACCTCAAGGCCACTGATACCGATCAACACATAAAGAACAGCCGCGCATTGTTGGCGAAACTCGGTGGTCAAGGCTTTCCAACCTTTGCACTGGAACAGGACGGTCAGTTCACTCTGATCGATATCGGCCCGTGGCTCGGCAAACCGCAGGCCTTTGCACAGTGGTTGAGCGAGTCCGTTCCGTCGGCACCCGTGGTGCAAGCCTTGCCGGTCTGTGGCCTCGATGGTTGTGCGTGAGCGGACATCAAAAAACCTGATTACTGGCAATTCCCAGCACGCAGCCATCGTAAAATTTACTTTTATTAGACGATTTTTGCCTATTTAAAGACGATTCTTGAAATTGACACATTGTTCAGGGCGCGGCTACGATTCGGCCCAACGCCTGTGGCTAACCGCCATGACTCAAAATCAGGAGCAGGCCCGCCATGACATTGTCTTGAGCGGGTCTTTTTGTTTCGGGGTGAATAAAAGAGTGCAATAAGCGCCGTTTCAGCCGTTCGACACAGCGCGTTTCAACCCGCAATAAGGAAAACAAGATGTTGAACAAGCGAATCAGTTTGATCGCACTGGGGATGTTGAGTGCCACTTCGGCCATGGCTAACGACCAGGCCGAGTCCAAGGGTTTTGTTGAAGACAGCAGCCTCAAAGTGCTGCTGCGCAATGCCTACATCAATCGTGACTACAAAGACGGCAACCAGGACAAAGCGGAATGGGGCCAAGCGGCCATCGGTACGTTCTCGTCCGGTTTCACCCAGGGCACCGTCGGTGTCGGTGTGGATGCCTTCGGTCTGTACGCACTGCGCCTGGATGGCGGCAAGGGCCGCAGCGGTGCGGGCGGTATTGACTTCTTCAAGCGCGGTGACAGCGGTAACGCTGCCGACGACCTGTCGAAGGGCGGTGCAGCCGTCAAATTCCGTATCTCCAACACCGTACTGACCTACGGCGACCAGATGCCGGCCCTGCCGGTGCTGAGTTACGACAACGTGCGCCTGCTGCCGGAAAGCTACACCGGTACCTTGATCACCTCCAAAGAGATCAAAGGTCTGCAACTGGATGCCGGTCGTTTCACCGCCGAATCGCGTAAAAGCGCTGAAGGCCGTGACAGCGGTGGCCTGAAGTCGATCAACGTGTTGGGCGGCAGCTACCAGTTCACCGAACAGTTCAAGGCTGCGCTGTACGCTTCCGACGTCGAAGACGTGCTGAAGAAGCAATACGTGAACGCCAACTACGTGTTCCCGATCGACAAGGATCAGTCCCTGACCCTGGACTTCAATGGTTACCGCACCAAGCTGGACAACTCCTATGTCCGCGAAAACGGCGTAACCGGCGACGACAACAAGATCTGGAGCCTGGCAGCCACTTTCGCCACCGGCCCGCACTCGTTCACCGTGGCGCACCAGCGCTCCACCGGCGACAGCAACCTGGGTTACGCCTATGGCGGCTACCAGAAAGGCCAAGGTCGCGTGGGTGACGGTGGCAACACCATCTACCTGGCCAACTCCTACTGGTCGGACTTCAACGCTGAAGACGAGCGCAGCTGGCAACTGGGCTACGGCCTGGACTTCGGCGCATTCGGTGTTCCGGGTCTGAGCTACAACTTCGCTTACGTGCGTGGCGACAACATCACCACATCCACCAGCGAAGGCGGCACCGAGCGCGAAATCTTCAACCAGTTCAAGTACGTCGTGCAGAGTGGCCCGGCCAAGGACCTGAGCGTGAAAGTGCGTAGCTCGATCCTGCGTGTTTCGCAGAAATCCAGCGAATACAACGTCAGCGGCAACGAGTTGCGTGTGTTCGTGGATTACCCGATCAACATCTTCTGATGATCGATTGAAGCCGCGAAGCGCGTCAGAAAAACCCCGACTGGTTCGGGGTTTTTTTTGACGTTTTTTGCGAAAACAGCATAAAAACCCGTGTTTTTGTCATTTGAAATGCACTTTCAAGGCGTTTCAAATCGCGTTTCAAACAGCGCTTTAAATGCCTGAAATTCTTTCTCATGGACGCAAATTCTCCACCTAATAGATTAGGCCGTTCAATGCAGCGGAGAATTGGGTAATGATCGTTTTAACCAGAGAAGTGGGCGAATCGCTACGGCGCGACAAATACGCCAATGTGCAGGGTGCTGACTTCAATCTCTACGGTCATTTCGCCGACTTTGTCAGACTGACCAAAAGTTGGGAAAACATGGAGCCTGACAGTTACTACGGTCAGGCCGAAGCCGGCATGCGTTACCGTCGTTACAGCGACTTTGAATACAACCCCAAGACGCGCGAGCTGAAGCAGCTGGAACACCGCGCGTACGTGCAGTCCAAGGAGAACAACGCCTACGTGGGCGGCGTTGTGCGGCACTTCCAGGACTTCTCCGACGAAGTGATTACTTCGCCGGTGATGCGCAGCCTGATCGACACCGATTTCGAAGTGTACAAAAGCGTGTTGCCGGAAGAGTTGCACAATGAAATCTGGCAATGCCAGATCCATCAGATCCGCATCGAGATCAAACCCGGCAAACAACTGGAAATCACGCCGGAAGGCATCCACTGCGACGGTTACCCGTTCAGCGGTGTGCACTTCTGGGGTCGCAACAATGTCGAGGGGGCCGAAAGCCGCCTGTACGACATTCACGAGCAGCAACTGGCGTCGACCACCTACCAGGAAATTCTCGACACCACTTACTTCCTCGACCGCGACATGCGCCACTACGTCACGCCAGCGCGCAACACCCACTCCCATGCCATGGCGTACCGGCAGATTCTGGCGATTTCCTTCTCGCGGCCCGGGACCGCTTTCGACATTGTTCGCTAATCAGATCACCCCAATCGACGGCGTCGAGTGCTCGACGCCGGTGGTGCTGCGGCGCGCGACGGCCAAGGACGCGCAGCGCATGGAGCGTTTCTTCCGCCAGTTCGACGAAGTGTCGTTCTGCGAATGGCAGGATGCCAAATGCCTGCGCGGCGTGCTGATCCAGAAAACCACCACGGCCTATCTCGCCTTCGATGTCGAGGGCGAGATCGTTGGCGCAGTATTGGGCGGCATGCTCGGCAGTCGCGGCACGATCAACCATCTGGCTGTCAGCGCGCGCTATCGCAGCCAGGGTGTGGGGCAGCGGCTGGTGGAAGCGGCGTCGGCCGACATGAAACGGGTCGGTGTGCTGCGGATGTTTCTGTTCGTCGACGATGCTAACCTCGCGGGCAAGCGTTTCTGGACGGCCCAGGGTTTTTGCGAGCCTCACGGCGAACGGACATTTGAGAGGGATCTATGAATGAAACATCCGGCAGTGCGCCGCTGATGGTCGACCGTCAGCCATCGCGCACCTTTGCCGAAGCCAGCCCGGTGGTGGCCGGTTATTTCACTGTGTCGTTCGTCTTCGGGCTGATGGCGGTCAACGCCGGGCTGCCGCTGTGGCTGCCGGTGGCCATGTGTCTGTTCGTGTATGCCGGGGCTTCGCAATTCGCGGCGCTGGCGCTGATCAGCAGCGGTGCGTCGCTGACCACCATCGTGCTGACCACATTTCTGATCAATGCGCGGCACATGCTGATGTCGGTCTACATGGCGAAGGCCCTGCGGGCGCTGGGTCTGAGCCGCATGGAGCGCTGGTGCTATGCCGGCGGGCTCACCGATGAGTCGTTCGCCTTTCACAGCGTCAAGCTGGGCACCGGGGCGCCGGTGAACATCCGTTATCTGATCGGCTTCAACCTGTTCTGCCACACCTCGTGGGTGATCGGCGGATTGCTCGGGGCCCTGTGTGCGCAATACGCTTCGCACCTGATCAAATACCAGCTCGACTACGCGCTGACCGCAATGATGCTCTACGTGCTGGTCTCGCTGTGCAACACCCGCAACAAACTCATCGCCGCTATGGCCGCAGTCGTCTGCATGGGCGCACTGAGTCTGGTGGGCAGCTCGCCGTTCAACGTTTTCATCGCCACGTTTGTGGGCTGCGGAGTGGGTGTATGCCTGACCAAACGTTCCTGATCCTGGTGGTAGCGCTGATGATGGCCGTGACCTTCCTGCCACGGGCCTTGCCGCTGCAGGTCAACACCGAGCACTGGCCGCCCTTCGTCGCCCGGGCGCTGGAATACCTGCCGGTGGCGATCGTCGCTGCGATCAGCCTGACCCCCTTGTTGATCAAGGAACAGCACATACAGCTCGATCGCCCGGAATTCTATGCAGCGATTCCGACGCTGTTATGTGCGTATTTCAGCAAAAACCTCTTTCTCAGTGTGGCGGTTGGGACGGCTGCGTACATTGCGCTCGGCTCGTTCATGTAACGGCAGGTCGACCACGTCGTTCAACGCCTGGCCGGACAGATCCGGGTTGTTCACCGCCAGGCGCACTTCGAGGAAATCCTCGAACCCGGGGAAGATCGTCAGGCCGTTCTTCTGCGCGGCCTCGCGGGAGACCATGCCGACCGCGTCCATCTGCGTGATGAGTGACAGGGTCAGCGTTTCGCTGCAGGAGTAAATCGTCCGCTGGCTGTTCTCGAAATTGCCCAGCCCGGCGTCGAGAAAACGCAAAAAGCTGTGGGAATACGGGCAATCTTCTGCAGGACGCACCTGAAACTTGTTGCCAAGCAACGTCAGCGGATCGTTTTCCTGACCGCAATGAGCGCCGACCACCTGTACCTGCACTTCCGGCAGGACAATGCTCGGCAAGCCCGGACGCTGCGGGCCGATCAGTACCGCCAGGTCGAAGTCCTCGTTCTTCAGCTTGCTGAGATTTTCCATCGACTCGGCGTAGCTGAATTCCATCTGGTAGTCGGGGAACACATCGATCAAGCGCCCGATCAATCGTCGGTTGAAGTCCGGGTCCAGCGTGGTGTTCAACGCCACTTTCAACGTGCGCTGTCCCGGCACCTTCAGCGCCTCGACTTTCTCTTCCATCTGCCGCGTGGCAATCAGCACTCTGTCCATATATGGCGTCAGCTCTGTGCCTTGCGGCGTCAGCGTCAGCCCTTTGTTGGAACGGCGAAACAAGCGGAAACCGAACTGTTCTTCGACCTTGTTCAACTGCGCGGCCAGGGCCTGCACAGTCAGGCACGAATGCTCGGCTGCGGCCGACAAGGAGCCGGTCTGCACGATGCGCATGAGGTTGCGTAAGGTTCTGCTATCCATGGGTAATGCCCTCTGAAGTGGGCTGGGTATTGTTGTGTACGTGGCAGCCTGAACGGCGCCATTTGCCGGCTATATTCCTGTACCTGAGCATAGTTGTCGCGCAATTAGTAGCGAATCGATGTCCCTGCCGATGGCTGGAGGCTGACACAGGATCGGGGTTTTTGGTGACGTGGGGGTGATTGGGATCAAAAAAAGTGCACGGTTTGGGTGCGTCTGGGCAGATTCATCAAGAGAAACGACTGACAGGGTTCACACGTTATGCCTGCACGATGAGCAGATACATCTCAGGGGAATTGGCGATTGGGCTGATAGCAGACCGGTGTCAAAGCGGATGAAATAGTAGTGAGTTACGACGGTGGAGACCCGTGTATCAACTTCACATTGACCCAAAACGAATCCCCTGACCACAATGTAGAGGTAGCGCCGATGTAGCTACAAAATCACCATGAGGTAATTGAAATGGGTGCACTACTGAAAACCACCGATGTGCGTTGCCGCATTGATGAGGATTTGAAGGCGCGTGCCACTGAGGTTTTGAACGCTTGCGGGCTCAGTATTAGTGATGCCATGCGTCTGTTTCTTCGTCAGGTCGTGGCGACCCAAGGCTTGCCCTTTGAGGTGCGCGTCCCTTCAGAGAAGACCGCCCGCGCGATGATGGAAGCACGAGATATTCGCCAGCGTTTCGACTCGATAGATGAGATGCTGAGGGCTGCCGATGGCGAAACCGGAGAAAAGACAAAAACGCGCTGAGCGGCCTAAGCAGGCTTCACAAACGTCCGAGTTCAAGAAGTCCTGGGATCGTTACGAGCGTGCCGGGCGTCGAGATATGAATGAAGTTCGTAAGGTGATGGTCATGTTGTTTTTGGGCGAACAGTTGCCTGCGGAGTATGTGGATCATGCTCTAAACGGTGATTGGACTGGATTTCGCGAGTGTCACATCGGCGGTGACTTTTTGATGATTTACGAAAACACACGCCCAGATTTGATCACCTTCGTTGACTTGGGTACTCATTCCGAACTGTTCAAATAGCGCGCACAAAAAAGCCGACATCGCTGTCGGCTTTTTTGTTGAAGTCGCTCGATATTGTGCTCCCTCAAGCAGGGGAGAAGAGGTCGCACCCGAACGCTGATTTTCAGGTCATCAACGGGGTTCCTAACGCCGGCTATCGCCACCTGATGGCAGCCGGTTTCGCGCTCTTGAGGGGATTCTCTGTCACTGAACTTCGGCTTGTCAATTCATTACACCACCTCACAAATGAAGTACCCCACCCCTACTTTTTCCCCTCCCGGCACACGCCTACATTGAGCTCCAACACCTGACCATCATCCCGAGGGCAGGTCACTGGAGTAGTCGTCATGCCATTTGTCAGCGTACGCATCACCCGCGACGGCGTTACCCGCGAGCAGAAAGCTCAGGTGATCGCCGAAATCACTGAAACCCTGGAGCGCGTCCTCAACAAACGCCCGGACCTGACCCACATCGTGATCGAAGAAGTCGACACCGATAACTGGGGCTACGCCGGCATCACCACCACCGAATACCGCCGACAGCTGGCGGAACGGGGCCAGTCATGACCCCGACCGTGACCATCGATTTCGTTTCCGACGTGGTGTGCCCCTGGTGCGCACTCGGGGCGACGGCGCTGGAGCAGGCGATCGGCAATCTGGCCGGCGAGGTTTCGGTGGAGCTGACCTACAAGCCCTTCGAACTCAACCCGGACATGCCCGCCGAAGGTGAACCGGCGGTGCAGCACCTGATGCGCAAATACGGTCGCACCGCCGAAGACGTTGCCGCCGGCAAAAAGATGCAAATCGAGCGCGGCAAGGCCATCGGTTTCGAGTTCGACCTGGAGAAACGCACGCACTTTCACAACACCTTCGATGCCCATCGATTGCTGATGTGGGCAGCGCAGGAAGGGCGGCAAGTCGTGCTGAAAAAGATCCTGCTGCGCGCTTACTTCCGCGACGGCGACAACCCCAACGATCACCCGACGCTGATCCGTCTGGCGACCGAAGCGGGGCTGGAGGCGGCGAGGGCCCGCAAGGTGCTGGCCAGCGACGAATTCGCCAGTGAAGTGCGGCAACTGCAGGCGTTTTACCGACAGCACGGGATCAACTCGGTGCCCGCGCTGATCCTGAACGGTAAGCATCTGGTCTCCGGTTCGCAATCGGTCGAGTACTACGAACAAATGCTGAAACAACTGGCTAGCGCCTGATTCAACACCCACTTATTGATTGAGGATTTCATCATGAGCAATTCGAAAAAAACCGTCGTCATCACTGGCGCCTCCCAAGGTCTGGGCGAAGGCATGGTCAAGGCCTTCCGTGAGCTGGGCTACAACATCGTCGCCACTTCGCGCTCAATCAAGCCGTCGAACGATCCGCAAATCCTGACCATCGCTGGCGACATCGGCGACCCGGCCACCGCTCAACGCGTGATCAGCGAAGGCGTGGCACGCTTCGGCCGCATCGACACCCTGGTCAACAACGCCGGCATCTTCGTCGCCAAACCGTTCACCGCCTACACCCCGGAAGACTACGCGGCGGTGCTGTCGGTCAACCTCAACGGCTTCTTCTACATCACCCAACTGGCTATCGCCGAAATGGAAAAGCAGGGCAAGGGCCACGTCGTCAACATCACCACCAGCCTGACCGACCACGCCATCGACGGCGTACCCTCGGTCCTCGCGTCGCTGACCAAGGGCGGCCTCAACGCCGCCACTAAATCCCTGGCCATCGAATACGCCAAACGCGGAATCCGGGTAAACGCGGTATCGCCGGGCATCATCAAAACGCCGATGCATGGCGCGGAAACCCACGCGGCGCTGGGGGCTCTGCATCCGGTCGGGCACATGGGCGAGATCGACGATATTGCGCAGGCAGTGGTGTATCTCGATAACGCGAACTTTGTGACTGGCGAGATTCTGCATGTGGATGGTGGGCAGAGCGCTGGGCACTGATTGATGCGGAAACACAAAGCCCTCGCAGCGATGCGAGGGCTTTTTTGTGGGCGACGATTTATGGGCTTGGACTCAAGACTTTGACCGCGTCATCGACCAGTGCCTTGCTCAATTCCTGCAAATATTGCGAGGCACAGGCGTGGAGTTCCGGGTCGTTGGCGGCAGAAGTATCTGATGTGAGCAGTTTGGAAATGTGCAGCAGGTGGGATGCGTGGGAGAGGGCGGTGACGACCGGGACGCCGGGGTTGGTGCGGAAGAGGGCGTGGTTGGATTGAAATGAGAAATAGAAAAGGTGACAGATCTATTTTTCGATTTGGTTGCTGCTTACCTATACCAAGGCCAAATTCGACAACCTGCCCGTAGCCTTCCGTAAGCAACTGAAGCAGGAAATCAGCGATGGTCAATGAACTGGAGCAATTCCAGCAGGACATGCTGGACTCTGTCCGCCAAATGAAGGCGGGAAAAGCTGCTCGTGTGACAGAGGTGCCACTTTCGGCGGCTGCTGAAGCGCGAGCCAAGGTGGGCGTTTCGCAGAGAGCGTTCGCCAAGTTGATCGGTGTGAGCCTGCGGACGTTACGGGACTGGGAGCAGGGTCGCAGGCAGCCGACAGGTGCGGCACAGACATTGTTACGTGTTGCTAGCCAGCATCCGGAAGCATTGCGGGATTTGCAGCCAGCCTGAGGTGAAATCGTCTACGCACTGTTCCGACAAGAAACCGGCTATGCGATTGCCGGCGATCGGAGATGTGGACGAAATGTGGACACTCCAGAAACAACAAAGCCCCTGCATTTCTGCAGGGGCTTCGTTTTGTATGGTGCCGGCACCAAAAACTGAAAATAGATCTGTCCCCATTTCCAATCGGCAAGCACAGCCCGGTTGATGGGGTTAAGTTCGACTTGCCAGGCGCTGCGGTATCCGGCGTTTTCAAATCCAAGATCAAAGCCTCCTATGCCTGCGAACAGGCTGCCAAGGGTGGGTTGCTGCATTCAGGAACTCGTTGTTCGGGATGCTCGCGGCACGCTTGGGGGAGGCTCGGGGGCCTTCAGGTGGTTGAGTGTCCGGCAACGCGGGCACTTGATGTGTAATTCAGTGAAGCCGGTGGCAGCGGCGAGTTTTCTGCAACAGGTGGTCACATCCTATGTTTTGCACGTGCTGACCGAAATTACTGGAATAATCGATATTTCAGTTGGATCTAAAAACTAGTAGTTCTGACAGGTGTGATTGTGTTCAGGTTGGATGATGATTGGATTGACTGTCAAGTTTGATATGGGAGCATTATCATGGCAAAAACTCAAAAAATACTTATTACAGGGTTACAACCGATGCATGGAGATATGCACGCGTTGAAGAAAGCGGTTGAGGAGTATTTTGGGCTTCCTGTAATTGAAATGGCTTACGGCGCGGAAAAGAAAAGCGCAGCGGCTTACTTCGATGTTGATGAGGTCATAGGACGTCAACCACTGCTTCACGATGTCGTCGTTACACAGATTCCGTTCAGTAAGCGATGAGATAGCTGTAGAACGTTTGTAGAAAAGGTGACAGATTTATTTTTCTATTTTTCGATCACTTGTCAGTTTTCTGTAGAGCGTGGTGGCTATCACTGGCTACCGATGTCCAGCGCAAAAAAATCTCCCCCATTGCGGCAAGAGCATTCTTCAACCCCCAGAAACAACAAAGCCCCTGCATTTCTGCAGGGGCTTCGTTTTGTATGGTGCCGGCACCAGGAATCGAACCCGGGACCTACTGATTACAAGTCAGTTGCTCTACCATCTGAGCTATACCGGCGTGTGGGCGACGATTATAGCGACTCGGGTGCTTCTGTAAACCCCTGAATTCAGACTATTTTTGCGTCCTCTGCGAATCACGCCCGGCGCAGGACGTTGCGCAGTTTTTGTACAGCGCGCCAGGTGCGGCTGTTTTGCATGGCGCGCAGTTCGGCTTCGGCGTGTTCGGCGCGTTGCAGGGCGGTTTCCAGGGCCGGGTTTACCGGGTGGGCGAGGTTGTGGCCTTTGCACAGCTGGAAGTTGTCGAGGTTGCACGGTGGCAGGTCGAACGCGGGTTTGAGGTTGATGTGTTCGTTGGCGAGGAAGAAGCTGTTGAGGCCGTCGAACAGGACGTTGGTGTAGCCGGCGTCGGTCACCAGGTGTTCCCAGGTGTGGTCGCGCTCCCATGGGGTTTCGATGAGGATGATCCATGGGCGGAAGCGGCCGAAGTCCATGCCGCGCAGGACGGTTTCTTCGTGGCCCTCGACGTCGATTTTCAGGAAGTGGATCGGCCGCTCGGCAGCGTGTTCTTCGCAGATCGAGGTCAGTGTGCGTGCGGTGACGGTGAGGCTTTGCACGTCCATGCCGAGGTTTTTGCGCTCTTGCGCAACGACCGGGTCAGCGGTGGACAGGCCGGTGTCGGGAATGCCGTAGAAGGTCAGTTGGCCCGGCTGGTCGCTGGCCACGCATTGCAGCGTAATGTCGCGGGGGCGATGGTGGCGGAGCGAGTCGTAATAGTTCTGCATCGGTTCGACATTGATGCCCTGCCAGCCGCGATCGTAAAAGGCTTTGGTGACCGAGTCGTGGATCGGGTCATTGGCGCCGACGTCGATATAAAAACCGTTTTCAAAATACTGCAGGGCGCGCCAAAGGCGAACGTCCTCGAAATTCTGTGCGTAAGAAATGAACGTCACGGTCGCTTCCTGTCGGTCGATTTTTTCTTGTTCGGGCCTGCGCTACCTGCACGGCGTAGGTCTGTATAGCAAGGGTGGCTGGCCGGCGCAATTTTCCGTTCCCTGCGTCCATGATTCGGCGGATATGTCCTTTTGCTTGGGGGCTTATGCACAACAGGCTTTGAAGAGGGCGGGCTTAGAGGGGATTTTGTGAAAGGGTTCTCATTTGGTGCGCAAATCCCTGTTTTATCGGTTTTTTATTCATGTGAACAAAAGATGACCAAGGCTGTTAGTGGCCTGAAACAGGCGCGGATATGGGATCCAAGAGAAATCCATCAACAGAGTTATCCACAGGTCGTAAAGATTTAAGCGCGTTCTGCCAGCAGCAGTAAATTACGCGGTGTGAGCGGCGTTTCGCAGAAGGTGCCGAGACGTACGACGTATCCCTGTTCGGTGAGGAAAAGTGCCCGATCAAGATTCAGCCAAAGCTCCAGCGGGCGTCGGAACAGTCCGCGCAGCAATTCCAGGTTGCGAACTTCGGCCAACCGCTGCCAACCGGCGGCTTCGAGAGCTACCCAATCCGGCGAGCCGATTGTGGATAACTCTTTCAACGCTGCCAGGTCGCAGCAGTAATCGGCGAACGGTTTGTCCAGCCATGCGCTCGGCAGCGACGGCGTCGGCAGGTATTCGTCGGTGCCGCGCACTTGCCGCTGCAGCAAATCGAAAGCCAGCCGGCGGGCCATGGAAGTGTCGCGCTGACGTCGGACACGGGCACCGGCGGTGACGGTTTCGCTCATCGGCAGGGACAGATCTTCCAGCGACAGCTGGAGGGCAGAGTGCGAGCCGGCGGAAGATAACGCCTGATACTCCGCTTGATTGATCCGGTTATAGCAGCACGGTGCGATTGCCAACTGTCGGCAACCTGCGGCGCTGGCCAGTTGCATCAGCCGCACATGCAGATCACCACAAGCGTGCAGGGCAACAGGTGTGTGTTCGGCGTTCAGCAATAAAGCAGTGTTCGCGGCGAGTACATCCTGCTCGACATGCAGTGCGTGCAACTGATGACGCTGACTCAGTGCCTGACCGCTCGCGACCAGCGCTGGATCATATTCCAGGCAAGTGAGCTGCTGATCGGCACCGAGCAGACGCCGCCCCAAATGGCCTTTACCCGAACACCAGTCCAGCCAGTGCTTCGGTTGCGCGGCAAACGACAAGCGGCTGGCGAAGGCCTCGATCTGCTGCCATTTGCGCCCCGGTACATCGACATTCAGGCGATGGCCGGCAGCTTCCAGTGTGTGTGCAGGCAACTCACCCACCGCACTCAGTTCAAGCGACAACGCTGCCAATGAAGCAAATGGCTTGGGTGCATCCAAAAGTTCGGCAGGGTTGTTGTGGGCGTTTTCCGCCTCTTCCAGCGATCGTCCGCGTAGCCACGAAGCCAGCTCCGGGCAGGATGCTTCCCAGGGTAGATGCAGATGAGTAAACGGGCGGGGTTTCCACAGCGCCTGATGCGCCGTGAGAAATGTATCCAGTGCGGTGAAGCGGGCGAGTAGGTCCTCGCCCGTCAGCACGTAAGAAGAGTCAGCGTCCCTGGCACGCATCGACGCGCAGCCAGCGTTCCAGCAGTTTGAAACCGCGAACCAGCACGTAGGCCATCACCAGGTAGAACAAGCCGGCAGCGAAGAAGATCTCCACCGGCAGGTAAGTACGGGCAATGATTGTGCGCGCCATGCCGGTCAGCTCCAGCAGCGTCACGGTGCTGGCCAGGGCGCTGGCCTTGAGCATCAGAATCACTTCGTTGCTGTAGGCCGGCAAGCCGATGCGCGCAGCACGCGGCAGGATGATGTAGAACAGCGCTTTCGGCCGGGACATGCCCAGAGCCCGCGCCGCTTCGATTTCACCCGGCGGAATGGCCTGGATTGCGCCGCGCAGGATCTCGGCGATGTACGCCGCGGTGTGCAGCGTCATGGTCGCGGTCGCGCACCAGAACGGATCACGCAGGTACGGCCACAGCGAGCTGCTGCGTACCGCGTCGAACTGCGCCAGGCCGTAATAGACCAGGAACAGTTGAACCAGCAACGGCGTGCCACGGAAAAAGAAGATGTAGGCGTAGGGCAAAGCGCGCACGTACCACAGCTTCGAAGAGCGGGCGATGCCCAGCGGGATCGCCAGCAGCAGACCGGCGATGACTGCGATGGCCACCAGTTCCAGAGTCAGGGTCGCGCCCTGCGCCAGTTTCGGCAGCCACTTGATAATGACTTCCCAGTTCATTGAGCGCTCCTCGCGAAGCCGCGTGCGGCGCGTTTTTCCAGGAAGTGCATGCCTGTCATCGCCAGCACCGTCAGGCACAGGTACATGAGGGCGGCGACCATATAAAAGGTGAACGGCTGTTTGGACACGGTCACGCCGATCTGTGCGTGACGCATGATTTCTTCCAGGCCGATGACCGACACCAGGGCGGTGTCCTTCATCAGGATCATGAACAGGTTACCCAGACCGGGCAGGGCGATGCGCCACATCTGCGGCATGATCAGCTTGGTGAAGATCCGCCATTTCGACAGGCCCAGGGCCACACCAGCCTCACGGTGCCCTTTGGGAATGGCGAGAATCGCACCACGAAACACTTCCGTGGCGTAGGCGCCGAAGCACAGGCCCAGCGCGATGACGCCGGCGGCGAAGGCGCTGAGTTCCAGATCGGGATTGCCGAAGAACTCCCCGAGCGCGCGCATCGCATTGACCGTACCGAAGTAGATCAGCAATACCCAGAGCAATTCCGGGACGCCGCGTACCAGGGTCGAATAAGTGCCGCCAAGCCATTGCAGCGGCTTGTACGGGGAAGTCTTGGCCAGGGCGCCGAGCAGACCGAGCACCAGCCCGAGACACAGAGCCGTAAGTGCCAGTTTGACGGTCATCAGCGCGCCGGCGGCGAGCGCCGGGCCGAATCCGTAGAGGTCGATAATCATGGATTTCTTTTCAAATCGCGGCAGGCAAGGCCGGGAGCCTGCACCGTCAGAGCACGGTGCAGGTCCCGCACGTCAGGATCAGTAGATGCTGAACGGGAAGTACTTGTCGTTGATCTTCTTGTAGGTACCGTCGGCAACGATTTCCTTCAATGCGGCGTTCAGCTTCTCGCGCAGCGGGTCACCTTTGCGCACGGCGATGCCGATCTTGTCGCTTTCCACGACCGCGTTGCCCTTGAACTCGTAGTTCTTGCCTGCGTCGGTTTTCAGCCAGTCATAGTTGGCGTACTTGTCGGCCAGAATCGCGTCGACACGACCGGACGTCAGGTCCAGGTAGGCGTTTTCCTGAGTGTCATAGAGTTTGACTTCGATATCGCTACCGTAAGTGTCTTCAAGCCAGGTGCCGGCCAGGGTCGCGCGTTGCGTACCGATGATCTTGCCTTTGAGCGAGTCCTTGTCGGTTTTGAAATCGACGTTTTTCGGCGCGATGAACTGCAGCTTGTTCGAGTAGTACGGGTCGGTGAAGTCCACCGCGCCCTTGCGCTCGTCGGTGATCGACAGCGAGGAAATCAGGAAGTCGAACTTCTTGGCGTTCAGGGCCGGGATGATGCCGTCCCAGTCGGAAGTCACGACGCTGCATTCGACTTTCATCTTGGCGCACAGGGCGTCGCCGATGTCTTTGTCGAAACCGACGACCTGGCCACTGGCGTCTTTATTGTTGAACGGCGGGTAAGCGGCTTCGATGCCCATCTTCAGGGTCTCGGCCATGGCGCCGGCGCTGAACGCCAGGGAGACGGCGGCGGCCAGGAAGACCTTTTTGTAGTTCTGCATGCGGGTAGCTCCGTTAGCGGTTGCTGGACATGAATTGTTTGCAGCGCGCCGAAAGCGGGTTGTCGAACACCTGCTGTGGCGATCCTTGCTCTTCGACCAGGCCCTGGTGGAGGAATACCACTTCACTGGACACCTGACGGGCGAACCCCATTTCGTGGGTCACGAGCAGCATGGTGCGGCCTTCTTCGGCCAATGCGCGGATGACATTAAGTACTTCCTGGACCATTTCCGGGTCAAGGGCGGAGGTGGGCTCGTCGAACAGGATCACCTTGGGCTGCATCGCCAGTGTGCGGGCAATCGCCGCGCGCTGTTGCTGGCCGCCGGACAGCTGCGCCGGGTAGGCGTGGCGCTTGTCGGCGATGCCGACCTTGGCCAGCAGGGCTTCGGCGACTTCGATGGCTTCGGCCTTGCTCTGGCCGAGCACGCGGCGCGGGGCTTCGATGATGTTGTCGAGCACACTCATGTGCGGCCACAGATTAAAGTTTTGAAATACAAAACCAATCTCGGAGCGCAGGCGATTGATCTGCTTGCCGTCGGCGGCAACCAGTTCGCCATTCTTGGCGGCCTTGAGCTTGAGTTCTTCGCCGGCGACCAGGATCTGGCCCTGGTGCGGGTTTTCCAACAGGTTGATGCAACGCAGGAACGTGGACTTGCCGGAACCGGAGGAACCGAGGATCGAGATCACATCGCCGTCGCGGGCGGTCAGCGAGATGCCTTTGAGCACCTCAAGCTGTCCGTAGCGTTTGTGCAGGTTGCGGATTTCAAGCGCGGGCGTGGCCTCAGCCATGTGCGTTCCTCATATATGTTGCGCTCCAGCTGTTGGTTGGCCTTCCTGGCGAGGCGGCCAAGCTAGCATAGCGTTTCAATGGCAGCCAACAGCGCTACGAGCGGTAAACGGATGGCGTGTGGCAGGTTGTCGCATCAGCGCAGCAGACTGTCGCCCCGTCAACAACCGAACGGGCGTTTGACGTTGATTCCCGTGGGTGTCGCGTAAAAAAAGGCGCGATGTTGCCACCTTTGGCGGGGTGTTGGAAGCGCTATCCGGCCGAACGTTCCTCATTCGCCCTTTTATTGTGCATCCCGCACTTTTTCAGTGTGTTTCTGGTGCGCCCGTTCGTTTTGAAAAGTGGGTCGCAGGGTAACGCTTTGGCGAAAGGCCATTATTCTCAAGGACTTGCGATGACTGTCCGGTCTCACTGAAAACCGCGGGCCAGAAGACTTTGAAACATTTTGGCGCAATTATTGCGTGCAGAATCTGGAACGCCCCGTTGGATTCTTTTTACGAGAAGGAACGCCAGACGGGCCGGACGCAATCGCTTTCCTCGCAAAGGTAGTTCCAATGAGCAGTACCCAAAGCTCCAATGGCCTCGAACAGGGGCTCAAACCGCGTCATGTGACCATGCTGTCGATCGCCGGTGTGATCGGTGCAGGTCTGTTCGTCGGCTCCGGCCACGCGATCGCCGCCGCCGGCCCGGCCGTGCTGCTGGCCTACGCCGCTGCCGGCATGCTGGTTGTGCTGGTCATGCGCATGCTCGGCGAAATGGCCGTTGCCTCGCCGGATACCGGCTCCTTCTCGACTTATGCCGACCGCGCCATCGGTCATTGGGCCGGTTTTACCATCGGCTGGTTGTACTGGTGGTTCTGGGTTCTGGTGATCCCGCTGGAGGCCAACGCCGCCGCGACCATCCTGCATGCCTGGTTCCCGAGCGTGGAGATCTGGGCCTTCGCGCTGATCATCACCATGCTGCTGACGGTGACCAACCTGTTCAGCGTAAAAAACTACGGTGAGTTCGAATTCTGGTTCGCCCTGCTCAAAGTCGTGGCGATCATCGGTTTCATCATTCTGGGTGTGGCGGCGATTTTCGGTTTCCTGCCGAACAGCCAGGTGAGCGGTGTGTCGCACATTTTTGACACCCAGGGCTTCCTGCCAAACGGCCTGGGCGCTGTATTGGGCGCGATCCTGACCACCATGTTTTCCTTCATGGGTACCGAGATCGTGACCATCGCGGCCGCGGAATCGAAGAACCCTGGCAAGCAGATTTCCAAGGCCACCAACTCGGTGATCTGGCGGATCGGTTTGTTCTACCTCGTATCGATTTTCATCGTCGTGGCCCTGGTGCCATGGAACGATCCAGCGCTGGCCAGCCTTGGCTCCTACCAGACTGTGCTTGAGCGCATGGGCATCCCGAACGCCAAGATGATCGTCGATATCGTGGTGCTGGTCGCTGTGACCAGCTGCCTGAACTCGGCGCTGTACACCTCTTCGCGCATGCTGTTCTCCCTCGGCAAACGTGGCGATGCCCCGGCCATGGCGACCCGCACCAACAAGAGCGGCACCCCTTACTGGGCGGTGATGCTGTCCACAGGCGCAGCGTTCCTGTGCACCTTTGCCAACTACGTGGCTCCGGCTGCGGTGTTCGAGTTCCTGTTGGCCAGCTCCGGCGCCATCGCGCTGCTGGTGTACCTGGTGATCGCGATTTCGCAACTGCGCATGCGTAAGCAGCGCATGGCTCGCGGTGAAAAAATCGTCTTCAGCATGTGGCTGTTCCCGGGCCTGACCTACGCGGTGATCGTGTTCATCGTGGCGGCCCTGACCATCATGTTGTTCCAGGACGCCCACCGCGTGGAAATCCTCGCGACGGGCCTGCTGAGCCTGGTAGTTGTTGCGACCGGCATGCTCGTGGCGCGTCGTCGCAAGGCAGAAAAGCGTGGTGCGGTGGTGTTGAACTGATCCGGATCGCGTAATGCAAAACGGCCGCTGTCAGCGATGACAAGCGGCCGTTTTTGTTTGCGGGCGAGGTTTATTCGCTCTTCTCTTCAGGCGCTTCGAGCGACTGGCCGTAAGTATCCAGTGCCATCCCGAAATCGGTGATGAACTGCGGCTCGCTCAACCAGGCCTGGGCTGTCTCGCGATCCATGCCATCGGCCCACATGCGATAGTCGATCAGCATGTCGGCGGCCAGGTGGGTGGCGGCCATGCCTTCGTCGTCGGCGTTTTCCATGTCCAGCAGTTCAGGATGGTCGACGATGATGAACGCCAGCTCGCGCAGCAGGGTCAGCAGCATGTCGTTGCGGCTGACGGCTTCGGCGTCGCGCATCTTGCTGAACATCGCCAGGGTGTATTCCGGGATCGGCTCGGCCAGGTGACCGAGGTCATCGTCCAGGGCCAGGGGTTTGCGGCCGACCATGCGGATCTGCTTGGCCTTGGCCTTGGCGCGTTTGGCGCGTTTCTGTTGCTTGTTCAGGGATGCCATGGGAACTCAGTCTTTCTGTTGGGTTTGTGCGGCGATCGCGTCGGACGCGGCCACATAGTCTTTCTGGAAGTCAGGCGACTCGATCCACGCCAGGGCACCGGCCTCGTCGGTCTCGGTGGACCACTGGCGGTACTCGATCAGTGCGGCGAGGATGAAATCCATCGCGCCTTCTTCACCTTCCTGTTCATACACCAGCTCCAGCAGCGGGTCCTCAAGGAATGCCGTGCACATGGCCTGCTGGCTGATCTTCTCGGCGTCGATCATTTTCTTGAACAGTTCGGTCAGGTCCACCGACTCGAAATCGATGCGGTCGTCGTTCGGGTCCAGTTCGACCGGTGCCTCGGCGCGTTTGGTGCGGTTCTGCCTGGCCTTGGTCTTGGCCCGGGCGGCGCGTTTTTGCTGCTTGTTGGCGGAAGCCATGGTGTGTGTTCCGTGATGCGTTGGAGGGGACTCAACTGCGCGGCACTTGCCGCCCCGGTGTATCGGGGGCCAGTGCGCCGGTCTGCAGCCAGGTCAGCGCGATGGGCCATAGTGTGGCTTGGTATGCGCTGCGAAAAAAGGCGAAATGTCCGACTTCTTGTTCGCCGATGTCCTGCGGCTCGATTCGCAGGTGGGTCTTTTGCGCGTTGTGGAAGTAATCGAGCAGGCGTTCGATGGCGGGAATCGTGCCGTAGGGATCGTCGCTGATGCTGATTGCCAGGGCTTTGGCCCGGACGTTGGCGAAGGGCAAGTCGGCGATTGTTCTACCGCTCGGGCGCCGCTCATAACGTGCGTCGGGCGTGCTCCAGTCGCGGACCACGCCAGCGGGCGTGTCTTCCAGGCAGCCAAGTCGCTTGCCCGGAAAATAGCCACAGAACAGCGTGACCAGCGGCATCAGCAGGTGCCATTTGCCGAACATCCGCCAGCGGTGCTCGGGCGCGTAATCGCGCCAGTAAGCGAACTGCGCGCCGACCGTCACCAGTCGTCGGATCAGATGTCCGGATGCCCCCAGGCCTGCTGCACAGCCACCGAAACTGTGCCCGACCACATCGATCGGCTGACCGGGAAACTCCCGCTGTGCTCGTTTGAGCATCGCTTCGAAATCCAGCGCGCCCCAATCCGTCCATGAAGCCTGCAAATGCCTCATCGACTTTGGCCGCGACTCACCAATGCCCCGGTAGTCGTAAATGATCACGTCGAAGCCGTTGGCGAACAGATACGCCGCGAAGCGCGAGTAGTGGCGGCAGCGCACGGACGTGGCGGCGTTGATGATCACCAGCGGGCGCTGTGGATCAGGAGACGCGTGACGCCAGGTGAAACCGCCGAGCAAATAGCCGTCGGCGGCGGGCTCGTGGAAGGGCTCGCTTTCCGCTGACAGCTGACTGAGTGGCAGTGTCGCGCTTTGTAGGTTCATGGCGATCCAGACTTTCGGGGACGGTTCGAGGATGAACTTCAAGCGGGTGGGTATGCAACGAATCGGAACGCAGTGAGTACCAAATGTGCAGGTTGATCAGGCAATCGCTAATTCGAGACGCAATGCGGCGCGAATCGTTGGTGGAGTTTTCTGTAGTCCTTTTCGTATCTACCGCAACTCCCAATCGTTCTAAAACTCACCTCACGAGACAAAATCTAAAAAGAGGTAACGATTGGGTTCCGCGAGAGCCCGGGAGTCGTCCTCATGAAACGCGTTCTTAAATTCGTGCTGCCCGTTGCCGCTGCGGCGGTGTTGCTGTTTCCGCTCATGACGCAGGCTGCAAGTCTGGAGCCGATCGACAATTCCGCTGTGCAGGCTCAGCAGCAAGAGCAAAACGGTATTCGCTATCTGGCCGGCGGGATTGGCCTGGATGAGTCGAAAGCCATTCAGCAATCCGCTGGCTACAACCTGCACATGACCTTCGCCGTCGGCATGCAAAACCTGTACACCGCCGATGTCGATGTGATGATCCAGAAAGGCCCCGGCCAAACCGTGCTGACGCTGAATCAGACCGGGCCATTGGTGTATGTGCAGTTACCGCCCGGCAAGTACACGGTCGTCGCTACCCGCAATGGTGAAACGCGTCGGGATGCGGCCGAAATAGGCGGCGGTGCAGCGCGCAATCTGGTGTTCCACTGGAACGACAACAGCTAGGGACGTTGCCGGTCGCGCCGGGATGGCGCGACCGTTGCCGATGCGTCCCTGAATCGGGTCGTCATCAAATCGCAGGCATAAAAAAACCCTGAATCTTGCGATTCAGGGTTTTCGGTATTTGGTGCCCAGAGACGGAATCGAACCGCCGACACGGGGATTTTCAATCCCCTGCTCTACCGACTGAGCTATCTGGGCAACGGGGCGCATTAAAAGGGTTTTTCGGATTTACGTCAACGACTTTTTTAAAATTTCTTAAATTAATTCCGTCGCTTACGATCCGACCCCCGATTTCGCGGGTTTACTCTGCAGGCGGAACGTAGCCTTCGGCCTGGGCGTATTCCTCGCCGGAGAAGTACTTGTCCATTTCGCCCTGCAGATATTTGCGGTCTTCGGCGTTCATCATGTTCAGGCGTTTTTCGTTGATCAGCAGGGTCTGGTGTTTCTGCCAGTCGGCCCAGGCCTTGGCCGAGACGTGTTCGAAGATGTCCTGGCCCTTGGCGCCCGGGTACGGTGGGCGCTCCAGACCTTCGAGTTGTTCTTTGTACTTGCGGCACATTACGGTGCGGGTCATGTCGACTCTCCTGCATTCAAGACGGCGGCCGCGCGTTCGAGCAAGGTCTTGACCGGGGCGGCGAGGCCCAGGCGCGGCGGGGTGGCGAGGTTATACCAGAGCCAGTCGGCCTCGGCCACGTGACCGCCGGCTTCCTGCACCTGAACCAGCCAGGGTTCGATGGACAGCTGGAAGTGACTGAAGGTGTGGACAAGGCTCGGCAGCGCCTGCTGCTCGCCCAGTTCCAGCGAGTGCTGCGCGGCAAGGTGTTGCAGGTCGTCGAGGTCGTCGAGTTCCGGCAGGCTCCACAAACCGCCCCACAATCCGCTGGATGGGCGGCGATAAAGCAGAATCGCGCCGTCCTCGTTGGCCAGCAGCGGCATCAGCGTGCGCTTCTGCGGGATGGCCTTGCGCGGCTTGGGGATCGGGTAACGCGTCTCCAGGCCGAGCATGTGCGCTTCGCAGCCCTTCTTCAGCGGACACAGCAGGCAGCTCGGCTTGCTGCGGGTGCACAGCGTGGCACCCAGATCCATCATCGCCTGGGTGTAGGCGTTGACCCGATCCTGCGGCGTGAAGCGCTCGGCGTTGGCCCACAGCTGTTTGGCGACCTTCGGCTCGCCGGGGTAGCCCTCCTGCGCAGTAAACCGCGCGAGCACCCGTTTGACGTTGCCGTCGAGGATTGGCGCGCGCAGGCCCATGCTGATGCTGGCAATCGCGCCGGCAGTGGACAGGCCGATGCCCGGCAAATCCGTGAGCTTCTCGACATCGCGGGGAAATTCGCCGCCGTACTGGCTGACGACGATCTTCGCGGTCTTCTGCAGATTGCGCGCGCGGGTGTAGTAACCCAGGCCCGTCCACAGGTGCAGCACTTCGTCCTCCGGCGCTTCGGCCAGGGCTTCGACCGTCGGCAGCGCGGCCATGAACCGGTCGAAGTAATTGAGCACGGTGCTGACCTGAGTCTGCTGCAACATGATCTCGGACACCCACACCCGATACGGGTTGATGTTCTGTTGCCAGGGCAAATCATGGCGGCCGTGGCGGTCGAACCATTCCAGCACCGCCGTGGAAAACTGCTCCGCTCTCATCGCTTGAACAGCCCCTTCAATGCGTTTTTCAGTTCAGGGCTGACTTTGTCGCCCAGTTTCTCGTCGATTTTTTCGCTGAGCTTGTCGCCGGCCAATTTGGTCGCGACCTGGCCGAGGCGCTCGTTATCCACACGACAAGCCTTGGCGCCGAGCTCCAGCGGGCCACGGCAGCGCAGCGGCCACTCGATGCCGACGAATTTCTCGCCGACCTGGCAGGCCGGGTCCGGCATGGCGCTGGTATCGCCTTCGACGATGATGCCGACGCGATAGTCCATACCCAGCACTTTCAGGTCGATGTCACCGTCACCGTTGACGGTCATGCCAGGGATGCGCACTTTCAGGTCCGGGTTGTTGGCCACACCGTTGCGCAAGGTCAGGTTGCCCTTGAGTTCCTGGAACGGCGTGTCCTTGCCCCGCGGTTCGCCGCTCAGGGATTTGCGGTTGAGGGTGGCGATGCCTTTGCACAGTTGCTGTTCGAGGTTGGCATTGAGCAACACGCCGTTGTTGATCACGAAACTGGCGTTGCCGTTGAGGGTGTCGATCAGCGCCTGCTGGCTGTTCCCGCTACCGGTGACGGTGCTGGTGAGGTTCACCAGGCCTTTGACCGGCGGGTTCTTGCCCTGGCTTTCGAGGATTTTTTCCACCGGCACGCGGTTGATCCGGGTTTGCAGATTCAGTACCGGCGCGGTCTGGCGCACGTCCAGCGTGCCCTTGGCTTCGAAGTCGCCGTTGTACAGCTCGCCGCGCAGGTTCTCCAGAGTCAGCAGGCCGCCCTGGCCGGTGGCTTTCAGTGCGGCGTTCTGGATCGGTAATTTATCGAGGGTCAACTGGCCGAAGGTCAGGTCGGCGTTCACGTCCAGTTTGCTCAGGCGCTCCACCGGGAACAGTCGCTCGGTGCTCCAGGCACTTTTGCTCGGTTTGTCCGGCAGCGGGGTGCTGCCGGCGCCGGCCATGGCATCGGCTTCGGTGCTGGCGACTTCGGTCTGGCGTGCCTGAGTGGCGCTGGCGGCTTTTTCCGATTTCGGCGGCAGGTAGCGGTCGACGTTGAAGGTGTCGGCCTTGAGGATCGCTCGCAGCGATTGCCTGGCGAAGTCTTCGACGGCGATGCGGCCGCTGAAGTTGCTGTCGTCGAGTTTCAGGTTGATGTTGTCCAGCGCCAGGCTGGTCGGTGTGGCAGCGACACGGCTGACCAGCTCGACCTTGCTCAGGCTGCCTTCGGCCATGGCCGGCAGGGTCTGGCCGATGCTGTCGACGAACTTCGCCAGATCGAACTGGGCGATGGAAATCGCGCCAGTGATCTGCGGCGTCTTGTCGAGATCGTTGGCCTTCAGCTCGCCCAAGGCGCGCAACTGGTTGGCGGAAATCTTGATCCCGGTCCATTCGGCGACGTTTGCTGCCTTGTCGAGCAACATCTGCCCCTGGGCGGAGAACGTCATGGCTTTGCCCTGCAGGGGATCACCGGTCAGTTCGCCGGACAGCTTCAGGTCTTCGAACTTGTAACGTTGCAGGGCGCGCTCGATGCGCAGCTCACCATTGAGCTCGGTGCGCACTCGCAGCACGGGCTGATTGGTGCTGAGGAATGCCGTGGCTTTGAGCGGAATGTTGGTCGAGTCGTGTACCGCGCCGGTGCTCAACTGGATGCTTTCGGCGCTGAACTGCTTGCCGGTCTGCTCGTCGTTGTATTCGACGCGGGCGTTGTTGACGGTCAGGCTGTCGATGTCGAGGCGAATCGGCTGCGGCGGTTTTTCCGGCTGGGCAGGTGTTTCGGCGACCGGTTCGCCAGCGGCAACGGGCGGGGTGCTGCCCGGCGCAGGCGCTGCAGCCGGCAGCTTGCCGATGTCTTCCCAGTTGCCGTGACCGTTCTTGTCGCGGTTCAGGCGCAGGTTCAGGCCTTCGACACGCACATCACTCATCTGCACTTCACGGCGCAGCAACGGCAGCACGCGTACCGACAGGCCGAGCATCTGCAGATCGGCATACGGTTCGTCAGGCTTGATCAGGGTGGCGACGCTGGCCTCGTGCAATTCCAGGCCGAGCCATGGGAACAGGCTCCAGCCGATATCGCCATTGAGCGTCAGCTCGATGTGGGCCTTGTCGCGGGCTATCTGGCGGATCTCGTCTTTGTAGTCGTTGGGATCGAAGAAGTGGGTCAGGGCGAAGCCCGCCGCCACAATGATCAGCAACAGCCCGAGAAGTACCAGACCCAGGATTTTGCCGAACGCTTTCATGGGCGAGTCCTTGTAGTTAGTCGAATTCATAATTTAGCCGGGGAGTATAGCGCTGCATGACCCTGTGCTGGTGCGGTGTCCAGAGGAACCTGTCGATCCGCGGCGTGCAGCGCTTCGACAACGGTCGGCGGGAGGGTTCCCCGGTCTGATGAGATCAGATGACTCAAAAAAGGTGATATCAGTTTGGTTTTTCTGTCACGTGCAGATGGTAACCTTCGCCCGTTCGTCCGTCCCTCTGCGACTTTTGGTCGCGCTTCAAGGAGCTCCACCCACCAACACGGTCATGCCTGCGTGCATAAAGGCCGGGGGTGAGCAGTGGCTGGCGAACGCATACTAATAATTGGGGGATACACAATGAGCACGAGCATCACGGCGGACGGCCTCAGCGCCGCCCAGCCTGCGTTCCTGTCCAAGGAACGCATCATCGCCAAGCCCGGTTTCAACCGCTGGCTGGTCCCACCGGCCGCACTGGCCATTCACCTGTGCATCGGCATGGCCTATGGTTTCTCGGTGTTTTGGTTGCCGCTGTCCAAGGCGCTGGGCGTGACCGCTCCGGTGGCTTGCGCACCGGACATGAGCTTCATCGCACAAGTCTTCTCGTCGCAATGCGACTGGCCGATCTCCATGCTCGGCTGGATCTACACCCTGTTCTTCATCTTCCTTGGCTGCTCGGCAGCGATCTGGGGTGGCTGGCTCGAACACGCAGGACCACGCAAGGCCGGTGTGGTATCGGCACTGTGCTGGTGCGGCGGTCTGCTGATTTCGGCGTTGGGTATTTATACCCACCAGATCTGGCTGATGTGGATCGGCTCCGGCGTGATCGGCGGTATCGGTCTGGGCCTGGGCTACATCTCGCCGGTCTCGACCCTGATCAAGTGGTTCCCGGACAAGCGCGGCATGGCCACCGGCATGGCGATCATGGGCTTCGGTGGCGGCGCGATGGTCGGTGCGCCACTGGCAACCGCTTTGATGAGCCATTTCGCTTCGCCAACCGGTGTGGGCGTATGGCAGAGCTTCGTCGCCATGGCCGCGATCTACTTCGTGTTCATGATCGGTGGTGCGCTGGCTTACCGCGTGCCGCCGACCGGCTGGAAGCCTGAAGGCTGGACCGCGCCGGCGAAGAAAGCCTCGAATGCGATGATCACCCACCGTCACGTTCACGTGAATGTGGCGTGGAAAACCCCGCAATTCCGTCTGGTGTGGCTGGTGCTGTGCCTGAACGTGTCGGCGGGTATCGGCATCCTCGGCATGGCATCGCCCCTGTTGCAGGAAGTGTTCGGCGGCAAGCTGCTGGGCAACGATCTGCCGTTCGGTCAGCTGGACGCCGGTCAACTGGCGTCCATCGCTGCGATTGCGGCAGGTTTCACCGGTCTGCTGAGCCTGTTCAACATCGGCGGTCGGTTCTTCTGGGCGTCGTTCTCGGACTACCTGGGTCGCAAGAACACTTACTTTGTGTTCTTTGCACTGGGTTTTGCGCTGTACGCACTGATCCCGAACCTCGGTCACCTGGGCAACGTTGCGCTGTTCGTGGCGGCGTTCTGCATCATCCTGTCGATGTACGGCGGTGGTTTTGCGACCGTTCCAGCGTACCTGGCCGACCTGTTCGGCACGCAAATGGTCGGTGCGATCCACGGTCGTCTGCTGACCGCCTGGGCTGCCGCTGGCGTGCTGGGTCCGGTGTTGGTGAACTACCTGCGTGAGTATCAGCTGAGCATCGGCGTTGAACGCGCCGCCGCTTACGACATCACTTTGTACATCCTCGCCGGCCTGCTGGTGCTGGGTTTCCTGTGCAACCTGCTGGTGCGTCCGGTGGCGGACAAGTACTTCATGACCGACGCCGAACTGGCCGCCGAACAGGCGCTGGGTCACGACAAGGGTGCTGACAGCAGCACTGTGCTGGAGTGGAAAGCCGCGCCGGGCAGCAAGCCGTTGGCAATCGCTGCGTGGCTGGTGGTGGGGATTCCGTTGGCGTGGGGTGTGTGGGTGACCCTGCAGAAAACGGCGGTTCTGTTCCACTAAGTAACCGTTAAAGCGCAGTACCCCTGTGGGAGCGGGCTTGCCCGCGATGGCGTCCGGTCAGTCGACATCACTGTTGGCTGACCCACCGCTTTCGCGAGCAAGCCCGCTCCCACATTTGTTTTGTGCTGTCCGAAATGACTTGTATGCACATGTCTATCCCCGACAGCACGGGGTTCTATCCGTCAGTCATTCCACCTCTCGTGTTTCTGTTTCGGCCCCGCGCCCCTATAATGGCTGCCTTTTTCGCCCAATGATTTTGCGGAGCTGGTGATGGCCGAACGTAAGGCGTCTGTCGAGCGCGACACTCTGGAAACCCAGATCAAAGCCTCGATCAACCTTGATGGCACCGGAAAGGCCCGATTCGATATCGGTGTTCCTTTTCTTGAGCACATGCTGGATCAGATCGCCCGTCACGGGTTGATCGACCTGGATATCCAATGCAAGGGCGATCTGCATATCGACGACCACCATACCGTGGAAGACGTCGGTATCACCCTCGGCCAGGCCTTCGCGCAAGCCATCGGCGACAAAAAAGGCATTCGTCGCTACGGCCACGCCTACGTGCCGCTCGACGAAGCGCTGTCGCGTGTGGTCATCGACTTCTCCGGCCGCCCGGGCCTGCAGATGCACGTGCCGTACACTCGCGCCACCGTTGGTGGCTTCGACGTCGACCTGTTCCAGGAATTCTTCCAGGGCTTCGTCAACCACGCGCTGGTCAGCCTGCACATCGACAACCTGCGCGGCACCAACACTCACCACCAGATCGAAACCGTGTTCAAGGCTTTCGGCCGCGCGCTGCGCATGGCCGTCGAGCTGGATGACCGCATGGCCGGCCAGATGCCTTCGACCAAGGGCGTGCTGTAATGCAGACCGTTGCGGTAATCGATTACGGCATGGGCAACTTGCACTCGGTGGCCAAGGCCCTCGAGCACGTTGGCGCCGGCAAGGTGCTGATCACCAGCGATGCGGACGTGATCCGCGAAGCCGACCGTGTGGTTTTCCCCGGTGTCGGTGCGATTCGCGATTGCATGGCGGAGATCCGTCGCCTCGGTTTCGATTCGCTGGTACGTGAAGTCAGCCAGGATCGTCCATTCCTCGGCATCTGTGTCGGCATGCAAGCCTTGCTCGACACCAGCGAAGAGAACGACGGCGTCGACTGCATCGGCCTGTTCCCCGGCGCGGTGAAGTTCTTCGGCAAAGACCTGCATGAAGACGGCGAGCACCTGAAAGTCCCGCACATGGGCTGGAACGAAGTGAAGCAGTCGGTGGATCACCCGCTGTGGCACAACATTCCGGACCTGGCGCGTTTCTACTTCGTGCACAGTTACTACATCGCCGCCGGTAATCCGCGGCAGGTGGTCGGCAGCGGTCATTACGGCGTCGATTTCGCCGCGGCGCTGGCCGAAGGTTCGCGTTTCGCCGTGCAGTTCCACCCGGAGAAGAGCCATACCCATGGCCTGCAATTGCTGCAGAACTTCGCGGCGTGGGACGGTCGCTGGTAAATGGCCGTCAAGAAATCCAAACCGCCGATCCTGACCCTCACACCCGAGCAGGAAAGCGAGGCCAGCCGCAAGATCCAGCGGTTCATGGAGGATCGTTTCGAACTGGACCTGGGTTCGTTCGAGGCGGCGGAAATTCTTGAGTTGTTTACCCGCGAAATTGCTCCGCACTATTACAACAGGGCGATTTTCGATGTGCAGACCCACCTCAAGGAGCGGTTTGAAAGCATCGAAAGCGACCTGTGGGCGCTCGAGAAAAACTGATTTCCGAGCCAAGCTGAACATTCAAATTTGAAGGTTTGCCAGATGCTGATTATTCCCGCTATCGATCTCAAAGACGGTGCCTGCGTACGTCTGCGCCAGGGCCGCATGGAAGATTCCACAGTGTTCTCCGATGATCCGGTGAGCATGGCTGCCAAGTGGGTGGAGGGCGGTTGCCGCCGTCTGCATCTGGTCGATCTGAACGGCGCTTTCGAAGGCCAGCCGGTCAACGGTGAAGTGGTGACCGCGATCGCCAAGCGTTACCCGACCCTGCCGATCCAGATCGGCGGCGGCATCCGTTCGCTGGATACCATCGAGCACTACGTCAAGGCGGGCGTCAGCTACGTGATCATCGGCACCAAAGCGGTGAAAGAGCCGGCATTTGTTGCCGAAGCCTGCCGCGCGTTCCCGGGCAAGATCATCGTCGGCCTCGACGCCAAGGACGGTTTTGTCGCCACCGACGGCTGGGCTGAAATCAGCAAAGTGCAGGTCATCGACCTGGCCAAGCAGTTCGAAGCCGACGGTGTGTCCTCGATCGTTTATACCGACATTGCCAAAGACGGCATGATGCAGGGCTGCAACGTACCGTTCACCGCTGCGCTGGCTGCTGCCACGAAGATCCCGGTGATCGCTTCCGGCGGCATTCACAACCTGGGTGACATCAGGTCGCTGCTCGACGCCAAGGCGCCGGGCATCATCGGCGCAATCACCGGCCGGGCGATCTACGAAGGCACTCTCGACGTCGCCGAAGCGCAAGCTTTCTGCGACTCGTACCAAGGCTGAGGACTGACCATGGCGCTGGCCAAACGCATCATCCCTTGCCTGGACGTGGACAACGGCCGGGTCGTCAAAGGTGTGAAGTTCGAGAACATCCGTGACGCCGGCGACCCGGTGGAAATTGCCCGTCGCTATGACGAGCAGGGTGCCGACGAGATTACCTTTCTCGACATCACCGCCAGCGTCGATGGCCGTGACACCACGCTGCACACCGTCGAGCGCATGGCCAGCCAGGTGTTCATCCCGCTGACCGTCGGCGGCGGCGTGCGGACCGTGCAGGACATCCGCAACCTGCTCAATGCCGGTGCGGACAAGGTGTCGATCAACACCGCTGCCGTGTTCAATCCTGAATTCGTCGGCGAAGCGGCGCAGCATTTCGGCTCGCAATGCATCGTCGTCGCCATCGACGCGAAGAAGGTCTCCGGCCCGGGCGAAACCCCGCGCTGGGAGATCTTCACCCACGGCGGTCGCAAGCCGACCGGTCTCGACGCCGTCGAGTGGGCGAAGAAAATGGAAGGCCTGGGTGCCGGTGAAATCCTCCTGACCAGCATGGATCAGGACGGCATGAAAAACGGCTTCGACCTCGGCGTGACCCGCGCCATCAGCGATGCGCTGGGCATTCCGGTGATCGCATCCGGCGGCGTCGGCAACCTGCAGCACCTGGCTGACGGCATCCTCGAAGGTCACGCCAGCGCTGTGCTGGCGGCGAGTATTTTCCACTTCGGCGAATACACCGTTCAAGAAGCCAAGGCTTACATGGCGCACCGCGGCATCGTAATGCGCTAAACATCCATACAGGCCAGTGGACAGCATGGCGTACCCAAGGCACTCTTGGGCACGCCATGGATTTCGGTAGCCCGACATGATCAAACGCCTGCTTCTCGTCCTCGCCAGTGCCTCCGTGTTGTTGATCAACACCGGGTACGCCGAAGAAAGTCCCGACACCGATCTGGTGCTCCTCACCGAAAACTTCCCGCCGTACAACATGGCGAAGAACGGCAAGAATTTCGCCCAGGACGAAAACATCAATGGCATTGCCACGGACATCGTGCGCGAGATGTTCAAACGTGCCGGCATCACCTACAGCCTGACCCTGCGTTTCCCCTGGGAGCGGGTCTACAAGCTGGCGCTGGAAAATCCCGGTTACGGTGCGTTCGTCATGGCGCGGCTGCCGGATCGCGAAAAACTGTTCAAGTGGGTCGGCCCGATCGGCCCGGACGACTGGGTCATGCTGGCCAAGGCCGACAGCAAGATCACCCTCGAAACCCTCAATGATGCGCGCAAGTACAAGATCGGCGCCTACAAGGGCGATGCGATTGCCGAGACGTTGACCAAACAGGGGCTGAAGCCGGTGGTGGTGCTGCGTGATCAGGACAACGCCAGAAAGCTTGTCAGCGGCCAGATTGACCTGTGGGCCACTGGCGATCCTGCCGGGCGCTATCTGGCTCGACAGGATGGCGTGACCGGATTGAAAACCGTGCTTCGCTTCAACAGCGCCGAGCTGTACCTGGCGCTGAACAAGGACGTGCCGGATGCAACCGTTGCCCGGTTGCAGGCTGAGCTGGATCAGATGCGCAAGGAAGGCGTGGTCGACGAGATCATGGGGCAGTATTTGTAACGACTCCTTCCTCTGTCGTCGGCTGTGGGGCGAGACCGATATCGTGGCTGTCACGGTCTGAATGGCTTTCGCTTGAAGGCGGTTCTGTCGCCAATTGCGGAGTGAAGGTCAGCGTGCTGTCGGTTTCTGGCGGATACTCGGTCAAGTAAAGGCTTTCATCATCGGTGTAACTCATGCTCACCGCTACATGAGTGCCGTCCGTGCGCCTCAACGTATAAAGACTTTGTACCTGGTAGATCGCCACGGCCTTGTTTTTGGCAGCCATGGCGACGATGTCCAGTGGGCGGGATTCATTCCAGCCGTCGGGTGATGTCTCGCAGTAGGTAAAGTCCTTGTACAAATGCGCCGAGTAGCGGATGGCGCGGGCAGCGCTCGAAGGCATCGCTGGCCACGCTTTCGACACTTCGATAGAGGTGAGGCGACTGAAAATCTGCTGCATCTGCGGGTTCTGGGCACGAATTGCTTTCCACTTGAACGGCCGTGGCAGATCACTCGTGTTGTGACCGTGTCCCACCAGTACATACTGATCCGAGCGTTCCAGATGGTAGAACGGGGAAGTAGATAATTGCTCGCCAGGAGACAGATGATCGGTCACCGCGAACCACGGAATTCGCACGGTCTGTGTGACCTTGGCCGGTGCCAGTTCCGGGGGTGCTCCATACCCCGAGAGTTTCGGAGCCTCGGGTGCCGGTACTGACTGCCGGGGAAGCTGCATTCGCAACGCATAGGCGATGGAATTCACAGGCCTGGAGTGGCTCTGGACACCGAAGAATGTGCCCGGAGCAAAATAGATTTCGCCTTCGGCAGCCTGCGGAGGATCGATGTGCCAGGCGCTGAAGTTCTGTCTTGCGCCACTGCCTTTATCGTCCCAGATCAAATGGCCGACGGTCGTGGCGATGACCAGATCTTCCCGCACGCAGCGGATCGCATTGAGTAATGGCTTGTCGCGACCATTGGAGCAGACAAGTCCCATGGCCACGTAGCCGGAAGGAGGGATCGGGCGCCACACCGTGCAGTCGGCGGCAGCTCCGGAGTTGGAGTCCCTCCAGACTTTTTCATAGTCCGTGGGCGGGCTGAGTGCTTTGCCTCGGGAGGCGTCGTCACCTTGCAGTTCACCTTCACAGACGACGGCCACGATTCTGTTTCCGTTGATATTTTCATATCCGGTCACGGCCAGATCCCCAAGCGGGAAGTACCCCGGCAGCAGGTCAGGGGCGGGGGTCGGGCGCCAAAAGCTTCCAACCGAGGAGCCGGAGCCCCGGCTGTCCCAGATCCGATGGAATTCGCTGGTGAAATTGATCAGCAGATTGCCGAACCGGATCGGTTCCATTCGCTGCGCGGGTAATGTGTTGCTGTCGATGCCTGTCATAGTCAGTCCTGAAGTTTGAAAGGCGACTCACAAGAGTCGCTAACCATTGCAGGGCTGACTATCCAGACGCGGGCGAGTCGTCAGGCAATAACTATGTGTAGCGGTTGTATCAGGGCGTTTATCGGTAGACACCGTTTTTGCCGTGCGCGGCCGTAGCGCGATTGCTGCGCACGCTGATCATCTGCTTGATGTCGATCCACTCGATGCCTTGAGCTTTCAACTTAGGCAGTTCTCGCTCCAGCACGGCCAGGGTCTGCGGGTAAGGATGGCCGATCATTACCGCCGAACCCTGTTTGCGCGCCAGATTGATTGCGGTCTGCAACTGGGTGTAGATCGCCGCTTCGGTGCGCTCGTCATCGAGAAACACGTCCCGGGAAACACTCGCCAGATCGATCTTCTGTGCCTGTTGCGCAGCGACAGTCTGGGCGCTGGTGCGGCTGTCGACGAAGAACTTGTGACGGCGCTGCAGTTCACCCATCAACCAAGCCATCGCCACCGGTTGCGCCGTCATGCGGCTGCCCATGTGGTTGTTGATGCCGGCGGTGTAGGGGACCATTTTGAACGCGGCGTCGAGACGCTTCTCAAGCTCTTCGATGGGCAGTTCGGGATGCCAGGCGAATGGACCGGTAGCCGGGTCCATCGGCATGTGCAGGATCACGATCTTGCCGGCACGATGGGCTTCGCGGGCGAATTCGGTGGCGTGCGGGGTGTCGGGCATGATTGCCGTGGTGACCGGCCCCGGCAGGGCCAGCACGCGGCGATCCCGGGGCAGGTTCTGCCCCAGGTCGTCGATGATCAGTGTCAGGTAGGCTTTTTGTGGTGTCGGTCTGGCAGGTTCTGCGTGAGCAGCACCCGCCAGACAGCACAGCAGGACAAAGACGAAACGCAAAGACATCCTCAACGGCCGGACGTGATGCTCAGGCCTTTGAGCAGGCTCAGGGCCTGGGCCAACTGGTAATCGTCATCCTGCGGCATGGCTTTCGGCTTGCCGCCGGAGCCGGTCGGTTTGTCCGCGCCGCCGTTGCCGTTGCCCAGGTGACCCTGCAGGTCCGCTTCCTTGAAGTAGTCGCCGTCCGCTTCGTTGGTGATCTTGGCCTTGCGCACTTCGATGTCCGGGACGATACCCTGGGCCTGGATCGAGCGGCCGTTCGGCGTGAAGTACAACGCGGTGGTGATCTTCAGCGCACGGTCGTTGTTCAGCGGCAGCACGGTCTGCACCGAACCCTTGCCGAAACTGGTGGTGCCCATGACCACGGCGCGTTTCTGGTCTTGCAGGGCGCCGGCGACGATTTCCGAGGCCGAGGCACTGCCCCCGTTGATCAGCACGACCATCGGCACGGCTTCGCTTTCGTCCTTGCCGGTGGCGGAGAAGCGCAGTTCGGAGTTGGCAATCCGGCCCTTGGTGTAGACGATCAGGCCCTTGGTGATGAAGTGGTCGACCACTTCCACCGCTGCCTGCAGCACGCCGCCCGGATTGTTGCGCAAGTCGAGGATGATGCCGTTGAGCTTCTTGCCGTTGTCCTTGCGCAGCTTGGCCAGGGCCTTGGAGACTTCCTCGCCGGTCTTGACCTGGAACTGGGTGATGCGGATCAGGCCATAACCCGATTCGAGCAATTGCGCCTTGACGCTCTTCACCTGGATCACTGCGCGGGCCAGGGTTACGTCGAACGGCGTACCGCCGTCACGGACCAGGGTCAGGGTGATTTTCTGGCCGATCTTGCCGCGCATCTTGTCCACGGCTTCGGTCATGGTCTGGCCGCGGGTCGGCGCGCCATTGATCTTGACGATGAAGTCACCGGCCTGGATGCCGGCCTTCGATGCTGGCGTATCGTCGATTGGCGACACGACTTTGATGAAGCCGTCTTCCGAGCCGACTTCGATACCCAGGCCGCCGAACTCACCGCTGGTGCTTTCCTGCAGCTCGGTGAAGTCTTCCGGGCCGAGGTAGGCCGAGTGCGGGTCGAGATTGCTGAGCATGCCCTTGATGGCGTTTTCCAGCAGGGTCTTGTCGTCCACCGGTTCGACATACGCGGCCTTGATCCGGTCCATGACCTCGGCAAAGGTGCGCAGCTCTTCCAGCGGCAGCGGGGCCTTGGACGTCGCGGCAGTGCCTGCCGGAGCGACAGCCGGAGCCGGTTGAGCGGCAAACGCCAGAGGCGCGCCGATCACCAGGGCGATCGTCAGGGCCAGCGAGGTAAGACGGGACAAATGCAGCATGTCGAACGAACTCCTAAAGTTGGTGACTCAACGCCTATCCTTGCGCGCGGCACCATTGCGCCGGATCACTCGGGTGACCCTGCTGACGAATTGCGAAATACAGCGCTGGTGTGTCCTGCCCGCCACTGTTACCGACAGTGGAGATGGACTCACCGGCTTTTACCACGTCACCAGCCGACTTCAGCAGCGTCTGGTTATGACCGTAAAGACTCAGAAAACCATTGCCGTGATCGAGGATCACCAATAGCCCGGCACCGCGCAACCAGTCGGCAAACACCACGCGCCCGCCATGTACGGCGTGCACCTGGCTGCCGGCGGAGGCGCTGATCATCACGCCATCCCACTTGGTGCGGGCATCGTCGCCACGGGTTTCACCGAAACGTGCCAGCAGTCGACCATCAACCGGCCATGGAAGTTTTCCCCGGGTGGCAGCAAAAGGGCCGCCGAACGTCTCGCCGCTGCTGGAAACCAGCGCGCCAGGTGTGGGTCTGACTTGTTTTCGCGGGGCGTCGCTGGTGTCCGAGTCCGCATCGGCACGGGCCTGGGCCTCACGCAAACGCTTTTTTTCGGCTTCCTGCTGGGCGATGAGCGCTTTCTGCCGCGCTTCTTCTGCCTCACGGGCCTGGCGGGCCAGGGTTTCTTCAATGGTTTTAAGGACTTTAGACAGGTCTGCCTGATCCTGCTCGCGGGCGGCCAGTTTCTGGTCGCGCGCTTTTACGTCGTCGTTGAGCCTGGCCAGCACTTGCTGGCGCTCCTTGCGAACCTTTTCGAGGGCGTCGCGCTGGGTGTCGAGGTCGCTTTTCTGCACCAGCAACTGGGCTTGCTGGGAGGAGATGTCCTTTTCGACATTGGCCAGCTGACGCAGGGTTTCGTTGAAGTTTTTCAGCTGCTCCAGGCGGGCCTGGCTCAGGTAGTCGTAATAGGTGAGGGTACGGGCGAATTTCTCGGGATTCTGCTGGTTGAGCAGCAGCTTGAGGTATTCCTGCCGGCCGTTCTGATAGGCCGCGCGGGCCTGGATGGCGATCAGTCGTTGCTGTTCAGTGCGCGCGCTCTGGAGTTTTTTTTTCTCTGCATCGAGCCGCTGCAGCTCGGATTCACTCTTCTTCAGCTCTTTTTGCAGGGCGTCGACCTGTTTCTCGAGCTTGCCCATCTCGGTTTCGGTGCCCTTGAGCTCTTTCTGGACGCCGGATTTTTCCTCCTGGAGCTTGCCCAGCAGTTTTTTCAGCTCGGCGATGTCCTGACGCGTGGCGTCCAACTGTTGTTGGGTTTGCGCACGCTCGTCAGCGAAGGCCGGTTGGAGCAGGCATGTCAGAGCGAGGGCGATCAGGACGCGAAGCATAAGGGCGGGCGGTACCAGGGTAAGGGACGGCCTAGTATGCCCGCCCCACGCGGCAAAAAAAACGCCTCAAAGCCAACTGCTTTGAGGCGTTCGTCATAAAAAGCCGTTTCAGGCTGATTACAGGGCGTTTTTGATATCAGACCAGAATCGAAGTGCCAGTCATTTCCACCGGTTTTTCCAGACCCAGCAGTTTGAGCATGGTCGGTGCCACGTCCGCCAGCACGCCGCCTTCACGGACCTTGAGGTCGCGTTTGCCGACATAAATGAACGGCACCGGCTCGGTGGTGTGCGCGGTGTGCGCCTGGCCGGTGGCTTCGTCGGCCATTTGCTCGACGTTGCCGTGGTCGGCGGTGATCAGCGCTTCGCCGCCAACTTTTTCCAGGGCATCGACGATACGGCCGACGCAGGTGTCCAGGCATTCAACGGCTTTCACTGCCGCTTCGAACACGCCGCTATGGCCGACCATGTCGCCGTTGGCGTAGTTGACCACGATCACGTCATAGCGTTGGTTCTCGATGGCCTCGACGATGCGGTCGGTGACTTCCGGCGCGCTCATTTCCGGCTGCAAGTCATAAGTGGCGACTTTCGGCGACGGGATCAGGATGCGCTCCTCGCCCGGGAACGGCTCTTCGCGACCACCGGAGAAGAAGAAAGTGACGTGGGCGTATTTTTCGGTTTCGGCGATGCGCAGCTGGGTCTTGCCGTTTTTCGCCAGGTAGTCGCCGAGCACGTTTTCCAGGCTGCCCGGCGCGAAGGCGGCGGGGGCCGGGATGCTGGCGGCGTATTGAGTCAGGCCCACGTACTGCACTTTTGGCTGGCGTGCGCGCTCGAATTCCTTGAAACCGTCTTCGACAAACACGCGGCTCAGCTCGCGTGCGCGGTCGGCGCGGAAGTTCATGAACACCACGGCGTCGCCGTCTTCGACCTTCACCGGCTCACCGATGCTGGTGGCCTTGACGAACTCGTCGCTCTCGCCACGGGCGTAAGCGGCCTCCAGACCTTCCTGGGCGGTGGCGGCGTTGAATTCGCCCTTGCCATCAACGATCAGGTTGTAGGCCTGGGCCACGCGATCCCAACGGTTGTCGCGGTCCATGGCGTAGTAGCGGCCGATCAGGCTGGCGATGCGGCCCTTGCCGAGGGCCTGGAAGGTCGCGTCGAGCAGTTCGATCGACGAGGCGGCGCTTTTCGGCGGCGTGTCACGGCCGTCGAGGAAGGCGTGCAGGTAGATTTTTTCGGCGCCGCGCTTGAAGGCCAGTTCGGCCATGGCGATCAGGTGATCCTGATGGCTGTGAACGCCGCCATCCGACAGCAGGCCCATGAAGTGCACGGCCTTGCCGGCGGCCACGGCCTTGTCCACGGCGGCGCAGATGGTCGGGTTCTCGAAGAACTCGCCGTCGCGGATCGCTTTGGTCACACGCGTGAAGTCCTGATACACCACGCGCCCGGCGCCGAGGTTCATGTGGCCGACTTCGGAGTTGCCCATCTGGCCGTCCGGCAGACCGACGTCCATGCCGCTGCCCGAGATCAAGCCGTTCGGCACGGTGGCCCACAGGCGATCCAGCACAGGCTTTTTGGCCGCATAGACGGCGTTGGATTCGGGGCTGTCGCTGTGACCGAAGCCGTCGAGAATCATCAGGACCAAAGGTTTAGGCGTGGTAGTCATGGAATCCACTCGTGGCTAATAAAGAAGAGGGCGATGGAAAAGGGAGTTGGAGTTTAAAGCGAAGTTCCGGCGGCGTCACCGCCGGACGGGGTTTGGCCCACCATAGTGGCTGTGTATACTGGCCGACATTTTAACGCCCTGGAACCTCCTTCGATGGTTGCTCACCTGATTGAATTTGCCACTAACCACTACATTCTTGTCGGTATCTTCGTCGTACTGCTGGCTTTGCTGCTGGCGCATACGGTGCAGGGCGGCGGTAAAAGCCTGAGTACCGGCGAGCTGACCGCACTGGTCAACAAGGACGCCGGCGTGGTGGTGGACATCCGTCCGAGCAAGGAATACGCCGCCGGTCACATCGTTGGCGCGGTGAACATTCCCCAGGACAAACTGGCCGCCCGTATCGGCGAGCTGGAAAAACACAAGGCCAAGACCATCATTCTGGTCGACGCCCTGGGTCAGACTGCCGGCACCCATGCCCGCGAGCTGATGAAATCCGGCTTTACCGCCGCCAAGCTGTCCGGCGGGATCTCCAGCTGGAAAGGCGACAACCTGCCACTGGTGAAGTGATATGAACGACGTCATCGTCTATTCCAGCGATTACTGCCCTTACTGCTCGCGCGCCAAGTACCTGCTCGCGAACAAAGGTGTGGCCTTCGAAGAGATCAAGGTCGATGGCAAGCCGCAGGTGCGCGCCGCCATGGCCCAGAAGGCTGGACGTACGTCCGTGCCGCAGATCTGGATCGGCGACACCCACGTCGGCGGATGTGACGATTTGTACGCCCTGGAGCGCGCCGGCAAGCTGGACGCGCTGCTCAAGGCCTGAACTGCTGCACCTCACCAAGAACCCAAAAGACCCAAGATCAGAAAGGATCTGAGATGACTGACCAACAGAACACTGCAGCCAGCGAAGAAGAAACCGCACCGCAATTCTCCTTGCAGCGCATCTATGTACGCGACCTGTCCTTCGAAGCTCCGAAAAGCCCGGCGATTTTCCGTCAGCAATGGGACCCGGCGGTCGCTCTGGATCTGAACACCCGCCAGAAAGCCCTGGAAGGTGATTTCTACGAAGTCGTGCTGACCCTGTCCGTCACCGTGAAAAACGGTGAAGAAGTGGCCTTCATCGCTGAAGTGCAACAGGCCGGTATCTTCCTGATCAAGAACCTGGACGCGGGCTCGATGAGCCACACCCTGGGTGCGTTCTGCCCGAACATCCTGTTCCCGTATGCTCGCGAAACCCTGGACAGCCTGGTGACCCGTGGTTCGTTCCCGGCCCTGATGCTGGCCCCGGTGAACTTCGACGCCCTGTACGCGCAAGAGCTGCAGCGCATGCAGGACGCCGGCGAGACTCCGACCGTTCAGTAAGCGGTCTGGCTCCACCCAATGTGGGAGCGAGCCTGCTCGCGATTACGGAGGGTCAGATGACATCGATGTCGTCTGACGCACCGCTATCGCGAGCAGGCTCGCTCCCACAGTTGTTTTCGGGTGTTACTTGAAGTCGTTCTGCCGCCACGCTTCGTACACGGCCACTGCTACGGTGTTGGACAGGTTCAAGCTGCGGCAGCCTTCGCGCATCGGCAGACGCAGGCGCTGTTCGGCGGGCAGGGCGTCGAGCACTTCCGGCGGCAGGCCACGGCTTTCCGGGCCGAAGATGAACGCATCGCCCGGGACGAACGCGGCATCGTGAAACGGCCGCGAACCCTTGGTGGTGAAGGCGAACAGCCGTGGATGGCCGAGGCTTTCCAGGCAGCTGGCGAGGTCGGCGTGGCGTTGCAGAGTGGCATACTCGTGATAGTCGAGACCGGCGCGACGCAGCCGCTTGTCGTCCATCTCGAAGCCCAGCGGTTCGATCAAATGCAGGTGGCAGCCGCTGTTGGCGCACAGCCTGATAACGTTACCGGTGTTCGGTGGAATTTCCGGTTGAAAAAGGATGACGTGAAACATGCACGGCTCCGAAGGTAAAGATGACGCGCATTCTACGCCGCCAGCCGACCCGCGTTCGAAACTATTCCCGCGAGTCATGGGGTCGCTGGCAATTTTCGGCCTGATGGTCGGAATGATGATCGGCCGTTTGACCACCCCTGACCCAAGCGTTTTGCAGCAGGTCGAAGTGATCGATGGTGGTCTGGCGGTCTGGTTCAACAATGAGCCGAAGCTGCATGGCGAGATCGTCGATGGCAGCATCGCGTTGCTGTTCGAGGCCGAAGGCAAGGCGCAGAAAGGTCAGCTCAAGCTCAACGGCAAGGACGTGAACTGGCGGACGCGTTTGAGTGACGGGGGATTGTTGCTGACGCTGGTGGCGGCGCGGCCGCTGCAGGGCGACTGGGCCGGCCAGGCGGTCGATGACCGCTGGCGGCTGGAGATCCATCTCCGGGAGCAATAAAAGAGGGAATCCCCGGCCTGCCTGTACCAAGGTTCCCGAAACGGGCGGGCTCATCGCATCGCGTTCTGAGCCGGTGTAAAGAGGGAACCCCTGACCTGCCTGTATCAAGGGCCCCAAAAGGGTGGGCTCATCACGTTTGTGGTGTGAGCCTGGTGTAAAGAGGGGAATCCCCGGCCTGCCTGTACCAAGGCCCCCGAAAGGGTGGGTGAATCGAATCACCTGATTGGGTTGTTGCAGGGGGCGTGCCAGTTTTTATCGTTTTGAAACAAAAAAGCCCGACACAATGACGAAGGCCCCGTAATACGGGGCCTTCGTCTTTTCACAGGGTGGGATTTTCAGCGGTTTACAGGACAAACCTGAGCCAGTGGCCGTGCCCGATTAAGGGTCACGCTGCCTTGCGGCGGTGCAGGCTGGCGCCGAAGCTCAGCCTTCATCGCCCTCATCGTCATCCCCGCCATCGACCTTCATGCCAAGTTCCTTGATCTTGCGGGTCAAGGTGTTCCGGCCCCAGCCCAGCAGCACGGCCGCGTCGCGACGACGTCCGGCGGTGTGCTTCAAGGCGGTCTCGATCATGATCCGCTCGAACGCCGGCACCGCGCTGTCGAGCAGGCTCGACTGACCGCGTGCGAGCGCCTGATCGGCCCACTGGCGCAGCGCCTGTTCCCAGTTGGTCACCGGCGCTGAATCCTGAGGCAGGCTCAGCAGTTCCGGTGGCAGGTCGCCGATGTGAACTTCGCGCCCCGACGCCATCACCGTGATCCAGCGGCAAGTGTTTTCCAGCTGACGCACGTTGCCCGGCCACGGCAGGTTTTTCAGGTATTCCTCGGTCTCGCTTTTCAGCAGCTTCGGCTCGACCGCCAGCTCTTGCGCGGCGCGGCTGAGGAAGTGCTTGGCCAGGGTCGGGATGTCTTCGCGACGGTCCGACAGGCGCGGGATGTGGATGCGGATCACGTTGAGGCGGTGGAACAAGTCCTCACGGAATTTCCCGGCGTGGACCAGGGTTTCCAGATTCTGGTGAGTCGCGGCGATGATCCGCACATCAACCTTGACCGGCACATGCCCGCCGACGCGATAGAACTCGCCATCGGCCAAGACCCGCAGCAGCCGGGTCTGGGTGTCCGCCGGCATGTCGCCGATTTCATCGAGGAACAGCGTGCCGCCGTCAGCTTGCTCGAAACGTCCGCGTCGAAGGTTCGCTGCGCCGGTGAATGCGCCTTTCTCGTGGCCGAACAGCTCGGACTCCATCAGGTCTTTCGGAATCGCCGCCATGTTCAGCGCAATGAACGGCGAGGCCGCACGCGGGCTGTGGCGGTGCAGGGCATGGGCTACCAGCTCTTTGCCGGTGCCTGATTCACCGTTGATCAATACGGTGATGTTGGAGTGGCTCAGGCGTCCGATGGCGCGAAACACTTCCTGCATCGCCGGTGCTTCGCCGATGATTTCCGGGGTGCGGGTCAGGGTTGGCGCGACTTCCAGGCCCTGTTGTTCCTGGGCGTGCTGATTGGCGCGTTTGACCAGCGACACCGCTTCGTCGACATCGAACGGTTTTGGCAGGTATTCGAAGGCACCGCCCTGATAGGAGGCGACAGCGCTGTCCAGATCGGAGTGAGCGGTCATGATGATGACCGGCAGTCGTGGGTGTTGCTCGCGAATCCGCGCCAGAAGATCCAGGCCACTGGCACCCGGCATGCGGATGTCGGAGATGATCACGTCCGGCTGCTGGCGGGCCAGGCGGCTCATCACGCCATCGGCACTGTCGAAGCTCTGGGTGGTCATGCCTTCCTGTTGCAGGGCTTTTTCCAGAACCCAACGGATAGAACGGTCGTCATCGACGATCCACACGGTTTCACTACGGCTCATGTCGATGTGGCTCCTTGTTCCAGTGGCAGAAAGATCGAGAACGTGGTGTGGCCTGGGTGGCTGTCACACTCGATCAGGCCCTGGTGCTGGCTGATGATGTTCTGGGTGATGGCCAGGCCGAGTCCGGTACCGTCCGGACGGCCGCTGACCATGGGAAAGAAAATGGTTTCCTGGAGTTCCGCCGGAATCCCCGGGCCGTTGTCGATGATCTCGATCTTGGTCACCAGGCGATGGCGGATATGGCCGATGGTGAATTGGCGCATGGCGCGGGTGCGCAGGCTGATGCGGCCCAGGCGCAGCTCGTTCTGGCTGCTGATCGCTTGCATGGCGTTGCGCACGATGTTCAGCACGGCCTGAATCATTTGTTCACGGTCGATCAGTACGTCGGGAATGCTCGGGTCGTAATCGCGCACCAGCGTGATGCAGCCCTGGCTTTCGGCCTCGACCAGTTGGCAGACGCGCTCCAGCACTTCGTGGACGTTGCACAGGGCCAGCGACGGCAGTTTGTTCGAGCCGAGCATGCGGTCGACCAGATTGCGCAGGCGGTCGGCTTCTTCGATGATCACGTTGGTGTAGTCGCGCAGGCTGTCTTCCGGTAGCTCCCGGGCCAGCAATTGCGCGGCGCCACGGATGCCGCCCAGCGGGTTCTTGATCTCGTGGGCGAGGCCGCGCACCAGCATCTTGCTGGTTTCCTGCTTGGACAGTTGCGCCTCTTCCTTGGTGATCCGCAGCAGGCGGTCGCGAGGGTGAACCTCCAGCAACAGCAGGGTCGCGCCATTGCTGAGGATGGGCGTCACCGCGTAATCCACCGTCAGGGTCTGGCCGGTGAGGGCGGTGAGCATCGCTTCGCGCTTGGTGAACGGGTGCGCCTGTTCAACCGCCTGGCGCAACGAGTTGAGCGCTTCGGTGGATTCGGTAAACAGCTCGCTGATGAACTGCCCATGGCTGCGCTGACCACTGATGGCCAGCAGCATCTCCGCCGCCGGGTTCATGTACTCGAGGCGCAATTCGGCATCGAGCAGGATGGTGGCGGTGGTCAGGTTGTCGAGCAGCAAACGGTGGAGTGCGTCGCTTATGGTCATCAGGACCTCTTTTGGAGCAAGGCGTGCGCAAGAAACCAAGCGCCGGTGCGAGGAAAATGCAAAAACCAAACCAAGGCTCCGAAAAGAAGCGTTCGGCGCCTGAAACAGGCGTTTGACGCCCGTTTGCGCAGCGATTGGCCGACCCTTGCGGGTACTTTCGAACCAAAATGGGTTGGATTGTGGGTACGGTGCAGACTGTTGCACCAATATAGTGCGCAAAGCTGAACGGCGCTAAAAGAAACGTAGGAAGGGATTTTTCGGTTCGGCGGGTTTGTCTTTCAGCGGGCATTCCGGTCGAACGCCGTAGTCATCGGTGGTGCAGGGGTTGACCTGGCGCTTTTGTGCCAGCGAAATGCGCTGCATGTGGAACGGCTGATTGGCCGTTCGTTCGACGATGCGATTCTGTGCATCGAGGATCTCTACTGACAGACTGTGGCTGCCGCGATCGATATTGTTCAGTGGAAACACCGGGCTCAGGCCGGGTTCGCCGGTGGCCTGGCCATCCAGCAGCAGGCGATAGCGATGTCCCTTTTGCAGGCCGGGTTCGCTGGTGACGCTGACGATCAGCTCGCCGGCGCTGCTGCGAATGGTGGCGTCCGGCTCGGGTACCAGCACCCGCAGCATGTCGTAGCGGAACAGCGGTTGCTCCGGTGATTTTTTGGCCTTGGTGATGGGTGCCGCCCCGGTCGGGTTGGAGGCCATGCGATTGCTGGTGGCCAGCGGCACACGCTTGGCGTTGCCCCGGGGTTGATCGGTGTAGACGCGATTGCCCTGCGCATCGACATAAGTGAAGACTTCGGCGGACGCACCGAGCGCGAACAGGGCCAGACACGCAGCGATCAGTCCGCGAGTCACGGCTTGTGCACTCGCTGCACAGTGAAGACCACTGCCGGACTCTGTTGAATGATCGCCTCGCCATCGATCACCTGAACCGCCAGCCGATGCTCACCCCGGTCGACGTTCACCAGTTGCAGGATCGGCACGTTGCTCGGCTGGCCATAAGGCGCGTCGTCCAGCAGCAGGCGCAATTGGTGCGGCGGTTGCAGGCGCGGCTTGATCTGCACGCTGACGGTGAACGTGCCGTTGTTGGCGCGCAGGGCTTCTTCGGTGGGCAGGCCGGTCAGTTCCAGCACGTCATAGGCATTGCGCGCAGGCGCCCGGCTGGCCGTGTCCGACGACGGCGCGCTCGGTGCCTGAGGCTGGACGCTGTTGAGCGGCGGCAACTCCACCGGCTGCGCCTTCACGCCGTCCGGCGAGTGATCGCTGTACACCGTGTTGCCGTTGGCGTCGGTGTATTTGTAGATCTGCGCTGACGCGTCGTACGCGCAAGCCAGCAACAGAATTGGCAGCAATGGCCGCATTCGGACGTCCTGTGAGTAGCGGATATCACTCCGACAATGGAATACCCTCGCCGCCAGCATAGAACACAACCAGCTCCACAGGTTTGTCTCCAGTGATCCCGCGATGACTGCGGTTCACCATTTCAGCGACGGCTTCTCCCTGTTTAAAACGTTTGCTGCGGCCATCGTCCCTGCTTTCGATAGTCAGTTCGCCGGAGAGAATGTAGGCAGCGTTGGGAATAGGGTGAGTGTGCCACTGGAGCTGTGTGTTGGCAGGAATACTGAGCCGGAGCACCGACAGTTCGGGTTTGGCGTCGGGGTAGTTTGAATAGGAGGTCCCATCCCACGACGTGGTGCTTTCGAGCAACAGATTGCGCTCTATCTGTCTTGATTCCTGTGGCGAGGCACAGCCTTGCAGGGTCAGAGTTGCCAGAGTGGCAAGCAGAATCTGGAAAAGACATTGCTTCATCGTTGTATTCCTCAAGTGGCCGTAAGGAGGAAAGGCTACGGGCCGCTCAAAGGGATTGATGCCGGACGATGTGTCAGTTGCTTTCGGATTTCTGGATTGATGTTGTCGGAAATAACCTCAAAAAAAAGGCCTCCCGAAGGAGGCCTCTCTTTTGTCACGCCGCGTAGCGCAGCGCTACCGGATCAGCAGCTGTAGTACAGCTCATATTCCAGTGGGTGTACGAAGGTGCGGACCTTGATTTCTTCTTCGGATTTCAGCGCGATGTAGGCATCGATGAAGTCGTCGGAGAACACGCCGCCCTTGGTCAGGAACGCACGGCCCTTGTCCAGCTCTTCCAGGGCTTCTTTCAGGCTGCCGCAAACTTGCGGGATCTCTTTCGCCTCTTCAGGCGGCAGGTCGTACAGGTTTTTGTCAGCAGCATCGCCTGGGTGGATCTTGTTCTGGATACCGTCCAGACCGGCCATCAGCAGTGCTGCGAAAGCCAGGTACGGGTTGGCAGCCGGATCCGGGAAACGTGCTTCGATACGACGGCCGCGTGGGCTGTTGACGTAAGGAATACGGATCGAGGCGGAACGGTTGCGAGCCGAGTAGGCCAGCATCACCGGAGCTTCGAAACCTGGCACCAGACGCTTGTAGGAGTTGGTGGCCGGGTTGGTGAAGCCGTTCAGGGCCTTACCGTGCTTGATGATGCCGCCGATGAAGTACAGGGCGGTGTCGGACAGGCCGGCATAACCTTCACCCGCGAAGGTGTTCTTGCCATCTTTGGAGATGGACATGTGAACGTGCATGCCCGAACCGTTGTCGCCGTACAGCGGCTTCGGCATGAAGGTCGCAGTGCGGCCGTAAGCGTCAGCAACGTTGTGTACAACGTATTTCAGAGTCTGAACTTCGTCAGCTTTCTTCACCAGGGTGTTGAACTTGACACCAATTTCGTTCTGACCGGCAGTCGCCACTTCGTGGTGGTGAACTTCAACGGTCTGACCCATCTCTTCCAGTGCGTTGCACATGGCGGTACGGATTTCGTGGTCGTGGTCGAACGGCGGAACCGGGAAGTAGCCGCCCTTGATACCTGGACGGTGGCCCTTGTTGCCGCCTTCCACGTCCTGGTCGGACATCCACGAGCCTTGCTCGGAGTAGATTTTGAACATCGAGCCGGAGATGTCGGACTTGAACTTCACTTCGTCGAAGATGAAGAACTCAGGCTCTGGACCGGCGAATACGGTGTCACCGATACCGGTGGTCTTCAGGTATTCCTCGGCGCGGTGGGCAATGGCGCGCGGGTCGCGATCGTAACCTTGCATGGTCGAAGGTTCGATGATGTCGCAAACCAGGATCAGGGTCGGCTCTTCGGTGAACGGGTCCAGAACGGCAGTTTCGTCGTCCGGCAGCAGGATCATGTCGGAGGCTTCGATGCCTTTCCAGCCAGCGATGGAGGAGCCGTCGAACATCTTGCCAACTTCGAAGAAGTCGTCTTCCAGCGCATCGCGAGCCGGCATGGTCACGTGGTGCTGAGTGCCTTTGGTGTCCGTGAAGCGCAGATCAATCCACTTGACGTCATGATCTTTGATGAGTTGAACCGACTTCGACATAGTGTCCTCCGGGTGGCTTAGGGCTGGTAGTGGATGCCCTTAAATGTTGGTGATGCCGGCGCGAATACTCTGCCAAGGCAACCTGCCTCACAAGGGAGCAAATTGCATGCCAGTGCCCCAGCATGGGTTTTTTGCCCCAAATTCACGCTTATAAAGGTGCAAAGCGCAGAAAGAGAGAAAATCTCGCCCTCTAATGTAGCGCTATAAGTCGAAAATGACCCGTTTTGGTGCATGCAAAACCTTCTGCACATTAACTGGTTAAACCTTGAGCAATTTCCGCTATAATCCGCGCCCCCCTTTTTCGGCTGGCCCAGCGCGCGCTGTTTTCATGAAACTAATCGTAAAAGTCTTCCCCGAGATCACCATCAAAAGCCGACCTGTCCGGACGAAATTCATCCGCCAGCTGGCCAAGAACATCCGCACCGTGCTCCGCGACCTGGACCCGGCCGTGGTGGTGAACGGTGTGTGGGACAATCTCGAGCTGGAAACCCGCGTGACCGATCCCAAGGCCCTGAAAGAGATGGGCGAACGCCTGACCTGCATGCCGGGCATCGCGCACTTTCTGCAGATCGACGAGTACCCGCTGGGTGACTTCGACGACATCACCGAGAAGTGCAAACAGCACTATGGCGATGCACTGGCCGGGAAGATTTTCTCGGTGCGCTGCAAGCGTGCGGGCAAGCATGCCTTCAGCTCGATGGACGTCGAAAAATACGTCGGCAGCAAGCTGCGCCGTGAGTGTGGTGCCGCCGGTATCGACCTGAAAGCGCCGGAAATCGAAGTCCGCATCGAAGTTCGCGACAAACGGTTGTTTGTCATCCACAGCCAGCACAATGGCATCGGCGGCTACCCGCTCGGTGCGCTGGAGCAGACGCTGGTATTGATGTCCGGTGGCTTTGACTCGACGGTTGCGGCCTACCAGATCCTGCGTCGCGGCCTGATGACGCACTTCTGCTTCTTCAATCTGGGTGGTCGTGCCCACGAATTGGGCGTGATGGAAGTCGCGCATTTCATCTGGAAGAAGTACGGCAGCTCGCAACGCGTGCTATTTGTCAGCGTTCCGTTCGAAGAAGTGCTGGGCGAGATTCTCGGCAAGGTCGACGACAGTCATATGGGCGTCGTGTTGAAGCGTATGATGTTGCGCGCAGCGTCGAGCATTGCCGAGCGCCTGCACATTGATGCGCTGGTCACCGGCGAAGCGATTTCCCAGGTATCGAGCCAGACGTTGCCGAACCTGTCGGTCATCGATTGCGTCACCGACAAGCTGGTGCTGCGACCGCTGATCGTCGCCCACAAGCAGGACATCATCGACACGGCCGACCAGATCGGTACCGGTGATTTCGCCCGGCACATGCCGGAATACTGCGGCGTCATCTCGGTCAACCCGAAGACCGCCGCCAAGCGTGGCCGGGTCGAGCACGAAGAGCAGGAATTCGACATGGCGGTGCTCGAGCGTGCGCTCGCAAACGCCAGACTGGTGCCGATCGATCGGGTGATCGACGAATTGGGCCAGGATTTGCAAATCGAAGAAGTCAGCGAGGCACTGGCCGGCCAGATCGTCATCGACATCCGTCACCCGGATGCCGCCGAGGATGAGCCGCTGGAGCTCAAGGGCATAGAAGTACAGACGATGCCGTTCTATGCAGTGAACGCACGTTTCAAGGAACTGGACCCTACTCGCCAGTACCTGCTGTATTGCGACAAAGGCGTGATGAGTCGCCTGCATGCTCACCATTTGCTCAGTGAGGGGCATGCCAATGTGCGCGTTTATCGACCGAGCTAAGTGCCCGGGGCTGTTTGCCTGTGGCCTGCGTCACCGGCCCCCCGACACCGCCGTCAAGCTGTAACGGCCATGCCGGACACTACTGCTAATCGCTGCCAAGACTTGTCAGCAAACCGAATCCTCTGATCGAGATACACAAGTGATCGAAAATCTACGCAACATCGCCATCATTGCCCACGTTGACCATGGTAAGACCACCCTGGTAGACAAACTCCTGCGTCAATCCGGCACCCTGGAGCGCAACGAGCTCAACGACGAGCGCGTGATGGACTCCAACGACCAGGAAAAAGAGCGCGGCATTACCATTCTGGCGAAAAACACCGCCATCAACTGGAACGGCTACCACATCAACATCGTGGACACCCCGGGCCACGCCGACTTCGGCGGCGAAGTCGAGCGCGTAATGTCCATGGTTGACTCCGTGCTGCTGCTGGTCGACGCCCAAGACGGCCCTATGCCGCAAACCCGTTTCGTGACCAAGAAGGCTTTCGAAGCCGGCCTGCGTCCAATCGTGGTGATCAACAAGGTTGACCGTCCGGGCGCGCGTCCTGACTGGGTTCTGGACCAGATCTTCGATCTGTTCGACAACCTGGGCGCTACCGAAGAACAACTGGACTTCCAGGTTGTTTACGCTTCGGCCCTGAACGGCATCGCCGGTCTGGACCACACCGCCATGGGCGAAGACATGACCGCGCTGTACCAGGCGGTAGTCGACCACGTTCCGCCTCCGGCTGTTGACCGTGACGGTCCGTTCCAGATGCAGATCTCCGCTCTGGACTACAACAGCTTCCTGGGTGTTATCGGTGTTGGCCGTATCGCTCGTGGTCGCGTCAAGCCGAACACTCCGGTTGTCGCTATCAGCGCCGACGGCAAGCGCCGCAACGGTCGTATCCTGAAGCTGATGGGTCACCACGGTCTGCACCGCGTTGACGTTGAAGAAGCAGCGGCCGGCGACATCGTCTGCATCAGCGGTTTCGACGAGCTGTTCATTTCCGACACCCTGTGCGACATCAACACCGTCGAGGCGATGAAGCCTCTGACCGTTGACGAGCCAACCGTTTCCATGACCTTCCAGGTAAACGACTCGCCATTCTGCGGTAAAGAAGGCAAGTTCGTGACCTCCCGTAACATCAAGGATCGTCTGGACAAAGAGCTGCTGTACAACGTTGCACTGCGCGTTGAAGAAGGCGACTCGGCTGACAAGTTCAAGGTTTCCGGCCGTGGTGAGCTGCACCTCTCGGTACTGATCGAAACCATGCGTCGCGAAGGCTTCGAGCTGGCCCTGGGCCGTCCTGAAGTGATCATCCGTGAAGTTGACGGCGTGAAGCAGGAACCGTTCGAAAACGTCACCATCGACATCCCTGAAGAATCCCAGGGCAAGGTCATGGAAGAAATGGGTCTGCGTAAAGGCGACCTGAGCAACATGGTGCCGGATGGCAAAGGCCGTGTTCGTCTGGAATACAACATCCCTGCTCGCGGTCTGATCGGTTTCCGTAACCAGTTCCTGACCCTGACCAACGGTGCTGGCATCCTGACCTCGATCTTCGACCGTTACGCTCCAGTGAAGTCGGGCCACATGTCCGGCCGTCAGAACGGCGTTCTGGTTTCGGTTGAAACCGGCAAGGCGCTGACCTACTCCCTGGAAACCCTGCAGGCTCGTGGCAAGCTGTTCGTAGAACACGGCCAGGAGATCTACAACGGTCAGATCGTTGGTCAGAACTCCCGCGACAACGACCTGGGTGTGAACCCGACCAAAGGCAAGAAGCTCGACAACATGCGTGCTTCGGGTAAAGACGAAACCATCGCTCTGGTCCCACCTGTTCGCTTCACCCTGGAACAGGCTCTGGAATACATCCAGGAAGACGAGCTGTGCGAAGTCACTCCTAAGTCCATCCGTCTTCGCAAGAAGATCCTGGACGAAAGCGAGCGTACCCGCGCTGCCAAGAAAGCCAAGGCATAAGATTTAGCCCAGGCTTAAAAAAAACGCCCCCGGTCGAGAGACCGGGGGCGTTTTTGTTTGTCCGGGATTTGCGCGGTGTCTGTTCCGGCGCTATCGCGGGCAAGCCCGCTCCCACAGTGTTTTCAGTCGTACCAAAAGTTTGTGTACAGCAAAAATCACTGTGGGAGCTGGCTTGCAGCGAAGGCGGCCGATCAGCCGCCGAACATCTCAGGGCAGATCAGAACTTCTCGATCGACCGCGAATTCTGCACCCGCTCCACTTCCTTCGGTTTGTACGCGCAATACCCCGGCCGCGGGCCGATCTTCGGGTGGTTGCGGCAAGTGTCCGGGCGCTTGTCATAAATGGTGCACAGGCGGCTCTTGCGATCCAGGTAGTAGCAATCGTTGTTGCTCATGCGCTGCAGGGTGAAGATCCCCGACTTCTGGTTGAAGCGCTCCACCAGCCCTTCCTTTTGCAGACGCTTGGCGATGTTCTTCGGCGGGTCGCCCAGTTCGAACTCGTCGACCACGCCGATGCGCACCAGGTCCTTGATCTTGACCTCGACCGGCAGCGTGCAGCAGCTGGAAACGCACGAGCCGCACATCGGGGCTGAATATTTGGCCCAGGTATCGAGACGGTCGATCTCGGCTGCGGCGATCAGGTTGGGCTTCATCATCGGGGTTTACCAGGCGTGTGCATCAGGGCGCGCGATCATACCGGGACGGGTGGATTTTTGAACAACCTTTCGCCAGATTTTTCTTCATGCACCCGCATCGTCCGACAACTCGGCACGGCCCCTGCATTCATTGAGGCATTCGCCAGAGTATTGCCGGTCGATCTCACACTCTCGGTAAAAACTGCCGAACCAGAGCCCTTACCGTCGGTCAGACCGTCTAGGCTCTGACAACTCCCCGCTCGCTCGAGGTCCTATCGATGACTCAAGAACCACTAGTTCGCGAAGCAGAGGTGGCCGCATTCCGCGACGCCGTCCTGACCAAACTCACCTACGCGGTGGGCAAAGACCCGGATCACGCCTTCGACCATGACTGGTTCGAAGCCATCGCCCTGGCGGCGCGCGATCACATGGTCGAGCACTGGATGGACCACACCCGGCAGATCTACCGCAAAGGTCAGAAGCGGGTGTATTACCTCTCGCTGGAATTTCTCATCGGCCGCTTGCTCTACGACAGCCTGAGCAACCTCGGCCTGCTGGATGTTGCTCGTGAAGCACTGACCGAGCTGGGCGTCGATCTGGAGCGCATCCGCATCCTGGAGCCGGATGCGGCGCTGGGCAACGGTGGCCTTGGGCGGCTGGCGGCGTGCTTCATGGAAAGCATGTCGACCCTCGGCATCGCTGGCCACGGCTACGGCATTCGTTATGAGCACGGGCTGTTTCGTCAGGCCATCGTCGATGGCTGGCAGCAGGAACAGACCGAGCACTGGCTGGATTTCGGCAACCCCTGGGAGTTCGAGCGGCCAGAGGTGGTCTATCCGATCGGCTTTGGCGGCAGTGTCGAAACCGTCACCGACGCCAGCGGCAAGTCACGGCAAGTCTGGCAACCGGCGGAAACCGTTCGTGCCATTGCCTACGACACGCCGGTGGTCGGCTGGCGCGGGGCGAGCGTCAACACCTTGCGCCTGTGGCGGGCCCGAGCGATGGAAGACCTGCACCTGGAGCGCTTCAACGCCGGTGACCACTTGGGCGCCGTCGCCGAAGTGGCCCGGGCCGAGAGTATTTCCCGCGTGCTCTACCCGGCGGACAGCACCGAAGCCGGGCAGGAACTGCGTCTGCGTCAGGAATACTTCTTCGTCGCCGCCTCGCTTCAGGACTTGCTGCGCCGTCACCGCAACATGCACACCTCGGTGCTGACCCTCGGCGATCACGCGGCGATCCAGCTCAACGACACGCACCCCTCGATTGCCGTCGCCGAACTGATGCGCCAACTGGTCGATGTCTATGACGTGGCTTGGGACGCGGCGTGGCAAGTCACCGTCGATACGCTGTCGTACACCAACCACACGCTGCTGCCCGAAGCGCTGGAAACCTGGCCGGTGGGGCTGATGGAGCGCATGCTGCCGCGGCACATGCAGATCATCTATCTGATCAACGCCCAGCACATCGATTCGCTGCGAGCCAAGGGTATCCACGATTTTGACGTGCTGCGCGCGGTGTCGCTGATCGAGGAAGACAACGGCCGCCGGGTGCGCATGGGCAACCTCGCGTTCCTCGGCTCCCACAGCGTCAACGGCGTGTCCGGGCTGCACACGCAGTTGATGCGCAAAACCGTGTTCGCCGAGTTGCACAAGCTGTATCCAGAGCGGATCAACAACAAGACCAATGGCATCACCTTCCGCCGCTGGCTGTACCAGGCCAACCCGGAGCTGACGTCGATGCTGGTCGATGCCCTCGGCCCGGACGTTCTGGATAACCCGGAACAGCGTCTGCTCGATCTTGAGCCGTTCGCCGAAAAACCAGCCTTCCGCAAAGCCTTCGCCGAGCAACGGCTGCACAGCAAAAAAGCGCTGGCCTACCTAATTCACGAGCGACTGGGGATCGCGGTCAACCCGGCGGCGATGTTCGACGTGCAGGTCAAACGGATCCACGAATACAAGCGCCAGTTGCTCAACCTGATGCACACGGTCGCGCTGTATCAGGCGATCCGCGCCGAGCCGGAGACCGACTGGGTGCCGCGGGTGAAGATCTTCGCCGGCAAGGCAGCGGCCAGTTATCACCAGGCCAAACTCATCATCAAACTGACCAACGACATCGCCCGGGTGGTGAACAACGACCCGACCGTGCGCGGCCTGCTCAAAGTGGTGTTCCTGCCTAACTACAACGTCAGTCTGGCGGAAAGCATCATTCCGGCGGCGGACCTGTCGGAGCAGATCTCCACTGCCGGTTTCGAGGCCTCGGGCACCAGCAACATGAAGTTCGGTCTCAACGGCGCGCTGACCATCGGCACCCTCGACGGTGCCAACGTGGAAATGTGCGAAAGCATCGGCGCCGAGCACATGTTCATCTTCGGCCTCAGTGCCCAGCAGGTCGAAGCGCGCAAGCAGAACCACGAGTTCAGCGCGGTGCCGGACATCGCGGCGTCCCATCGTTTGAACGATGTGTTGCAGGCGATCCGCAGCGGGGTGTTCTCGCCGGACGACACGTCGCGCTACACCGGGTTGATCGATTCGCTGGTGGACTACGACCGCTTCCTGGTCTGCGCCGACTTCGACTCGTACTGGGAAGCGCAGATGCGCGTGGATGCGCTCTGGCATGATTCCAACAACTGGTGGCGTTCGGCGGTGCTGAACACCTCGCGGATGGGCTGGTTCTCGTCGGACCGGACGATCCGCGAGTACGCCACGGATATCTGGAAGGCACTGGAGTAACTTTTAGCGACAAATGTGCGCCCGGCCCCACGCTTGTTGGGCCGGGCCGATATACTGAGCCTTGGTTCCGCCCCGTTCCGGGGCTGCTCAGGGATATCGACCATGCAATGGATGTTCATGTTGATCGGGCTGCTGCTCGGTTGGCTGCTCGACGAGTCGTTCAGTTCTTCGCTATTGGGCGCGCTGCTGGGCCTGGCAATCGGGCAGACGATCCGCATCATGCGGCTCGGCTCGCAGGTGGCGGAGCAACAGCGGCAACTTGAACAGACGAAGGTGGCTTTGCAAGGCGTTGCGCAGCGTCTGTATCTGCTGGAGGGATCGCCTTCGCACGCGGTGCCGACGTCAGGCGTGGAACCGGTCCCCGAGCCTTTGGTCGAGCCCGCCGAGGTCGCCGAAGATGCTGCGCCCCCCGAACTGGTCTGGGAGCTGCCGCCCGAACTCGAACCTCTCTCAGTCGTCGTCAGCGAAACCAGTCAGCCGTTGCCGGCCGATGTCTGGCGTCTCGACGCCGTTACCCCTGAAACCCCGGAACCGCGACAGCCCGCCGAACCCCGTGGCCCGAACTTCATCGAGCGCGGCATCAGCGCGGCGCGAAACTGGCTGTTCGGTGGCAACACCGTGCTGCGGGTGGGCGTGGTGCTTTTGTTCTTCGGCCTGGCCTTTCTGTTGCGTTACGCCACCGAAGGCATGGTGGTGCCGATCGAGTTGCGTTACGCCGGGGTCGCGGCGGCAGCGCTGGGATTGCTGGCGCTGGGCTGGTGGTTGCGCCATCGCAACACAAGCTACGCCTTGATGCTGCAAGGCACCGGGATCGCGGTGCTGTACCTGACGGTGTTTGCGGCGATGCGTTTGCATCCGCTGCTCGATCCGTCTGCTGCACTGGGATTGTTGGTAGCAGTGACGGTGTTTTCGGCCATTCTGGCCATCACCCAGGATTCCCTGGCCCTGGCCTGCGTCGCCGCATTGGGCGGTTTCGCCGCGCCGATCCTGACCTCCACCGGCAGCGGCAACCATGTCGCGCTGTTCAGCTATTTCGCGTTACTCAACGCCGGCATTCTCGCCATTGCGTGGTTCAAGGCCTGGCGTCTGCTCAACCTGATCGGTTTCGCCGGCACTTTCGGCATCGGTTTCGCCTGGGGCGTGCGTTCGTATGCGCCGGAACTGTTGTGGAGCACCGAGCCGTTCCTGATTCTGTTCTTCCTGATGTACCTCGCCATCGGCCTGCTGTTCGCCCGACGCAAGTTGCTGGACATGCCGGATGCACCGGCAGAGAGCGATCGCGAAGCGCTGCTGCACTGGTCGGCGCGCAAGGGCGACTACGTTGACGGCACGATGCTGTTCGGCCCGCCGCTGGTGGGTTTCGGCCTGCAATTGGCGCTGGTGCAGCCTCTGGAATTTGCCGCCGCGTTCAGTGCGCTGGCGCTGGGCATGATTTACATGGCTCTCGCCAAAGTGCTGATGGGCGGCCGGGCGCTGCTGCTGGGCGAGACCTGTCTGGCGCTCGGGGTGATTTTCGCCAGCCTGGCGATTCCATTGGGCCTGGATGCGCGCTGGACGTCCGCGGCCTGGGCGGTGGAGGGGGCGGGGATTTTCTGGCTGGGCTTGCGTCAGCAACGGCCGTTGGCCCGGGCCTTCGCATTGCTGCTGCAACTGGGCTCGGCGCTGGCGTTTCTCAGCGAGTTGCGCATTGGCGAAAGCAGCCTGCTCGACGGAGCGCCGCTGGGCGCACTGATGCTCGGCGCGGCGTTGTTGTTCAGCTTCTATCAATTGCGCAAGGCGTTGCCGGAGCAGATTTCACCATGGGAGCGCCAGGGCCTGCCGGTGTTGGCGAGTCTCGGTCTGACCTTTCTCTATCTGCTGGCGCCATTGTTCTTCTTCACTCAGGGCACGGCGATCAGTTGGGCATTGGCCGGGCTGGTGACCTTGTTCGTCGGCTTGCGCCTGCAATCGCGCACCTTCCTGTTCACTGCGTTTGCCGTGCAACTGCTCGGCGGGGCGCTGTTCCTGTTGCGCCTGCAAGGGGCGGGCGAGGATTCGGCAGCCGTGTTCAGCGCCGGCTGGAGCGGTCTGCTCAGCGCCTCGCTGATCGGTCTGGCGCTGATCGCCGGCATGCTCCTGGCGGCGCGTGACGAGATGGTGCGCAGCGATGTTCGGTTGCTGCGCGGCTTGTCGGTGGTGCTGCTGGCGGGGCTGGTGCTGATCAATCTGGCGGTGTTGTTCGTACTGCCGTGGCAAACCGCGAGTGCGGTGTGGGCGGCCAGTGGCTTGCTGATCATCTGGCTCAGCCTGTACCTCAGGCAGCGCGTGAGTTTTGTCTTTGGTCTGTTGTTGCAGTTGATCGGTGGCGCGGCGTTTTTGCTGGCCGGCCCCGAGTTGCTCGGGCCGTTGTCCAGCGAAGGTCTGCGACCGCTGGCCCATGGCGGATTCTGGACGCCGCTGGTGCTGGGCCTGGCGGCGATGATCGGGGCGTGGCGCCTGCAACTGGGCAATCACGCTTCGGCGTTCGATGTACTGAGTCTGCAGCGGCTGTCCGAAGTGTTGCTGGTGTGGGGCGCCGGTTGGTGGTCGCTGGCGTGGGTCAGCGAAGTGCTGCGGTTTGCGCCGCTGAATCTGCAGGCAACGTTGTTGCTGCTGGTCGCCGCGTTGAGTGTCGCGTTGTGGACGCTGTTGGCCTTGCGTCTGAAATGGCCGTCGCTCGGGTTGCTCTGCACTTTACTGATTCCGGCGGCCGGATTGGTGTTGCTGGCCGCGTGGCACTCGCGTTATCACCCGGCGGCCAACTTCGGCTGGCTGGCCTGGACGGCGGTGTTCGTCGTGCACTTCATCAGCCTGCGGCGTCTGGTGCCAATGCTGCCGGCGCGGGCCTTGAGCACGGCGCATGTGCTCGGTTGCTGGCTGCTGATCGGCGTGCTGGCGCTGGAACTGCGCTACGGCCTGCTGCTGTTGTCCGAGCAATACAACGCCTGGCGCTGGCTGGGCTGGGCGCTTCTGCCGAGCGTGTATCTGTTGCTGATGGCCGCACCGCGCACCTGGCCGTGGCCGGTGGCGGCGTTCCCCCGTGAGTACCGTTTGTATGCGGCGTTGCCGCTGGCGGTGTTGATGCTGGTCTGGTTCTGGCTGGCGAACGGGGTGAGCGACGGTAACGCCGAACCGCTGCCTTACGTGCCGCTGATCAACCCGCTGGAACTGGGCCTGCTGATCGCGTTGTTCAGCGTTTATGTCTGGTCGCGCAACGCGGTAACCGAGCTGTCGATCCGCAAGGACTACGCCGCTCACGCCTCGCAACTGATCGCCGGCGTTTCGCTGTTCGCGTTCTGCACCGCGTTGGTGACCCGCGCCGCGCACCATTGGGCGGGGATTCCGTTCGAGCTGGACCTGTTGCTCGAATCGATGCTGGTGCAGGCCGGGTTGTCCATCGTCTGGACGCTGATGGCGCTCGGTCTGATGATCGGCGGGCACCTGCGCCATCGCCGCGAAGTGTGGTTGATCGGCGCGGCGCTGATTGCGCTGGTGGTGGCCAAACTGATTTTTGTCGAATTGAGCAACCGTGGCGGGCTGGCGCGGATCGTCTCGTTTATCGGCGTCGGTGTGTTGCTGCTGGTGGTGGGCTACTTTGCGCCGCTGCCGCCCAAACGCGTCGAAGCTGCACCGGAGGCGGACAAGCCGGCCCCGGAAACCGAAGGAGTGTCGTCTTGAGTCGCAAGCTTAATCTCGGGTGGCTGTTGCTGGGCGTGGCCATGACGGCCGGCGCTCAGGAAAAACCGGCGGACTTCGCCGCGCAGGTGCCGTTGTCGGTCAGCGGTGCGGGCCCGTGGTATCGCCTCGAGCTGCCGCTGAGCGTGCAGTTGCAGGCGCGCCAGACTGATCTCAGCGATCTGCGGGTCTTCAACGCCGCCGGACAACCGCAGGCCTATGCGCTGGCCCGGGAGTCGGCGCAGACCCGCGACGACGGCCAGTTGCATGAGGTGAAGTGGTTCCCGCTGTACAACTCGGCGGATGCCACCGAGCGCGCGCCGAGCGTTCGCGTGCAATCCACCACCACCGGCACGCTGGTGGAGGTGCAGCCGTCCAGTCAGCTCGAAGCCGGTGAAGAAGTGCTGCGCGGCTGGCTGCTCGATGCCAGTGCGATCAAGGCGCCGTTGCAGCAACTGATCCTCGACTGGACCAGCGAGCGCGACGGCTTCCAGCGTTTCAGCATCGAGGCCAGTGACGACTTGCAGCACTGGCAGGCCTGGGGCGAAGGGCAGGTTGCGCGCCTGACTTTTTCCGATGAGCGCATCGAGCAGCATGAAGTCGCGCTGCCGGGGCAGTCGGCGCGGTATCTGCGGCTATTGTGGGATTCGCCCAACGCGGCACCCAATCTGACCTCGGCGCAATTGAAAAGCAGTGACCCGCAAAACCTGCCGTTACCGCTGGTCTGGTCGCCGGCGTTGGCCGGCAGCAGCACCAAGGCCGGGGAATACACCTGGCAGTTGCCGATGGGACTGAATGTCGAGCGGGTCCAGGTCGAGTTGAAACAGCCCAACAGCCTGGCGCCAGTGACGCTCTCGGGACGCCGGGAAACCAGTCTGCCGTGGCAGCCGTTGAGCAGCGGCTTGCTCTACCGACTGACCCAGAACGGCCAGGACGTGGTGCAGAACGAATTGCAGCTCTACGGGCAGACCGTGCAGCAGTTGAAGCTGACGGTCGACGAACGCGGTGGCGGTCTCGGCGAACAGGCGCCGAGCGTGAAATACGCGGTGCGCGCCACACAAGTCATCTTCCTTGCCCGTGGCGAAGGCCCCTACAGCCTGGCGCTGGGCAATCCGACGGTGAGAACGGCAAACCTGCCGCTGAGTACGCTGATCCCCGACTTCAAACCGGAGAAACTGGCCACGCTGGGCAAGGCCGCGGTGCAGGGTGAAGCAGTCGCGCCCCAGACTTCGACGGCCACCACAGCGGCGACCACCGATACCAACTGGAAGAAGTTCGGCCTGTGGGCGGTGTTGCTGCTCAGTGTGCTGTTTCTGGCGGCGATGGCCTTCAGTCTGCTGCGCAAACCGCCGGCCAAGTCCTGAATATGACGGGTGTGGCCTCTACACCCGTCGGGTTTCCAACTACGCTGAATCCGGTGCCTGAACTCTCCCGGATTCATCACGTCTGATAGCAGGAATTGCACCCGACGCACGTTAGCGGGCGTCATTGCTCGCTACGGTTTCAGACTCCCTGTAAACTGCGCGGGTTTTTAGCCCCCCATTCCACCGGAGCCGTCCATGTCCCGCGTTACCCTGAGTCGCTATTTGATTGAGCAGACCCGCAGCAACAACACTCCTGCCGATCTGCGTTTCCTGATCGAAGTGGTGGCGCGCGCCTGTAAGGAAATCAGCCACGCCGTATCCAAAGGCGCCCTGGGCGGCGTTCTGGGCAGCATGGGTACGGAAAACGTGCAAGGCGAAGTGCAGAAGAAGCTCGACGTGCTGTCGAACGAAATCCTGCTCGAAGCCAACGAGTGGGGCGGTCACCTGGCCGGCATGGCGTCCGAAGAAATGGACAACGCCTACCAGATCCCGGGCAAATACCCGAAAGGCGCCTACCTGCTGGTATTCGACCCGCTGGACGGTTCGTCGAACATCGACATCAACGCACCGGTCGGCACCATCTTCTCGGTACTGCGCTGCCCGAACGAATACCTGAGCCAGAACGAAGCGTTGAACGAAAAGGCCTTCCTGCAGCCAGGCACCCAGCAGGTGGCTGCCGGTTACGCGATCTACGGTCCGCAGACCATGCTGATCCTGACCTTGGGCAACGGCGTGAAGGGTTTCACCCTGGATCGCGAAATGGGCAGCTTCGTCCTGACCCACGAAGACATCACCATTCCTGAGAGCACCCAGGAATTCGCCATCAACATGTCCAACCAGCGTCACTGGGAAGCCCCGGTACAGCGCTACGTTTCGGAACTGCTGGCCGGTGAAGAAGGCCCGCTGAAAAAGAACTACAACATGCGTTGGGTCGCGGCCATGGTTGCCGACGTGCACCGCATCCTGACCCGTGGCGGTCTGTTCATGTACCCGCGCGACAGCCGCGAGCCTTCCAAGCCAGGCAAACTGCGCCTGATGTACGAAGCCAACCCGATGTCGTTCCTGGTGGAACAGGCGGGCGGCGCTTCCACCGACGGTCACCAGCGCATCCTCGACATCCAGCCTGAAGGCCTGCACCAGCGCGTAGCGGTGTTCCTCGGCTCGAAAGAAGAAGTCGCCCGCGCCACGGCCTACCACAAGGAATAAACCATGACCGCGCCCTGGCAGCCGTTGCTCGATTGGTGGTTCGGTCATGCCGAATCAGCCAGTGAAGTTTCGGCGCGACAGGGCAAGTTGTGGTTTGGCAAGCAAGACATCCAGGACCTCGAGGCGCGAGAGCGTTTCGGGGTCTTTGTCGATCAGGCCCTCGCTGGCGAATTGACCGAATGGACGCAATGTCCCGAAGGCTGGCTGGCAGTGGTGCTGCTACTCGATCAGCTTCCGCGCATGATTTTTCGCGATACGCCCAAGGCTTTTTCCGGTGATCTGCGAGCGCAGAAGCTGGTTGCTCAGGGGATTGCTGCAGACTTCGATCGGCAGTTGAAACCGATCCAGCGGGTTTTCATCTACCTCGTCTTCGAACACTGCGAAAACCTCGCGGTGCAGAATGAAGCGGTCTCGCGATTCATCGAACTGGTGGCTGAACAGCCGGAGGCGGAGCGCGGGGTGTTTGCCGACAACCTGGATTATGCCGAGCGGCATCAGAAGGTGATTGCGCGGTTTGGACGGTTTCCGCATCGCAATGCGGTGTTGGGGAGGGAGTCTACGGCTGAGGAGTTGGCGTTTTTGAGAGAGCCGGGTTCGCGTTTTTAGGGCGATTTTCGGCAATCTCAAAAACCAGCCCTCACCCTAACCCTCTCCCGGAGGGAGAGGGGACTGACCGAGTTGAACTCAGGTCTGGAAAGCGACAGAGATCGGCTCCCTTTCCCCTCGCCCCCTTGGGGGAGAGAGTTGGGCGGGCGGCGTTCCGATGAGGGGGTAAGCTCTTGATCTTCAGATTCTGAAGCTACCCACCAACTGCTTCAACCGCGCAGCCTGCTGCTCAAGATCCGCACAAGCCCGCAAAGTAGCCTGCAAGTTCTCCACCCCTTCCTGGTTCAGCGTGTTGATCTCATTGATATCAACGTTGATCGATTCAACCACCGCCGTCTGCTCTTCCGTCGCGGTTGCCACCGACTGGTTCATGCCGTCGATCTCGCCGATGCGCTGGGTCACGCTTTCCAGGCGTTCGCCGGCCTGGTTGGCGATGCCGACGCTGCTTTCGCTCTCGCGCTGGCTCTCGGTCATGATGCCGACCGCCTGACGCGCGCCAACCTGCAGCTCTTCGATCATGCTCTGCACTTGCTGCGCCGAATCCTGGGTGCGGTGTGCCAGGTTGCGCACTTCGTCGGCCACCACGGCGAAACCACGACCGGCCTCCCCGGCGCGGGCTGCTTCAATGGCTGCGTTGAGCGCCAGCAGGTTGGTCTGCTGGGAGATGCTGGTGATCACTTCCAGAATCTGCCCGATATTCACGGTGTTGCTGTTCAGGGTTTCGATGTTGCCGCAGGAGTCGCTGATCTTCGCCGACAGTTGCTGCATCGCGTGGATGGTTTTATCCACAACCTGCTGGCCGTCGACTGCCAGGCTGCGCGCGTCGCTGGAGTGTTGCGAGGCGAGCGCGGCGTTCTGGGCGATTTCCTGGGCGGCGGCGCCGAGCTGGTTGATCGCAGCAGCCACGCTGTTGGTGCGCGAGGCTTGCTGGTCGGAGTTGAACATCGACGAGTTCGATGCCGCGACCACGCGCAGGGCGACTTCGTTGACCTGCCCGGTGGCCGAGGACACTTCGCGGATCGAGGTATGGATACGCTCGACAAAACGATTGAATGACAGCCCCAGCGCGCCGAATTCGTCGTGGCCATGAATGGTCAGGCGTTTGGTCAGGTCGCCTTCGCCTTCGGCGATGTCATGCATGGCGCGGCCCATGGTCAGCAGCGGTTGCATCAGCACGCGAATGAGCATGCCGAGCAGGGCGATGATGATGACGACGGCGATGACCATGGCGATCAGCGCCGAGGTGCGGAACTCGCTGAGCATCGAGAACGCGGTGTCCTTGTCCAGCACCAGCGCCACGTACCAGTCGGCCGACGGCACGCCGTTGACGCGAGTGAAGGAGATCAGTTGGGTCTTGCCGTCGAACTCGACCTCTTTCAGGCCCGGGGTGACTTTCGGCGCGCCGTTGGGATAGGCCTCGGCCAGAGTCTTGAGCACCAGCTTGCTGTCCGGGTGGATCAGGATCTTGCCGTCGGCACTGACGATGAACGCGTGACCGTGGCCGCCGAAGTTCAGCGAGTTGATGATCGCGCTGACGCTGGTGAGATCGATGTCGGCGCCGGCCACACCGATCATCTGGCCCTGACGCTGCACCGGGGTGGCGACGGTGATCACCAGTTTGCCGGACGAAGCGGCGATGTACGGTTCGGTGACGATGGTCTGCTGGGCGCTGTTCGCCGCTTTGTACCAGCCACGGGCGCGGGGATCGTAATCCGGTGCGCGGTTGCCGGCAGGGACCGAGAACATCACGCCGTCGGCGCCGCCGAAATAGCTGAGCTGGAAATTGCCGGTGTAGGCGGGCAGATCAATGATGCGCTTCAGGCTGGCCGGGGCGTTGCCGTCGGCGACCACCTGCTGGGCCATCGATTGCAGCAACTGAATGCGACTTTCCAGCCAGGTCTGGATGTTGCTGGTGGTCAGGCTGCCCAGTTCCTGCATCGACGCTTCGGTGCTGCTTTGCAGGGCTTCGCGCTGGCGATAGTCGTTGAACAAAATGAAACAGGCGAACGCAACGGCCACCACAAGGGCGGCAGCCAACAAGATTTTGTGGCTGAATTTCATGTTTCTGGTCATTAAGGAAGCTACCGCGAAGGGGCTGGTCAAGAAAGGGCGGCAATTTGCCACACTCTCGGGCTTTGCGCTGCTCTTATTTCGACCGCCGCGCGACAAAGATGAGAACGCTTTTGTTAAAGGCGACGAAATGCTCAATAGCCCTACAAAGTGACTGATTTACCGATGAAAGCCGGACGAGCGGGTCAATAAATAGCCGCCCGCCGAGGGAACCAGACAGGGGTTTTCTCTTCTAAGCTTCTGGTTGGCGCCAGGCCATCCCCCTTCCGTTCCAGGAGTTACACCATGTCGCTGCGATCTATCGCCCTTCTGTCGTTTTGTGTGCTGTTGGCCGCATGCAGCAAGGTCAATCAGGAAAACTACTCGAAGCTCTCGGCCGGCATGGCCAAGGCTGAAGTGGAGACGCTGCTCGGCAAGCCTACCGACTGCTCGGGTGCGCTCGGCATGTCCAGTTGCACCTGGGGCGACAAGAACAGCTTTATCAGCGTGCAGTACGCCGGTGACAAAGTGTTGATGTTTTCCGGCCAAGGCCTGAAGTAAACCGGGGCTACGCGCCCACGGGAGAAAAACAATGAAGCGGTTATTGCTTATCCTTTTCGCCGGCCTGGTACTGGCCGGCTGCGCCACGACCGGTGAAGATCCGCTGGCGCCCAAGACAGTCAACAGCGTCAACCTCAAACGTTACCAGGGCACCTGGTACGAGCTGGCGCGGTTGCCAATGTATTTCCAGCGCAACTGCGCGCAATCCGAAGCCCGTTACACGCTCGAATCGGACGGCAACCTGGGCGTGTTCAACCGTTGCCTGACCAAGGACTGGCAATGGGAAGAGGTCAAGGGCACGGCTTATCCCCAGGTGCCGGGCAAGACCGACAAATTGTGGGTCGAGTTCGATACCTGGTTTTCGCGACTGATTCCGGGATCGGCGAAGGGCCAATACTGGGTGCTGTACGTCAGCGACGACTACAAGACCGCCATCGTTGGCGATCCGAGCCGCCGCTACCTGTGGCTGTTGTCGCGTACACCGACCGTCAACGGTGTGGTGCGCGAAGAACTGCTGAGCAAGGCGCGCCAGCAGGGTTACGACACCACGCGGTTGATCTGGCGAACGTCGGATCAGCAGATGGCCAAGACGTCCAACTGACGCGCAACAAAAAACCTGTGGAGGTTGCCCTCCACAGGTTTTTTTGTGTCAGCCCAAAAGGTCTCGCAAGACCTGGGTGAAGGCGCGATTGCTGTCCTCTTCCCCGGCATGCCGGCCATCACGGACGACCCACTGACCGTTGACCAGCACATCGCGCACCTGACGGTCGCCACCGGCAAACAGCCAGCGATTCAGAATCCCGTCACCGCTGGCCGTGGCCAGGTACGGATCGTTGCCATCGAGCACAATCCAGTCTGCACGCTTGCCGACCTCCAGCGCGCCGATCGGCTGGCCCAGTGCCTGAGCGCCACCGTCCAGTGCGGCGTCATACAACGTGCGGCCTACCATCGGCTGATCCGCGCCATACAGGCGATTGCGTCGCTGGTCGCGCAGACGCTGGCCGTATTCCAGCCAGCGCAACTCTTCCACCACGCTCAGCGACACATGGCTGTCGGAACCGATGCCCATGCGTCCGCCCTGAGCGAGGAAATCCACCGCCGGGAAAATCCCGTCGCCGAGGTTGGCCTCGGTGGTCAGGCACAAGCCGGCGATGGCGCGACTCTTGGCCATCAGCGTGACTTCTTCCGGATTGGCGTGGGTCGCGTGCACCAGGCACCAGCGCTGATCGACTTCGGTGTTTTCGTACAGCCATTGCAGTGGGCGGCGACCGCTCCAGCTCAGGCAGTCGTCGACTTCCTTCTGTTGTTCGGCGATGTGGATGTGCACCGGGCATTGCGTGTCGCTGGCCGCCAGCACTTCGCTGATCTGCTGCGGCGTGACTGCGCGCAACGAGTGGAAGCACAGGCCCAGCGACTGCGCCTTCTGCTGAGCCAGCAGCGGTTGCAGGCGCGATTGCAGCTTCAGGTAGTTTTCGGTGCTGTTGATGAAGCGGCGCTGACCTTCGTTCGGCGACTGGCCGCCAAATCCGCTGTGGCTGTAGAGCACCGGCAACAACGTCAGGCCGATGCCGGCGGAGCTGGCGGCCTGGCTGATGCGCAACGCCAGCTCGGCCGGATCGGCGTACGGCTGACCGTTGTGATCGTGGTGAACGTAATGGAATTCGGCGACCGAAGTGTAGCCGGCCTTGAGCATCTCGATGTACAGCTGACGGGCGATCACGCCGAGCTGGTCGGGGCTGATTTTTCCGACGAGCCGGTACATCAGATCGCGCCAGGTCCAGAAACTGTCGTTGGGGTTGCCGGCCACTTCCGCCAGCCCGGCCATCGCTCGCTGGAATGCATGGGAGTGCAGGTTCGGCATCCCCGGCAGCAGCGGACCGCTCAGCCGTTCGGCGCCATCTGCGGTGGAGTTGGCCTGGATTCGGGTCAATACGCCGTCGGCGCTGACCTCGAGACGTACATTGTTGGCCCATCCGTTAGGCAGCAGCGCGCGTTCGGCAAAGAAGGCGGACATGGTTCAGCACCCCATCGTGTGTTATTTGTATATACATATACAGACGTTTGCCTGCCCGGTAAACTCCGGCAAGCTAGCAACCTTATCCAATGAACAGGGATCCATCGTGCCGACTCCGCCTCCAGTTTCTCCGTTGGCCGCGAACATGGGCGACAGTCCGGCGCCCTTGTACGCCCGCGTCAAACAGATGATCACCCAGCAGATCGACAGTGGTAACTGGCCGCCGCATTACCGCGTACCGTCGGAAAGCGAGCTGGTCAGCCAGCTGGGCTTCAGCCGCATGACCATCAACCGCGCGCTGCGCGAGATGACCGCCGACGGTCTTTTGGTACGCATGCAGGGCGTCGGCACCTTCGTCGCCGAGCCGAAGAGCCAATCCGCGCTGTTCGAAGTGCACAACATCGCCGACGAAATCGCCTCCCGTGGCCATCGCCACACCTGCCAGGTGATCACCCTGGAAGAAGAGGCCGCCGGTTCCGAGCGCGCCCTGGCGCTGGACATGCGCGAAGGGCAGAAGGTGTTCCACTCGCTGATCGTGCATTACGAAAACGACATTCCGGTGCAAATCGAAGACCGCTTCGTCAACGCGCTCGTCGCCCCGGAATACCTCAAGCAGGACTTCACCCTGCAAACGCCATACGCCTATCTGAACCAGGTTGCGCCGTTGACCGAAGGCGAACATGTGGTCGAAGCGATCCTGGCCGAGCCGTCCGAATGCAAATTGCTGCAGATTGAAAAGGGCGAGCCGTGCCTGCTGATCCGTCGCCGTACCTGGTCGGGCCGTCAGCCGGTGACGGCGGCGCGCCTGATTCACCCCGGTTCCCGTCATCGTCTGGAAGGACGCTTTCATAAATGAGTGAAGTGAAGGTTTTACGCGCCGAAGGCTACCCGCGCATGCCGTGGAAAAACGGCGGTGGCAGCACCGAAGAAATCACCCGTGACGCCGGTGCCGGCCTCGACGGTTTCGGCTGGCGCCTGTCGATTGCCGACATTGCAGAATCCGGCGGTTTCTCGACATTCACCGGTTATCAACGGGTGATCACGGTGTTGCAGGGCGACGGCATGACCTTGTGCGTCGACGGTGATGACACCCGACCGCTGTTACCTCTCGACCCGTTTGCCTTCAGCGGTGAAAGCCAGGTGTCTTGCACCTTGCTCGGCGGGGCGATCCGCGACTTCAATTTGATTTATGCGCCGCAGCGTTACAACGCGCGCTTACAGTGGCTGGACGGCGAGCAACGTTTTTTCAGCTCCGCCGGCACCGTTCTGGTTTTCAGTGTCAGCGAGTTGCTGCAAGTGCAGGTCGGTGACAGTGCTGCGCAACTTGGGCGGCATGATTGCCTGCAACTGGACGGCAACATCGGTCTGGTGGAAGTTGCCGTGAATGCCGGCTGCTGTGTGATCGAACTGACTGCACGCTGATCGACCCTTGAAAAACCGCCGCTTTGAACAGTCCCGGCAGGGCTGTTGAAAGGGGCGGTTTTTTTTCATCCCGACGTTCCCGAACGCGCACCAACTTGTTACCGAACGCCCCAGCGTGGCGCAAAACCACGCTTCTGTAACAGCTCACTGCTCGCGCAGACCCACCTCGCGAAAAAATTCATACACGCCACAGCCCTTGATATAGGCGTCCTCCAGTCGTGTCCGGCATTTTTGTTGAACAGCCCTCCAACAAGTTGGCCGCTCGATTGCATATGCTTGTATGTACAAGTAAAGACGTATGCGTATGAGTCATCAGAGATTCTCCGCAGCGTCCACTGATTCGCTTGTCGCGCATTGAAGCGCACAAGCCGCTTGCCCACCGCCAGGGTTGGTTTGAATTGATCGCTGAGGAGTCTTTTTCGTGACTGACAATAAGCCTACAACTGCCGTTTATACAAAGAGACGTGATGTTGAGATCCGTGCATCGCGCGGCAACAAGCTGACTGCCAAGAGCTGGCTGACCGAAGCGCCGCTGCGCATGCTGATGAACAACCTCGACCCGGAAGTGGCCGAGAACCCGAAAGAGCTGGTGGTTTACGGTGGCATCGGCCGCGCCGCGCGCAACTGGGAGTGCTACGACAAGATCGTCGAGAGCCTGACCAACCTGAACGACGACGAGACCCTGCTGGTGCAATCGGGCAAACCGGTCGGCGTGTTCAAGACCCACAGCAATGCGCCGCGCGTGCTGATCGCCAACTCCAACCTGGTACCGCACTGGGCGACCTGGGAACACTTCAACGAACTCGACGCCAAGGGCTTGGCCATGTACGGCCAGATGACCGCCGGCAGCTGGATCTACATCGGCAGCCAGGGCATCGTCCAAGGCACTTACGAAACCTTCGTCGAGGCCGGCCGCCAACATTACGATTCCAACCTGAAGGGCCGCTGGGTCCTGACCGCGGGCCTCGGCGGCATGGGCGGCGCCCAGCCGCTGGCTGCCACATTGGCCGGTGCCTGCTCGCTGAACATCGAATGCCAGCAGGTGAGCATCGATTTCCGCCTGAAAAGCCGTTACGTCGACGAGCAGGCCAAAGACCTCGACGACGCCCTGGCGCGCATTGAAAAGTACACAAAAGAAGGCAAGGCGATCTCCATCGCGCTGCTCGGCAACGCCGCCGAAATCCTCCCGGAGCTGGTCCGTCGTGGCGTGCGCCCGGACATGGTCACCGACCAGACCAGCGCCCACGACCCGCTCAATGGCTACCTCCCGGCCGGCTGGACCTGGGACGAATACCGCGCCCGCGCCAAGACCGAGCCGGCGGCGGTGATCAAGGCTGCCAAGCAGTCGATGGCGGTGCACGTCAAAGCCATGCTGGATTTCCAGAAGCAAGGCATCCCGACCTTCGACTACGGCAACAACATCCGTCAGATGGCCCAGGAAGAGGGCGTGGAAAACGCCTTCGATTTCCCGGGTTTCGTGCCGGCTTATATCCGTCCGCTGTTCTGCCGTGGCATCGGCCCGTTCCGCTGGGCGGCGCTGTCGGGTGATCCGCAGGACATCTACAAGACCGACGCCAAAGTCAAAGAACTGATCCCGGACGACGCGCACCTGCACAACTGGCTGGACATGGCCCGCGAGCGCATCAGCTTCCAGGGTCTGCCGGCGCGGATCTGCTGGGTCGGCCTGGGCCAGCGCGCCAAACTCGGTCTGGCGTTCAACGAAATGGTCCGTCGCGGCGAGCTGTCGGCACCGATCGTGATCGGTCGCGACCACCTCGACTCCGGCTCGGTGTCCAGCCCGAACCGCGAAACCGAATCGATGCAGGACGGCT